>NZ_JAOCAT010000011.1:0-185764 GCF_029839485.1 Achromobacter sp. GD03932
AAACCCCACAGGTAACCCCTGTGGGGTTTTGTCTTTTGTGAGAGCCCATTGCGGGCGCCTGTCGAGTCCGCTCCAGGCCCGTGCATCGGTCTCCCGGCAGAATTGGAGCGTTTGCCCCGATAGGGCACACACTCAAGCAGTTACGCCTGACAACAATAGCAAGGTGGTCCCACTCCTTCCCATCCCGAACAGGACAGTGAAACGCCTTTGCGCCGATGATAGTGGACGGACGTCCGTGAAAGTAGGTCATTGTCAGGCTTTGATTCCAAGAACCCCGCAGCTCGCGCTGCGGGGTTTTTTCTTTTGTCTGGTTGCGCGATGAGGTAGAAGGCTGTCGCCGCGGCTGCGCGCCGCCAGGCCTTTTTGGCGTGCGGTTGCGGACCGTCAATCAGGCTGCGAGCCGCGCCAGCATTGAATGTGCACAAATAACAACGGGCGTGGGCGGGGTAGCTTTGTGCGGTAAGATTGACCGAGTCAATTCGTTGGAGCGTTATCGTGAGTGATCCCCAGACCCCCGTGCCCGGAACGACGTTAGACCTGCGCACGTTGACCCACGTTGCCTACGGCTTGTACGCCCTGGGCTTCCTGACGAGCGGTTTCCTGGGCATCGCCACGCTGGCAGCCGTAGTGCTGATGTACCTGAAGCGCTCCGACGCCGCAGGTACCGTCTATGCCGCTCATTTCGACTGGTTGCTGCGTACCTTCTGGTGGGCCCTGCTTTGGCTGGCCATCAGCGGCATCGCGACGCTCATCTTCATCGGCTGGATCGGCCTGGCCGCGACTGTGATCTGGGTGTTGTATCGCTTGATCAAAGGCTGGCTGTCGCTGCTGGAAGGCTCCGCGCCGACCACCTACGCCTGAGGGTAGGTGGTCAAACAGAAGGCCGGCATATGCCGGCCTTTTGCTTTGTCGAACATGCCAACTGCCTGAAGAGGCGCGCCAGGCTTGGCTTTCGGGAAACGCTGGTGTGGGGAATCAGGCCATGCCGGTGAGGTTGTGGCGTGGCTGTCGCGGTGAGAGAAAGCTGCGCTGGGGAGGCGAGCTCGCCCAGGAATGAACCGGGGCGTCGCGACGATATGAAGGCAGGGACGTACGGGGTACGCCCTTTGCCTGCTTACTTCAGATGTGCGTTGACCAGCTTGGTCAGTTCGAACATCGTGACCTGATCTTTACCGAAGATCGGGCGCAGCTTGGCATCGGCGTTGATGTTGCGCTTGTTGCTGGCATCTTGCAGGTTGTGCTTCTTGATGTATTCCCAGATCTTTTTGGTGACCTCGGTACGCGGCACGGCTTCCGAGCCGATGACGGCGGCCAGGTCGGCGCTGGGGGTCAGGGGCTTCATGAATGCAGCGTTCGGCTTGCGCGCGGTCGCGGGTTTGGAGGTTGTGGCCATAATGCGGCGCTCCTTCTCTGGCTGTTGGAAAAATTGTCCTGCGGCCGGAGCATAACGTGTCTCTCTCGTAAAGACAAAGGCATTTATCCTCTGTAGCAACTAAAATGCACAGACTGTCCCCTCTATATCGTCATTCTGTAACCTCCTATGTACGCACGATCTCCTTTGGAATCAATTCGCCTCTTTCATGACGAATTGACGGCGCTGCGGCGCGATTTGCATGCGCATCCCGAGCTTGGCTTCGAGGAAGTCCGGACCTCCGGGATCGTGGCGGGCGCGCTGGAGGCGCTGGGGATCGAGGTGCACCGCGGCATCGGCAAGACCGGTGTGGTGGGCGTGATCCGCGGCAAGCGCTGCGACAGCGGGCGCATGATAGGCCTGCGTGCCGACATGGACGCCTTGCCCATGACCGAAGACAATGACTTCGGCCACAAGTCGACCAAGCCCGGCCTGATGCACGGTTGCGGTCACGACGGTCACACCGCGGTGCTGATCGGCGCGGCCAAATACCTGTCGCAGACACGCAATTTCGATGGCACCGCGGTACTGATCTTCCAGCCAGCGGAAGAGGGGCGCGGCGGCGCGCGCGCCATGCTGGAAGACGGCCTGTTCGATACCTTTCCGTGCGACGCGATTTACGCGCTGCATAACTGGCCGGGCCTGAAGCCGGGCACGATAGGCATCAATCCCGGGCCGATGATGGCCGCCGCCGACCGCTTCGAGATTCTGATCACCGGACGCGGCGGCCACGGCGCGCATCCGTACCAGACCATCGATCCCGTCACCATCGCGGGGCAGATCATCACCGCGTTGCAGACCATCGTGTCGCGCAACGTCAATCCGCTGGATTCGGCGGTGGTGTCCATCGGATCCCTGCAGGCCGGGCATCCCGGCGCCATGAGCGTGATTCCGCGCGAAGCGAGAATGGTCGGCACGGTGCGCACGTTCCGCAAGTCCGTCCAGGAAATGGTGGAGACCCGCATGCGCGAGTTGGTGTCCGCGATTGCGGGCGCTTTCGGCGGCACCGCCGAGGTCACTTACGAACGGATCTACCCTGCGACCTTGAACACGCCGCAGCACGCCAATCTGGTGGCCGATATCGCCACCGAGATGATAGGCAAGGAGAACGTCGTGCGCGATCTGACGCCGTCGATGGGCTCCGAGGATTTCTCTTTCATGTTGCAGAGCAAGCCTGGCGCATACTTCCGCCTGGGCCAGGGCGGAGCCGATTCCGGCTGCGTGCTGCACAACTCGCATTTTGATTTCAACGATGCCGTCATCCCCTTGGGCAGCGCGATGTTCAGCGCGCTGGCCGAACGGGGCATGCCGCTGGCAGATTAAGAAGCCTTCCCATGTCTACTCAAAGCACGACTCAGCTCACCATCACCCGGCCGGACGACTGGCACCTGCATCTGCGCGACGGCGCTGCCCTGGAGGCCGTGGTGGCGGATACCGCGCGCCAGTTCGCGCGCGCGATCATCATGCCCAACCTGAAGCCGCCGGTCACGACCACCGAGCAGGCGCTGGCCTATCGCGGCCGCATTCTGGAGGCTTTGAAGAAGGCGGGCGGCAATCCGGATGCCTTCACGCCGTTGATGACGCTGTATCTGACCGACAACACCACGTCGGAAGAGATTTTCCGCGCCTACGAGTCGGGCCAGGTTTATGCGGTGAAGCTGTATCCTGCGGGCGCCACGACCAACTCCGATGCCGGTGTGACCGATCTGCTGGGCAAGTGCACGAAGGCGCTGGAAGCGCTGGAAAAATGCGGCATGCCGTTGTTGGTGCACGGCGAAGTGACGGACCCGTCGATCGACCTGTTCGACCGCGAAGCCATCTTTGTCGAGCGCGTGATGAAGCCGCTGCGCCGCGCCTTCCCTGCCTTGAAGGTGGTGTTCGAACACATCACGACGAAAGAGGGCGCGGAATACGTGCGCGACGCGGAAGGCCCCATCGCAGCCACGATTACGCCGCAGCACCTGCTGTACAACCGCAATGCGATTTTCCAGGGCGGCGTGCGGCCGCACTTCTACTGTCTGCCGGTCCTCAAGCGCGAGACGCACCGCCTTGCGCTGGTCGAGGCGGCGACCAGCGGCAGCCCGCGCTTTTTCCTGGGCACCGACAGCGCGCCACACGCGCGCGGGTTGAAGGAACATGCCTGCGGCTGCGCTGGTTGCTACACGGCATTGCACGCGATGGAGCTGTACGCGACGGCGTTCGATGCTGTCGGCAAGTTGGACAAGCTGGAAGGCTTCGCTAGTTTCCATGGCCCGGATTTCTACGGTTTGCCGCGCAACACCGGCACGCTGACGCTGGTGCGCGAGACCTACCAGGTGCCGGAGGAAGTGGCGTTCGGCAACACGACGTTGGTTCCGCTGGCCGCGGGTGAAGCGCTGACCTGGCGCGCACGGGGCTAGGCAACCGGGTTGCCCGGCTGCTCCCGGACAAGAAAATGCCCCCGAGATCCCGGGGGCATTTTTCATGCGCCTCTATATGTATATAGAGACAAGCTGATTACAGCGTACCTTCGCGGCGCGCTTCCAGCAGTTCCCAGCGGGCGAAGCGCTCTTCGAGTTCGCCTTCCAGCTTGGCGAGTTCGCCGTTGATGCGTTCGACTTCGGCGGGCGCGTCGCGGTAAAGGCTGCCATCGGCGAGCTTGCCGGCGAGCTCGGCCTGTTGCGCTTCCAGGGCGGCGATGGCGTCAGGAAGGCCTTCCAGCTCGCGCAGCTCCCAGGAGTTCATCTTGGCGGACTTGGCCGGTTTGGGCTTGGCGGCCTTGGCGCGCGCGGCGGCATCGTCGGCAGGCCTGGCGGCAGGAGCTGCGTCTTCGGCCGGGGCCGCGGGCGCGGGCCGCTGCGCGACCCATTCGTCGTAGCCGCCCACGTAATCGCGCCAGCGGCCATTGCCTTCGTAGGCGATGGTCTGGGTGACGACGTTGTTCAGGAAGGCGCGGTCATGGCTGACCAGCAGCACCGTGCCCTGGTACTCCTGCAGCAATTCTTCCAGCAGCTCGAGCGTTTCGATGTCGAGGTCGTTGGTGGGTTCGTCCAGCACCAGGATGTTGGCGGGACGGGCGAACAGGCGCGCCAGCAGCAGCCGGGCGCGTTCGCCGCCGGACAGGCTGCGCACGGGCGAGCCGGCGCGGGCGGGCGAGAACAGGAAGTCGCCGAGGTAGCTCATGACGTGCTTGCGGGCGCCGCCGATTTCCACCCATTCGCTACCCGGGCTGATGATGTCGACGAGCGTGGCGTTTTCGTCCAGCTGCGCGCGCATCTGGTCGAAATACGCAACCGCGACGTTGGTGCCAAGCCGCGTCGTGCCGCTGTCGGGCTGCATCTCGCCCAGGATCAGCTTGAGCAGGGTGGTCTTGCCCGCGCCGTTGGGGCCGATGATGCCGATGCGGTCGCCGCGCAGGATGGTCGTGGAATAGTCGTCCACCACGATCTTGTCGCCGAAGGCTTTGTTCACATGGTCGAGTTCGGCGACCAGCTTGCCGGAGCGCTGGCCTTCGGCCAGGGCGAGCGAAACGTCGCCGACGCGTTCGCGGCGCTCGGCGCGTTCGACCCGCAGCCGTTCCAGGCGGCGCACGCGGCCTTCGTTGCGGGTGCGGCGGGCCTCGACGCCCTTGCGGATCCAGACTTCTTCCTGCGCCAGCAGCTTGTCGAAGCGGGCCTGTTCCAGGCGCTCGGACTCGAGCCACTGGGCCTTGCGCTCTTGCCACTGCGAGAAGTTGCCGGGAAAGCTCAGCAACCGCCCGCGATCGAGTTCAACGATGCGAGTGGCCACCGCATCCAGGAAGCGGCGGTCGTGGGTGATGATGACCGCGGCGCCTTTCCAGGCGCGCAGCATGTCTTCCAGCCAGGCGATGCCTTCGAAGTCCAGGTGGTTGGTGGGTTCGTCCAGCAGCAGCAGATCGGGCTCGTCGACCAAGGCGCGAGCCAGCGCGACGCGCTTGCGCGTGCCGCCCGACAGGCCCGCGATCTGTACGTCAGCGGGCAGGCCGAGCTTTTCGAGCACCGAGCGCACGCGCGAGGGGCGCTGCCAGTCTTCATGATCGCCCTCGACATTGCAAACCACATCGAAGACGGTGGCGTTTTCGTCGAGTTCGGGTTCCTGTTCGACCGTGGCGACGCGCAGGCCCGAACTGCGGGCGATGTCGCCGTCGTCGGGCTGGGTCCTGCCGTCCAGCAGCCTCAGCAACGAAGACTTGCCGGCACCATTGCGGCCGATGAGGCCTATGCGCTCGCCCGCCTGGATGGCGAAATCGGCATGGTCCAGCAGCGGGTGGTGGCCATAGGCCAGCTGGATGTCGGTAAGGGTGATGAGAGTAGCAAGGGCCATGTGATGGGTATTGTCTGCGGCGTCTGAGCGGATCAAGGCGTATTGTCGCAGGAACCCCGCAACGCCGTTTGCGCGGCAGGGTATCGAGGTCTCTTCGGGGACGGAGCCGGCAGGTGTAATAGAATACGCACCGCAAGGCGGGTCGGACGATCGCGGTGGATGCGAATCCATCGAGGAAGGTCCGGACTCCATAGGGCAGGGTAACGGCTAACGGCCGTCCGGCCGCGTCTTCGGGCGCGGTTGAGGAATAGGGCCACAGAGACGAGTCTGCGGGGCGGGCGCGCAGCGCGCGCACAGATACGGCCATCTCCGTATCGCGCCGTCCGGCAACGGGCGGCGGCATCGCAGGGTGAAACGCGGCAACCTCTATCCGGAGCAACATCAAATAGGCATGCGTGCGGTCTTCGGACCGCGTAGGGCGGCCCGTCCAAGCATGCGGGTAGATGGCTAGAGCGGCTCAGCAATGATCCGTCCAGAGGAATGATCGTCCGCCAGGGAAACCTGGTGTACAGAATCCGGCCTATAGACCCGTCTTGCAACTCATTCTCAACGCGAGCCGGGTCCGGGCTGGAGCCCGGCGTCGCGCTGGCCGGGCCGGACCATTTTTGGGGCCGCTCCAATCGGCGGGGCCGGCTGGAAGCCTTGCCAACCGGAGCTAACGACCGACCGTAAAACAATGCAAAGCCATTGTTAGCCGCCACTTCTGAAGAAGGACTTTTAGATAGTGCCGCAACCTCCTGATTTATTGGGAGGTTTTTCTTTTTGCGGATTTACATGTTGATCTAAGTCCTTGTTGTGATTGAAAAAATTGCAACCACGCGCTTGACCGCCCCGATCCCATACCGTAGAGTGGGAAATAGTAGGAAATTGTGCAATTAAGTGGGGTAAAAGTGGTGTTTCAGGGAAGCAGCGCGCTCACGCTGGATGCCAAGGGACGGATCTCGATTCCGACCCGGCACCGTGACGCGCTCATGTCGCAGGCCGATGGCCGGCTGACCCTGACACGCCACCCTGACGGCTGCTTGCTGGTCTACCCGCGGCCGGAGTGGGAAAAGAAGCGCGAGCAGATTGCCGCCTTTCCCATGACGGCGCGCGCGTTGCAGCGGCTGTTGCTGGGCAACGCTCAGGACGTGGAACTGGACGGCTCCGGCCGGGTCTTGATCGCTCCTGAACTGCGCAACGCTTCCGGTATGACGCGCGATGTGATGCTGCTCGGTCTGGGCGCGCACTTCGAGCTGTGGGACGCCGCTACTCTGGCCAGCCGCGAGGCTGAGGACCTGGCCAAGGGTATGCCGGATGTGTTGAATCAGTTTTCGTTCTGAAAAAGTTATGGAATTCGAACATCGGCCCGTTCTGCTGGAGCCGACGGTGGACGCGCTATTGCTGCCCGACTTCGGCGGCAAGGGTGCGGCACGGTCGCATCAGCATGCCGGGCCGGCTGCGGCTACGCGGGCGGAAGACGGCGTCTTCGTCGACGGCACCTTCGGGCGTGGCGGGCACAGCCGCGAATTGCTTGGCCGTTTGGGGCCGAGCGCCAGGCTGGTGGTGTTCGACAAGGATCCGGAGGCGATCGCCGTAGCCAGGCAACTGGCGGCAGCGGACCCGAGGGTCACCGTGGTGCATGGCGGCTTTGCCACCATGGCCGAAGAATTGGAGCAGCTCGGCATCGGCAAGGTCGATGGCGTGATGCTGGATCTGGGCGTTTCCTCGCCTCAGATCGATGATGCCGAGCGCGGTTTCTCGTTCATGCGAGATGGCCCGCTCGATATGCGGATGGACACCACTCGTGGTCCCACGGTGGCGGATTGGCTGGCGCAAGCCAGTGTGGATGAGATGCGGGAGGTCATAGCGGATTATGGCGAAGAACGGTTTGCTTTTCAGGTTGCAAAGGCGATTGCTGCTCGCCGCGCAACAAGGCCGCTGCGCACCACGCTCGAACTTGCCGAGTGCGTCGCCAGCGCCGTCCGCACGCGCGAAAAGGGGCAGCATCCGGCCACACGCACCTTTCAAGCTCTACGGATTTACATCAATCGGGAACTCGAAGAGCTCGCGCGCACCCTCGCGGCAGCTCTAGACCTGCTCGCCCCGGGAGGGAGGTTGGCGGTGATCAGCTTTCATTCGCTTGAAGACCGCATGGTCAAGCAATGCATCGCGGCGGCGGCTCGTCCGGCTGCCGCGCATGCGCGCCTGCCCCTGCGGGAAAGCGAAATGCCCCAACCGGTCCTGCGTTCCCTGGGCCGCGTGCTGGCCGAAGACGACGAAGTCTCGGCCAACGCCCGCGCCCGTTCCGCCGTCCTGCGCGTTGCCGAACGCACCGAGACGCCGCTGCCCGCCGAGGGTGGTTTTGCGTTCGTGAAGATCGGCTCGCTGCCGGGCAGCGACCTGGCACCCCCGCCGCGCCGCGGCAAGGGAGGGCGCCGCTAATGGGTCGCGTCAACCTGATCGTTGCGGCTTTGCTGATGCTGTCGGCCATTTCCCTGGTCACCAGCCGGTATCAGTCGCGCCAGCTCTTCATCGAGCTGGGACGTGATCAGGCGCAGGCGCGCGACCTCGAAACCAATTGGCGGCGCCTGCAGCTGGACCGCGCCGAACTGGCCCGCAACGCGCGGGTCGATGCCATCGCACGCGACGGCCTGAAGATGATCTCCATCGTTCCGGACCGCACGCTGTACATGAACCAGCCGCCCGTCTCCGCCAACGGAGGCGCGCAATGAAACGCGTCCCTTTCTTCGACAACCCTGTGCTGCGCGGGCAATTGCCCACCTGGCGCGCGCGCCTGGTGCTGATCCTGCTGTTCGGCGGATTCACCGTGCTGGCTGGCCGCGCCCTGTTCCTGCAGGGGCTGTCCACCGAATTCCTGCAGCAGCAGGGCGAGCGGCGCTATGAGCGCACGCTGACCCTGGCCGCCACGCGCGGCAAGATCATGGACCGCAATGGCGCCGTGCTGGCCTCCAGCGTGCCGGCGCGCGCCATCTGGGCGATTCCCGAAGACGCCAAGCAGGCCACCCCGGCGCAGATGGATACGCTGGCGAAGCTGCTGGAAACGCCGCCGGCCGACCTGCGCCACCGCCTCGTCGACGAAGACAAGAACTTTGTCTACCTGAAGCGCCAGGTCTCCATGGACGTGGCCGACAAGATCAAGCAATTGGGCATGCCGGGCGTGCATCAACAGCCCGAGACCCGCCGCTACTACCCGGACGGCGACGTGATGGCTCACGTGGTGGGCTTTAACAGCGTCGAGGACCAGGGGCAGGAAGGCGTTGAGCTGACGTTCAACCAGCAGTTGTCCGGCCGCCCCGGCAGTCGCCGCGTGATCAAGGACCGGCTCGGCCGCGTGATCGAAGACGTGCAGGCCGTGACCCTGCCGGTGGATGGACGCGACCTGCGCCTGTCGATCGACACGCGCTTGCAGTACCTGGTGTTCAAGGCGTTGAAGGACGCGATGGACAAGCACCAGGCCAAGGGCGCGACCGCGGTGGTCGTGGACGTGCACACGGGCGAGATCCTGGCCCTGGCCAACGTGCCGACCTTCGATCCCAACAAGCGCGAGACCTTCCACGGTTCCAAGCTGCGCAACCAGGCTATCACCGACACCTTCGAACCCGGTTCGATCATGAAGCCGTTCACCGCCGCGCTGGCGCTGGACCTGGGCCGCATCAGCACCAAGACCCTGTTCGAAACCGGCAACGGCCGCTTCCAGTACCAGGGCAGCACGATCAGCGACGTGAGCCGCAACGGCACGCTGGACGTGGCGGGCGTGCTGCGCAAGTCCAGCAACATCGGCATGACGATGATCTCCGAGAAGCTGGAATCCCGCGAAATGTGGGACCGCTTCACCGAACTGGGTCTGGGGCAGGCGCCCCAGGTGGGATTTCCCGGCGCGGCGCCCGGCCGCCTGCGTCCGTGGGACCGCTGGCGCCTGATCGAAAAGGCCACCATGGCCTACGGCTACGGCCTGTCGGTGTCGCTGCTGCAGGTGGCGCGCGCCTATACCGTTTTCGCCCGTAACGGCGACATGGTGTCGCTGACCCTGGTCAAGCGCGACAGCGACCCCACCAGCGTCAAGATCTACACGCCCAAGACCACCGAAATGGTGCGCGGCATGCTGGAAGCGGCCGCCGGCCCCGAAGGCACCAAGGCCGCCCAGGTGCAGGGCTACCGGGTCGCCGGCAAGAGCGGCACGGCGCGCAAGATCGTCGACGGCAAGTACAGCATGCAGCGCTATCGGAGCTCTTACGTGGGCTTCGCTCCGGTATCCGATCCGAAGATCGTCGTGGCCGTGTCCATCGACGAGCCGACGGTCGGCGGCTATTACGGCGGCGCTATCGCCGCGCCCGTGTTCTCCCAGATCGTGGGGGGGAGCTTGCGGCTGATGGGGGTGCGCCCGGACGCACCCTTCGAATCCACAATTGTTGCTGGTCTTAAGGAGCCAGGCAGATGAGCGCCAAAGGCTTCCTCTCCAACCCTGTCGCCACGGTTGCCGAAACCGTGGCGTGGTTGCATTCGCGCGTGTCGTTGACCGCGCACCTCAAGCTGGACTCCCGCGATATCGAGCCGGGCGATGTATTCGTCGCGTGCCCGGGCCTGTCCAGCGACGGACGTCTCTATATAGAGAAGGCGTTGGCGCTGGGCGCCAGTGCAGTGTTGTTCGAAGCTCCCGCCAACGAGGCCGTGACGGCCGTGGCGGACCACGCTGCAATGCTGCCGGTGACCGGCTTGCGCGGCCTGCTGGGCGAGTTGGCCGACACCTGGTACGGCCGGCCCTCGGCCGAGCTGGCGGTGGTGGCGGTAACGGGCACCAACGGCAAGACGTCATCGGTGCAATGGATTGCCCATGCGCTGAGCCGCAATGACAAGCCCTGCGGCACCATCGGCACCCTGGGCGCCGTGTTGCCCGATGGGCAGACGCTGGGCGGCGACCTGACGACGCCCGACGTGCTGACCGTGCACCGCACGCTGGCCGCGATGCGCGACGCCGGCGCCAAGGCCGTGGCCATGGAAGCCTCTTCCATCGGCATCGAACAGGGCCGCATGGACGGCGTGCGTGTTGCGCTGGCCGCCTTCACCAACCTGACGCGCGACCATCTTGACTACCACGGCACCATGGAACGGTACGAAGCCGCCAAGGCGCGCCTGTTCCGCTGGCCGGGCCTGACCGCCGCCGTGATCAACGCCGACGACGAAGCCGGCCGCCGCCTGATCGCCGACCTGCCTGCCGGCATGGCGATGGGCTACAGCCTGAGCGAAGCGCAGGACATTCCCGCCGGCATGCGCGCGCGCGATCTCCAGGCTACCGCGCAGGGGCAGATCTTCACGCTGGTGTCGCCGCATGGCGAGGCGCAGATCGTGACGCGCCTGCTGGGCGCGCATAACGTATCGAACCTGCTGCTGGTTGCGGGCGTGCTGTATCAGCTGGGCCTGCCGTTTGCGCAGATCGCGCGCGAACTGGCGGCGACTGACCCCGTCGACGGCCGCCTGCAGACCGTCGAACCGGTGGCGCATAGCACCCAGGCCAGCACGGGCCGCGGCCCGCTGGTGGTGGTGGACTATGCCCATACCCCGGATGCGTTGTCACGCGCGCTGGCGGCCTTGCGCGCCGTTGCGACCGCCCGATCGGGCCGCTTGATCTGCGTGTTCGGCTGCGGCGGCGAGCGCGATCCGGGCAAGCGTCCGGTGATGGGCCGCATCGCTGCGGACTTGGCCGACCATGTAGTCGTGTCCAGCGACAACCCGCGCACCGAGTCGCCCGAAGCCATCGTCGAACAGATCCTGACGGGTATTCCCGACAACGTGACGCCCGACGTGCAAGTGGACCGCGCACGCGCCATCATGCAGACCATCTGGGCCGCGGCGCCCGATGATGTGGTGCTGCTGGCCGGCAAGGGCCATGAAACCTACCAGGATATCGGGGGCGAGAAGCTGCCGTTCGATGACCGGGAGTGGGCGCGGCTGGCGCTGCTGTTGCCGCAGGTCAAGGGCGTGTCGACCGACACCCGCCGTATCGGCGAAGGCGAACTGTTCGTGGCGCTGGTGGGCGAGAACTTCGACGCCCATAACTATCTGGATCAGGCCGAAGCGCGCGGCGCGTGCGCGGCCGTGGTGGCGCATGCCGTGCCCGACGCCAAGCTGCCGCAACTGGTGCTGGGCGATACCCGCGTCGCGTTGATGCGCATCGGCGCCGCGTGGCGCGCGCGGTTCACGCTGCCCGTGGTGGCGGTGACCGGCAGCAATGGCAAGACCACCACCAAGGAAATGATCTCGGCGATGCTGGCCGAGTGGCAGGGCGAGACGGGCCGCCTGGCGACCGCCGGCAACCTGAACAATGACATCGGCGTGCCGCTGACCCTGCTGCGCCTGCGGCCGGAGCACCGCGCCGCCGTATTCGAACTGGGCATGAACCACCCCGGCGAGATCGCGCAGCTGGCCGCCCTTGCGGCGCCCTCGGTGGCGCTGGTCACCAACGCCCAGCGCGAACACCAGGAATTCATGCACAGCGTGGAAGCGGTGGCGCACGAGAACGGCGCCGCCATCGCGGCGCTGCCCGAGGACGGCGTTGCCGTGTATCCCGGCGACGAGCCGTATTCGGCGATCTGGGATGCCCTGGCCGAGCCGCGCCGCGTGCTGCGTTTCGGCCTGCAGCCCGGCCTGGACGTGTACGCCGAGCAGATCCTCGCCGACGTGAACGCCACGCGTTGCCGTGTGGTGACGCCGGTGGGCGTTGCCGACCTGACGCTGCCGGTGCCGGGCCTGCACAACCTGCGCAATGCGCTGGCCGCCATTGCCAGCGCGATCGCCGCGGGGGCTCCGCTGGACGGCGCGGTGCGCGCACTGGCTGGTTTCAGCCCGGTCGCGGGGCGCATGCAGCACAAGAGTATGAGTGACGGAACGTTGCTCATTGATGACACTTACAATGCCAACCCCGACTCGGTCCGCGTAGCCGTGGACGTGCTGGCCCGCATGGCCGGCAAGCGCGTCCTGGTGCTGGGCGACATGGGCGAGGTCGGGGACAACGGCCCCGCCATGCATGTCGAGGTGGGCAATTACGCGCGTGAGCAAGGGCTCGACGCGCTCATCACGCTAGGCGAAGCCAGCCGGGCGGCCGCCGCCGCATTCGGAGTGGGCGCACACGCCTGCGCATCGGTAGACGAAGTGGTTGCCGCCATGCGCGGCCTGCGCGCGTCCTGCGTATTGGTAAAGGGATCGCGCTTTATGCGCATGGAGCGGGTAGTGACGGCTTTTTCTACGAATGAAGGTGTGACGGCCAAGGGGCAGGGAGAGCAGAATGCTGCTTGAAATCGCCCGCATGCTGTCTGACGATGTGCGCGCACTGGGGGTGTTCGAATACATCACCCTGCGCGCTGTTCTGGCATGCGCGACTGCGCTGTTGATTGGCCTGGTGGCGGGTCCGCGCGTGATCCGCAAACTGACCGAGATGAAGATCGGCCAGGCCGTGCGCTCCTACGGTCCGGAAACCCATCTGGTCAAGACCGGCACCCCCACCATGGGCGGCGTGCTCATCCTCATTTCCATCGCCATCAGCACGCTGCTGTGGGCGGACTGGACCAACCGCTTCGTGTGGGTGGTGTTGCTGGTGACCTTCGGCTTCGGCTGGATCGGCTGGATGGACGACTACCGCAAGGTGGTCTATCGCGATCCCGAAGGGATGCCCGCGCGCCAGAAGTTCTTCTGGCAGGCCACCATCGGCATCGTGGCCGCGGTGTATCTGGCTTTCGCTGTGTCCGCGCCCGCCAACACTGAACTGTGGCCCCTTTTCAAGGCCTGGGTGGGCAGCGGCTTCACGATGCCGCTGCCGACGCGCGCTGACCTGATCGTTCCGTTCTTCAAGAGCGTGAGCTATCCGTTGGGCGTGCTTGGCTTCGTGGCGCTGACCTGGGCGGTCATCGTCGGCACCAGCAATGCCGTGAACCTGACCGACGGCCTCGATGGCCTGGCCATCATGCCTACCGTCATGGTGGGCAGCGCGCTGGGCATCTTCGCCTATGTGGTCGGTCGCGTGGACTATTCCAAGTACTTGCTGTTCCCCTACATCCCGGGCGCGTCGGAACTGATGGTGCTGTGCGCCGCGATCGGGGGCGCCGGGCTGGCATTTTTGTGGTTCAACGCGTATCCGGCCCAGGTCTTCATGGGCGACGTCGGCGCGCTTGCTCTGGGTGGCGCGCTGGGCACCATTGCGGTCATCGTGCGCCAGGAAATCGTGCTCTTCATCATGGGCGGCGTGTTCGTGGTCGAGACCCTTTCCGTGATGATGCAAGTGACTTGGTTCAAGTACACCAAGCGACGTTATGGAACAGGTAGACGCATTTTCCGCATGGCCCCGTTGCATCATCACTTTGAAGTGGGCGGCTGGAAGGAAACCCAGGTGGTCGTGCGTTTCTGGATCATCAGCATGATGCTGGTGCTGATTGGCCTCTCTACCCTGAAGTTGCGATGAATACGATGGAAACCTCCCGCGCAGACGCGCCGCTCGTCCTAATCCTCGGATTGGGCGAGACGGGTGTCGCCGCCGCTCGCTGGTGCGCCCGCCTGGGCACCCGCCTGCGCGTGGCCGACACGCGCGCCGAACCGGGCGGGCTGGCTGCGCTGCGCGAATCGCTGGCGCAAAGCGAAGTGGAATACCGCTTGGGCTGCGACGAGTCGTTCGACACGGCGCTGCTGGACGGCGTGAGCCAAGTGGTGCTGAGCCCGGGCTTGGCGCCTGCCCAGGCGCCCGCGGCCGATCTGCTGCGCGAGGCCGAGGCCCGCGGCATCGAGATCGTCGGCGAGATTGAATTGTTTGCGCGCGCGCTGGCCGATCTGGCTGAAACGCGCGAGTACCGGCCGCGCCTGTTGACCGTGACAGGTACCAACGGCAAGACCACCGTTACCGCGCTGACGCGCCAACTGATCGAAGCCAGCGGTCTTTCGGCCGTGGCGGCGGGCAACATCAGTCCCGCGGCGCTGGCCGCGCTGATGGAAGCGCTGGATGCCGAATCGCTGCCGCAGGTCTGGGTGCTGGAGCTGTCCAGCTTCCAGCTGGAAACCACGCGCTCGCTGATGGCCGACGCGGCCGTCGTGCTGAACGTCACCCAGGATCATCTGGACTGGCATGGCAGCATGGAAGCCTACGCGCAGGCCAAGGCCCGCCTGCTGAAGATGGCCCGGGTCGCCATCGTCAACCGCGACGATCCGTACACCGTGGACATGGTTGCCACGCTGAACGCGCTGAATGTGCGCAGCTTCGGCCGCGACGTGCCGGAGCTGGTCGGCGACATGGGCCTGGAGCTGGGCCAGGGCGTGGCGTGGCTGGCGGCCTGCGAACCCAACGATTTCGATGAACCCGCGCCGCCGGTGCGCCGCAAGAAGGACGCGCCCGAGCCGGTGCGCGCCAAGGGCCGCATGAGCCGCCTGATGCCGGTGGACGCCCTGCGCATCCGCGGCATCCACAACGCCTTGAATGCGCTGGCTGCGCTGCAGTTGGCGCGCTGCCTGGACCTGGGCTGGGGCCCGATGTTGCGCGCGTTGCGCGAATACACGGGCGAACCGCATCGCGCAGCCTTCGTGCGCACGATCGGCGGCGTCGACTACATCAACGACAGCAAGGGCACCAACGTGGGCGCTACCGTCGCCGCGCTGGAAGGTCTGGGCCAGCCCGTCGTGCTGATCGCCGGCGGCCAGGGCAAGGGCCAGGATTTCTCGCCGCTGATTCCGGTGGTGGCGCAGCACGCGCGCGCCGTGATGCTGATTGGCCAGGACGGTCCCGAGATCGGCCGTGTGCTGGCGTCGACCGGCGTGCAGTGCGTGACGGTTGAAACCCTGCGCGACGCCGTGCGCGGCGCTGCCGAGTTGGCTCAGCCCGGCGATGCCGTGCTGCTGTCGCCCGCCTGCGCCAGCCTGGACATGTTCCGCAACTATCCGCACCGCGGACAGGTGTTCGTGGAAGAGGTCGAAGACCTGGCCCGCGACCGTGGAGAGATCGCATGAGCTTGATCGCCGATCTCACCGCCAGCGTCAACGCCGTACGGCCCGGCCGTACCCGCATGCGCAATTTCGATCTGCCGCTGGTCATCGCGGCGTCGACCTTGCTGCTGCTTGGCCTGCTGATGGTGTATTCGGCGTCGATCGCGCTGGCCGACGGCCCGCGCTATGCGTCCTATGGCCGCTACTACTTCGTGATCCGCCATGGCTTGTTCATCAGCGCCGGCCTGGTGGGCGCGGCGGTGGTGCTGGCCGTGCCGATCCGCGTGTGGCAACGCCTGGCGGTGCCGCTGTTCGTGGTGGCCATGGTGCTGCTGGTGGCGGTGCTGATCCCCGGCATCGGCCGCGAAGTCAATGGCGCGCATCGCTGGATCCCGCTGGGTCCGCTGAACTTCCAGCCCTCCGAATTGATGAAGCTGGCCGCACTGCTCTACGCCGCCGACTACACCGTGCGCAAGCAGGAACACATGCAGGCCTTTGCCCGCGGCTTCCTGCCCATGGCATTCGCGCTGGCCGGCGTCGGCATGCTGCTGCTGCTGGAACCCGACCTGGGCGCCTTCATGGTGATCGTGGCGATTGCCATCGGCATCCTGTTCCTGGGCGGCATCAACGGCAAGTACTTCAGCAGCCTGCTGGCCGTGCTGGTCGGCACCTTCCTGATGCTGATCTGGCTGTCGCCGTGGCGCCGCGCGCGCCTGTTCGCGTATCTGGATCCCTGGAACGAAGACAACGCCTACGGCAGCGCTTACCAGCTATCGCATTCGCTGATCGCCCTGGGCCGCGGCGAATGGCTGGGCGTGGGCCTGGGCGCCAGCGTCGAGAAACTGCATTATCTGCCGGAAGCGCATACCGACTTCCTGATGGCGGTGGTAGGCGAAGAATTGGGCTTTGCCGGCGTGATGCTGGTCATCACCCTGTTTGCCATCATCGTTTATCGCGGCTTCGACATCGGCCGCCAGGCCATCGCCATGGAACGCACTTTCGCGGGCCTGGTGGCGCATGGCGTGGCCATGTGGTTCGGCGTGCAGGCCTTCATCAACATGGGCGTCTGCCTGGGCCTGCTGCCCACCAAGGGCCTGACCCTGCCCCTGATGAGCTATGGCGGCTCCGGCATCGTGATGAACCTGTGCGCGTTGGCCATGCTGATCCGGGTCGACGTGGAAAACCGCGTCATGATGCGTGGGGGGCGAGTATGACCTCCCGCACCATCCTGATCATGGCTGGGGGCACCGGCGGACACATCATGCCGGGCCTGGCCGTGGCCGACGTGCTGCGCGAGCGCGGCTGGCGCGTGCTGTGGCTGGGCAATCCTGAAAAGATGGAAGGCCGGCTGGTGCCGCCGCGCGGCATCGAACTGGTGCCGCTGCGCTTCCAGGGCGTGCGCGGCAAGGGCGCCTCGGCGCTCTTGAAGCTGCCGTTCCTGCTGCTGCGCGCCTTTGGGCAAGCGTGGTCACGCCTGTCCGACGTGCGGCCCGACGTGGTGCTGGGCATGGGCGGCTATGTGGCTTTCCCGGGCGGCGTCATTGCGGCGCTGCGCGGCACGCCGCTGGTCGTGCATGAACAGAATGCCGTGGCCGGCACCGCCAACAAGTGGCTGGCCAGGATGGCCCGCCGCGTACTGAGCGGTTTTCCCGGCGTGCTGCCCAAGGGCGAGGCCATGGGCAATCCGGTGCGCGCGGACCTGTGCGCGTTGCCGGATCCCGCGCAGCGCTATGCTGGCCGCAGCGGCCCGCTGCGCCTGCTGGTGGTGGGCGGCAGCCTGGGCGCCCAGGCGCTGAACACGACCTTGCCGCAGGCGTTGGCGCGTCTGCCGCAGGAAAGCCGGCCGGTGGTGGTGCACCAGGCCGGCGAACAGCATTTGCCCGCGCTGCAGCAGGCCTACGCCCAGGCGGGCGTGGAGGCCGACTGCCGCGCATTCATCGATGACATGGCGGGCGCCATGGGCGAAGCCGATCTGCTGATCTGCCGTGCGGGCGCCATGACGGTGTCCGAAGTGGCCGCGGCGGGCGTCGCGGCCTTGTTCGTGCCGTTCCCGCATGCCATCGATGACCACCAGACCGCCAACGCGCGCTTTCTGAGCGACGCGCAGGCCGCCTGGCTGCAGCCGCAGACCGGCCTGACGCCCGAATGGCTGGCGCAGTGGCTGGGTCTACGCTCCCGACAAGAACTTCAAGCCGTGGCCGAACGGGCCCGCGCGCATGCGCGCCCCGAAGCCGCGGCCCATATCGCCGACGTCTGTGAACAAGCAGCGGGGCGCGCATCATGAAACACAGAATTCAACACATCCATTTCGTAGGCATCGGCGGCTCGGGCATGAGCGGCATTGCCGAGGTGCTGCTCAACCTGGGCTACACCATCAGCGGTTCCGACCTGAACGAGTCGGCCGTGACGCGCCGCCTGGCCGGCCTGGGCATGAAGATCGCGATCGGCCACGTGGCCAGCAACGTCACGGGCGCCGCCGCCATCGTCACCTCCACCGCGGTGGCGGGCGACAACCCCGAAGTGATCGCCGCCCGCGCGGCGCGCATTCCGGTGGTGCCGCGGGCCATCATGCTGGCCGAGCTGATGCGCCTGAAGCGCGGCATTGCCGTCGCCGGTACGCACGGCAAGACGACCACGACCAGCCTGGTGGCCAGCGTGCTCGCCGCTGGCGACCTGGACCCGACCTTCGTGATCGGCGGCCGCCTGAACTCGGCCGGCGCCAATGCGCGCCTGGGGCAGGGCGACTACATCGTGGTGGAAGCCGACGAATCCGACGCCTCGTTCCTGAACCTGCTGCCGGTGATGGCCATCGTGACCAATATCGATGCCGATCACATGGACACCTACGGGCATGACGTGGCGCGCCTGAAGAGCGCCTTCATCGAGTTCACGCAGCGCCTGCCGTTCTACGGCAGCGCGGTGCTGTGTTCGGACGACGCCAATGTGCGCGAGATCATGCCTTTTGTGTCGCGGCCCATCACGACCTACGGCCTGAACGAAGAGGCACAGGTGCGCGCCTACGAAGTGCAGCCGGAAGGCACGCGCATGCGCTTCAACGTGCAGCGCACGCACCGCGACACCTTGTTGCCGCCGCTGCAGGTCGAACTGAACCTGCCGGGCCTGCACAACGTGCGCAACGCGCTGGCCGCGATCGCCGTGGCGACCGAGCTGGGCGTGGCCGATGCAGCCATCTGCGAAGCGCTGTCGTCCTTCCGCGGTGTGGGCCGCCGCTTCACGCAGACGGGCGAATTCCCTGTGCCGGCCAGCCACGGCGGCGGCACTTTCACGGTGATCGACGATTATGGCCATCACCCGGTGGAAATGGCCGCCACGCTGGCCGCCGCGCGCGGCGCCTGGCCCGACCGTCGCATCGTGCTGGCCTTCCAGCCGCACCGCTATACGCGTACCCGCGACTGCTTCGAGGATTTCGTGCGCGTGCTGGGCACGGCCGACGCGGTGCTGCTGACCGAGGTCTATGCCGCGGGCGAGCCGCCGCTGGTCGCGGCGGACGGCCGGGCCTTGTCGCGCGCCCTGCGCGTGGCCGGCAAGGTTGAGCCGGTGTTCGTCGAGGACGTGGCGGAACTGCCGCAGGCCATCGTGGATTTCGTGCGCGACGGCGACGTGGTGATTTGTATGGGAGCGGGTTCGATCAGCAAGGTCCCCGCCCAAGTTGGAGAACTGGCATGAGCACGCAATTCGGCAAGGTGGGTGTGTTGTACGGCGGTCGCTCCGCTGAGCGCGAAGTGTCCTTGATGTCGGGCGCGGGCGTGCACCAGGCGCTGGTCAGCGCCGGCGTGGACGCGCACCTGTTCGACACGGGCGAGCGCAGCCTGTCCGAGCTGGCCGCCCAGGGCTTTGACCGCGTGTTCATCGCTTTGCACGGCCGCTACGGCGAAGACGGCACCATCCAGGGCGCTCTGGAATTGCTGGGCATCCCCTACACCGGAAGCGGCCCGCTGGCCTCCGCGCTCGCCATGGACAAGACCATGACCAAGCGCGTCTGGCTGCAGCATGGCCTGCCCACGCCTGACTTCGAATTGCTGGACGCCGACACCGAGCTGCGCCTGGTGCCGGACCGCCTGAGCTTGCCTCTGATCGTCAAGCCGCCGCACGAAGGTTCGACGGTGGGCATCACCAAGGTGGTGGGCTATTCCGACATGAAGGAAGCCTACGCCGCAGCCGCGCGTTTCGATGCCGAAGTGCTGGCCGAGCAGTTCATCACCGGCCGCGAGCTGACCGTGGCGGTGCTGGGCGGCGGCAAGACCGCGCGCGCGCTGCCCGTCATCGAGATCGCCGCGCCCGGCGGCAACTACGACTACGAGCACAAGTACTTCTCCGACGACACGCAGTATTTCTGCCCGGCCACGCTGCCGCCCGAAGTGGCCGCGGAAGTCGCCGAGATCGCGGTCAAGGCTTACCAGGCGCTGGGCTGCGAAGGTTGGGGCCGCGCCGATTTCATCCTCGACCGCGACAACCGGCCGTGGCTGCTTGAAATGAATACCTCGCCTGGCATGACCAGTCATTCACTCGTTCCCATGGCCGCCAAGGCGGTGGGAATCAGCTACGCCGAACTGTGCGTGGCGATCTTGTCCGAGGCTGCGTGCAAAGTGCGCAGCCCGGCCCGCAACGCTTGACCCGGATACTCTGTGTGGAACGACGCTCGCACCACCAACCTGATCGCCAACACGCTGGCCGTGCTGGCGGTTTGCGCCATGCTCATCGCGGGCGTGGTGTGGGTGGCGCAACGCCCGTTCTTCACGCTGCAGGCCATCGAGCTGGAATCGATGCCGGACACCGAGCTGCACTACGTGTCCACGGGGGCGGTGCGATCGGCGATCGCGGGCCGCTTCAAGGGCAATTTCTTCACGGTGGACCTGGACGACGCGCGCGAGATCTTCGAATCGGTGCCGTGGGTCCGGCACGCCACCGTGCGGCGGATCTGGCCCAATGTGTTGCGCGTGCGGATCGAGGAACAGCAGCCCCTGGCGCTGTGGAACGAGAACCAGATGATCAACACCTGGGGCGAGGCGTTCACGGCCAACACGGGCGAGGTGGACGACGAGACGGTGCTGCCGCAGTTCTCCGGTCCGGAGGGGACCGAGTCGCTGGTCGTGCAGCGTTACGCCGAGTTGGCGCGCTGGTTCGCTCCACTGGACATGCACGTCACGCAGTTGGACCTGAGTCCGCGCTACGCCTGGCGCGTGGTGCTGTCCAATGGCATGTCGCTGGACCTGGGCCGCGATCCGGGCGCCGATGCGCCGGATCCGCATGGCCTGCCGGGCGCCTTGCCGTTTGCGGCCCGCATTCAACGTTTTGTGCAGGCGTGGCCCGCCGTTGCCGGACGCCTGGAAGGGCGCACCGTGACGCAGGCCGACCTGCGCTATCCCAATGGTTTCGCCCTGGCGCTGGCCCCGTTGCCGCCGTCGGAAACCAAATCCAAATCCACACCGAAACCTCCCAAGAAACGCTAACGCCATGACCCGTGACATCAAGGACCTTATCGTCGCCCTCGATATCGGCACCAGCAAGGTGGTGGCTGTGGTGGCTGAAATTTTGCCTGAAGGGCGATTCGAAGTGCTGGGCCTCGGCCAGCACGAATCGCGCGGCATGCGCAAGGGCGTGGTCGTCAATATCGAGACCACTGTGAATTCCATCCAGCGCGCGCTTGAAGAAGCCGAGCTGATGGCAGATTGCAAGATTCGCGACGTCTACACCGGCATTGCCGGCAGCCATATCCGCAGCTTCAATTCCAGCGGCATGGTCGCCGTGAAGGACAAGGAAGTCACCGCCACCGACGTTGCCCGCGTCATCGAGACCGCCAAGGCGGTGAACATCCCGACCGACCAGCAAGTGCTGCACGTGCTGACGCAGGAGTTCATCGTCGATGGCCAGGAAGACATCCGCGAACCCATCGGCATGAGCGGCCTGCGCCTGGAAGTGCGCGTGCACATCGTGACGGGCGCGGTCAGCGCCGCCCAGAACATCGTGAAGTGCGTGCGCCGCTGCGGCCTGGAAGTGCAGGACCTGATCCTGCAGCCCCTGGCCTCCAGCCTGGCCGTGCTGACTGCCGATGAAAAGGAACTCGGCGTCGTGCTGGTCGACATCGGCGGCGGCACCACCGACGTGGCCATCTTCACCGGCGGCGCGATCCGCCACACCGCCGTGCTGCCGATCGCCGGCGACCAGATCACCAACGACATCGCCGCGATGCTGCGCACGCCCACGCCCGATGCCGAGGAAATCAAGCTGCGCTATGGCGTGGCCAAGCAGGTCCTGGCCAGCCCGGACGAGTCCGTTGAAGTGCCGGGCCTGGGCGACCGCGGCCCGCGCCAGGTCAAGCGCCAGGCGTTGGGCGCTGTGATCGAGCCGCGGGTGGAAGAGCTGTTCACGCTGGTGCAGCAGGTCGTGCGCGACTCCGGCTACGAGGACTTGCTGGCTTCCGGCGTGGTCCTGACCGGCGGTTCGGCGCAACTGCCCGGCATGATCGAACTGGCCGAGGACGTGTTCCTCAAGCCGGTGCGCGTGGCGGTGCCCGAATACGAAGGCAGCCTGGCCGACGTGATGCGCAATCCGCGCTTCTCGACGGTGATGGGCTTGTTGCAGGAAGCAAGAATGCAGCGTGTGCGCGGCCGCAAGGTCGCCGCCCAGACCGGCAATTTCAAGAGCCTGCTGGCGCGCATGAAGGAATGGTTCATGAACTGAGTTGTACAGGGCAGGTTGGGGCCTGTCCTTGGTGCGGTTCGCGGCGGTATCGCGGGCCGGGCCAGAAGAGGGGAGGCGCTTCAAACCCGTTGCGGGCCCGTCCGGCGACGAGTTTGAGGCGATTCACAAAACATAGGTTGGTTGGGGAATTTTTGTGATTTGCGAAATCGGACTTGTGAGGGAGTCATCATGATGAACTTTGAGATGCTTGAGAACAACACCAAAGGGACCGTTATCAAGGTCGTTGGTGTGGGCGGTGCGGGCGGCAATGCCGTGGCGCACATGATTCGCAGCGGCGTGCACGGCGTGGATTTCATCTGCGCCAACACCGATGCGCAGGCACTGGCGGCGACCAACGCCCCGGTGCAGATCCGTCTGGGCCGCACCGGCCTGGGCGCGGGCGCCAAGCCCGAGCAGGGACGCGCGTCGGCTGAAACCGCGCGCGAGGAGATCCGTGCCGCGCTGAATGGCGCGCACATGGTCTTCATTACCGCCGGCATGGGCGGTGGCACCGGCACCGGCGCAGGTCCGGTCGTGGCCGAAGTCGCCAAGGAACTGGGCATCCTGACCGTGGGCGTGGTCACCAAGCCGTTCACCTTCGAAGGCAACAAGCGCCTGAAGATGGCCGAGGACGGCATCTCGGAACTGGCCAAGCATGTGCATTCGCTCATCGTGGTGCTCAACGAGAACCTCTATGAACTGATGGACGAGGACGCGACGCAGGAAGACTGCTTCCGTTCCGCCGACGACATCCTGCACAACGCTTGCGCGGGTATCGCCGAAATCATCAACGTCGAAGGCAACGTCAACGTCGACTTCGAAGACGTCAAGACGATCATGGGCGAGCAGGGCCAGGCCATGATGGGCACGGCGTCGGCTTCGGGCGCTGACCGCGCCCGCGTGGCCGCCGAGCACGCCATCGCTTGCCCGCTGCTGGAAGGCGTGGACCTGAACGGCGCTCGCGGCGTGCTGGTCAACATCACCGCCAGCCGTTCGCTGAAGATGCGCGAAACGCGCGAAATCATGGAAACGATCCGCAGCTACGCTTCGGACGACGCGACCGTGATCTTCGGCACCGCCTACGACGAGTCCATGGGTGAGAACCTGCGCGTGACCGTGGTTGCGACCGGCCTGGGCCGTGCGCAAGCGCGTCCGCAGCTGGTGCAGAACACCGCTGAAGTGCTGCGTACCGGCACCGACAACATGCCCATGGGCGCGATGCCGGCTGGCGGTCAAGGCGATTACCGCAACCTGGACATGCCGTCTGTCATGCGCAATCCGCGCAGCCAGGCGTCGGCCCAGGTGCGTGCACTGGAAAGCTCGGGCATGGATCATTTCGACATCCCGGCATTCCTGCGCAAGCAGGCGGATTGAACCTAAGAGCCTGTTTCAGGCTCTAAACGCACTCCCTCATCTCCGGCCCGCCTGTCCCCACAGGCAGGCCGGAGGCGAAGCGGTCCGTGTTCCCCTTGCACGGTTCCAATAAGGGACGGAGGTATCGGTCGATCCGGACGCCAAATGGCGCCAGGGATCGGACAGAGTTACAATACGTCAGTTACGCCGGCAATCTGCTCGTCTTCTTGCCGGCTTCCTGGCTCAAAACACCCAAGTCTCATGTTCCGACAGCGCAGCATTCAGAATCTCGTCCGCACGACAGGCGTCGGCGTCCACTCCGGACGGCGGGTCGAGCTCACCTTGCGCCCGGCACAACCGAATACGGGCATCGTTTTCCACCGCGTCGACCTGCCGCAAGTCGTGGACCTGCCCGCGCAGGCCACCGGCGTGGGCGACACGCGCATGGCATCGGTGCTGCAGCAAGGCAATGTCCGCGTGTCCACGGTGGAACACCTCATGTCGGCGCTGGCCGGCCTGGGCATCGACAACCTGCATATCGACCTCACTGCCGAAGAAGTCCCGATCATGGACGGCAGTGCGGCCACGTTTGTCTACCTGCTGCGCTCGGCAGGCATCGTCGAACAGAACGCGCCCAAGCAATTCATTCGCGTTCTGAAGCCGGTGGAAGTGCGCGAAGGCGAAGGCCGCAACGAGAAATGGGCCCGGCTGGAACCGCACGAAGGCTATGCGCTGGCGTTTTCGATCGATTTCCGCCACCCCGCCATCGACTCCACGGCCAATTTCGCCGAGATCGATTTCGCCACGCATTCGTATGTGCGTGAAATCGCCCGCGCGCGCACCTTTGGCTTCGTCAACGAAGTCGAGGCCTTGCGCTCCATGGGCCTGGCCCGCGGCGGCAGCCTGGATAACGCCATCGTCATGGACGAGTACCGCGTGCTCAACAGCGACGGTCTGCGCTACGACGACGAATTTGTGAAGCACAAGATCCTGGACGCCATCGGCGACCTGTATCTGTTGGGCAAGCCCCTGGTGGCGCGCTACGTCGCGTGCAAGTCGGGTCACGGTCTGAACAATCAGCTGGCCCGTGCGCTGCTGGAGCAGCGCGACGCCTGGGAGCTGATCACCTACGAATCGCAGGCGGAGGCGCCGCAGGCGTTCCGCCACGAGTGGCAGCTGGCCTAGCGTCAGACCCACCCCCTACCCCCCGCTGCGCGGGTCCCATCCAGGGGCGGCGCTGGCGGACCGGCAAAGCCGGCCTCCGCTGCGCCCGCGCTATCATTGTGCGCGGCTAGGTTCCTGATCGTTCGCGGTAATTCCCTGGGCGGCTCCCAGCGGATGGCTGCGGTCGTCATCCCCTAGCGCTTAAGGCGCAAACCGGCGGCAAACCATAGTATCGATCCGTCCGAGAACTTGGTTTCGCTTCGTTTCCGGGGGGCGCCGGATCAAGGACAACCCTGCCGGCTTCAGCTACTCTTGTGGTGCTTCAAGAGCTTGGCGACCGCGTCGGCCAGAGGGCCGGGCCGCAGGTTGCCGTGCAGTGTCTCGAACGCGCCCAGGGCGGTGTTGCCCAGCGGTTGCGCCTCTTTGGGAGGGCGCGGCTGACGGGCGCCGGGCTTGGGCAAACCCGCTTGTACCTTGACGGCGATTTCGTTAAGGTTCCAGCCTTGGTCTGCCAGGGACCGCGCGATGCGCGGTGCCAATTGACGCATCTTGGCCGCATGCGCGGCACTCGGCACCACCAGGTGGAGGCACTGGTTTTCCAGCTTGCCCACCTGGCATACGGCGCCCAGCGGGGCGGGCAGAACCGCCGCCACCGCGTACTGAATTTGCAGGTGCTTGCGGGCGGTCGCCAGAACTCCGGCGCCCCGCATGTCATGACCCAGCCATCCCAGGGCGGTATCTTCTTTCCGCCGGCTGGAACTGGAACGTTGACGGTATGAAGTGGGTCTATTCATCCCGGCTCTAAGAATTAGGAAGCAAACCTTGAAAATCGTGATTATGCACGCCCGCGACGGGCAGGACGGGCATTTCACCCTGGGCGGCGCGCGCCTCGCGCTGTTTCTGGGGGGCGCCTTGATCACGGCCGCCATCTTTGGCGCCGCATTACAACGATACCTTACTCCGATCCTCCCGGCCGTACATGCCGTGGGCTGGCCCCTGGCGGGCCAACCCGGGCGCGATGCCGATTTCCTGCGCGGCAACATGAATTTGCTGGCCGCCAAGGTCGGGGCGCTGCAGGCCAAGCTGGTGAGCATTGACGGATTGGGCCAGCGCGTGGCCAAGGTGGCCGGCGTGGCCTATACCGACCCCGAATTGGCCAAGCAGCTGGCCGTGGCGCAGCCCGAGGCGCTGACCCAGCCCGAGGCCACCCAGGTCATGGACGATCTGTTCACCGACCATCCGCCGCCCAGCGCGGCCTCGGCCGAGGCGCTGGGCCGCCAGCTCGACGAGATCCAGGCCAGGCTGGCCCAGCAGTCCGACAATCTGAAGCTGTTGGACGCGGCGCTGACCAAGCGGTCGGCGGACCAGGCGCGCATGCCGACCGCCATGCCCATCACCGATTACCCCTATCTCAGTTCGTCTTATGGCTGGCGCCGCAACCCCGTGACCGGGCGCAGCGCCATGCACGAAGGCCTGGATTTCGCCGCGCCTCCGGGCACGCCCATCCTGGCTGCCTCGGGCGGCGTGGTGCTGGAGTCCAAGTTCCAGCCGGGTTACGGCAACATGGTCGAGATCGATCATGGCGACGGCCTGATCACCCGCTATGCCCACGCTTCCTCCCTGATGGTCAAGCAGGGTCAGCTGGTTGAACGCGGCCAGCAAGTGGCCCGCGTGGGCAGCTCCGGCCGTTCCACTGGCCCGCATTTGCACTTCGAAGTGCGCCTGGCCGGGCAGCCGCTGGACCCGCGCCTGTTCCTGGGGCCGCACCAGACCGCGCCTCCTTCCGCGGTCGCCCACGCCGCCCAGTGAACCTGGGCGGTCCGCGCCGGTCAAACCGGCCGGCAGTGCTGCCCTGGCCATAGGTTCAGGCTATTGCGCTCCAGGTGCGTTAAACTGGTTCGTTTTCCAGCGGACCCCCGCTCAACCAATAACATCAAGTCACGGGTGACGCTGCTCCGGCCTTTCGTGGGCGCGGCGTGGCTCGTGCGGCCGACATACGCATGGTTTCTCTGCTCAAAAAACTCATAGGCAGTCGCAACGACCGGCTGCTTAAGCAGTATCGCAAGCTGGTAACCCAGATCAATGGGCTCGAACCCAAGATCTCCGCGCTCTCCGACGCGGAACTGGCGGCCAAAACCGAGGAATTCCGGTCCCGTCACGCCCAGGGTACGTCCCTGGACGATCTGCTGCCCGAAGCTTTCGCGGTTGTGCGCGAAGCCGGCAAGCGGGTGTTCGGCATGCGCCACTTCGACGTGCAGATGCTGGGCGGCATCGCCCTGCACAGCGGCAAGATCGCCGAAATGCGCACGGGCGAAGGCAAGACCCTGATGGCGACGCTGCCGGTCTACCTGAACGCGATCGCCGGCAAGGGCGTGCACGTGGTCACGGTGAACGATTACCTGGCGCGCCGCGACGCGGAATGGATGGGGCGCCTGTACCACTTCCTGGGCCTGAGCACCGGCGTGGTCGTGCCGCAGCAGCCCAACGAGGAAAAGAAGGCGGCCTACCAGGCCGACATCACCTACGGCACCAACAACGAATTCGGCTTCGACTACCTGCGCGACAACATGGAATACCGTGTTGAAGACCGTCGCCAGCGCGGCCTGTTCTACGCCATCGTCGATGAAGTGGACTCGATCCTGATCGACGAAGCCCGTACGCCGCTGATCATCTCCGGTCAGGCCGAAGACCATACCGAACTCTACGTCCGCATGAACGCGGTGCCGCCGCTGCTCAAGCGCATGGCGCACGAGCCCAAGCCGCAGGAGCCGGAACCCGAAGGCGACTACTGGGTTGACGAAAAGAGCCAGCAGGTCTACCTGTCCGAAGCCGGGCACGAGAACGCCGAAGGCATCCTGTCGCGCCTGGGCATCCTGCCGGAAGGCGAATCGCTGTACGACCCGCGCCATATCGCGCTGATGCACCACCTGATGGTGGCGCTGCGCGCCAACACGCTGTTCTTCCGCGACCAGCAATACGTGGTGCAGGACGGCGAAGTGGTCATCGTCGACGAATTCACCGGCCGCCTGATGGTGGGCCGCCGCTGGTCCGACGGCCTGCACCAGGCGGTCGAAGCCAAGGAAGGCGTGAAGATCCAGCACGAGAACCAGACGCTGGCGTCGATCACGTTCCAGAACTACTTCCGCATGTACGAAAAGCTGTCCGGCATGACCGGCACGGCCGATACGGAAGCCTACGAATTCCAGGAAATCTACGGGCTTGAAACGGTCATCATCCCGACCAACAAGCCCATGGTCCGCAAGGACCAGAACGACCAGGTCTTCAAGACCGACGGCGAAAAGTACAACGCCATCCTCGAAGACATCCGCGACTGCCACGAACGTGGCCAGCCGGTGCTGGTGGGTACCACCAGCATCGAAAACTCCGAGCTGCTGTCGGGCCTGCTGAAGAAGGCCAAGCTGCCGCACGAAGTGCTGAACGCCAAGCAGCACGCCCGCGAAGCCGAGATCGTTGCCGAGGCCGGCAAGCCTGGCCACATCACCATCGCCACCAACATGGCGGGCCGCGGTACCGACATCGTGCTGGGCGGCAGCGTCGATAAGCAGGTCGACCTGATTCGCGCCGACGAATCGCTGTCCGATGCCGAAAAGAGCGCCCGCATCGAGAAGGTGCGCGCTGAATGGAAGCCGCTGAACGAGCAGGTCAAGGCTGCCGGCGGCCTGCGCATCATCGGCACCGAACGCCACGAATCGCGCCGTATCGACAACCAGCTGCGTGGCCGTGCGGGCCGCCAGGGCGATCCGGGCTCGTCGCGCTTCTACCTGTCGCTGGAAGACTCGCTGATGCGCATCTTCGCGGGCGACCGCGTGCGCGCCATCATGGAACGCCTGAAGCTGCCCGAGGGCGAGCCCATCGAGGCCGGCATGGTGACGCGTTCGATCGAGACCGCGCAGCGCAAGGTGGAAGGCCGCAACTTCGACATCCGCAAGCAATTGCTGGAATACGACGACGTCGCCAACGACCAGCGCAAGGTGCTGTATTCGCAGCGCAATGACGTGCTGGAAGCCGCCAGCGTGGGCGCCACCGTGCAGAACCTGCGCGACGCCGCCGTGACCGAGATGTTCAACACCTACGTGCCGCCGGAATCGGTGGAAGAACAGTGGGATGTGCCGGCGCTGCAGACGGCGCTGGAGGCTGACTGGCATGTGCAGTTGCCGCTGACGGAAATGCTGGAAAAGGAAGCCAACCTGACCGACGACGACCTGCGCGAACGCGTGGTGGGCGCCGCGCGCGAGGCCTACCAGGCCAAGGTCGACCAGGTGGGCACGGAATCGTGGTCGCAGTTCGAGCGTTCGATCATGCTGCAGGCGATCGACACGCACTGGCGCGAACACCTGTCGGCGCTGGACTATCTGCGCCAGGGCATCCATCTGCGCGGCTATGCGCAGAAGAACCCCAAGCAGGAATACAAGCGCGAAGCCTTCGAACTGTTCTCGGGCATGCTGGATCGCATCCGCGACGACGTGGTCCGGGTGCTGATGACGGTGCGCGTGCAGTCGCAGGAACAGGTCGAACAGGCCGAGGCCGAAGCGGCGCAGCCGCACGTGCAGAACGTGCAGTACCACCATTCCGACTACGAAGCGCTGGCCCAGTCTGAATCGGACAGCGGCGCGCAGCCCGTGCGCAATGCCTTGCCCAAGGTCGGCCGCAACGACCCGTGCCCTTGCGGCAGCGGCAAGAAGTACAAGCAGTGCCACGGCAAGCTCGTCTGATCCAGGAGTCATCATGCTGCATTCCGTCGGCCGCACTGAATTCGACCATGCCGTGGTCATGGTGCGCGACCGGCTGGATGCGCTGGCCCCGCATTTCGAGCGCCAGGGTTTTCACCTGAGCGACAAGGCGGTGCATAACCTGGGGTCGTGCAACCGCTTGATCGTGCTGGAAGGCACGTACGTCGAATTGCTGGGCTGGCCGCCCGGCGCGCCGCCCGCGCGCAAGGAAATCGCTGATTCCCCGTTCGGGCTGGAGGCGCTGGTGTTCCGCACCCATGACGCCGAAGCCACCCGCGAACGCCTGCTGGCGGCAGGCTTTGCCGTCAATCCCGTCCAGGAACTGAGCCGTCCCGCCATGATGGATGGCCAGGAAGTCCAGGCCCGTTTCCATACCGTGCGTTTCGCCGAGCAACCCTTGCCCGGCATCCGCATGTATTTCTGCCGCCATCTGACGCCCGAATGCGTGTGGTCGCCTGAACTCATGGCGCATCCCAACGGCGCGCGCAGCTTGCTGCGCATCGATGCCCGCGCGCCCGACGCGCGTGCGGTCGCCGAACGCCTGGCGCTGGTGGCCGGCGTACCAGCCGAAGCCGCCAGCGGCGGCTGGGACGTGCCGCTGGCCAACCTGCGCATCCACGTGAGCCAGGATGCCGCCGCGGCGGGGCCTACGCTGTCGACGTTGACCCTGGAAAACAAGGACGGCGCGCACTACACGCTGGATACCGGCCTGTAAGCGCCAGGCGGCAGATGCCGCTGAAGAACAAATCGCCCGCAGCGTCCGCGCCGCGGGCTTTTTTTCGTCCCGAGGGTCATGGCGAGTGCGGCTGACAATAGCCCGCTTTCGGGGAAACCCGGGGTTGTTGGGTCAAGTGTATGCACTTTAGTATGCAATTCATTCCCGACGATCCAACCGAACCCAGGTGATCCGGCATGACGCAACCCTCAGTCGCAATCCGGCCTGCAGCGCGCACCAAGGAAGCGCAGGCCGAGCTGTATGGCGCGGTCAAGGCGATGGCCGTGCGCTTCGAATTCAAGCCTGGTGAACGCATCAACGAGGTCGAGCTGGCCCGCAGGCTGAACGTCAGCCGCACGCCGCTGCGCGAGGTGCTGAACCAGTTGATGGTCGAAGGTTTCCTGACCCGTTCGGTCAACCGCGGCTTTATTGCCCGCCTGCTCGACGCCAAGCAGATCCACAGCCTTTACGAATACCGCGCCGTGCTGGAGGCGGGCATCGTACGCGCGGCCTGCGAGCGCGCCACCGACCAGGAGCTGGCGAGCCTGCGGGAATTCGTCGAGCGTTCCCGCGACGTACCCGAGGACAGCGACGCCACCCGCTTGCTGGAACTCGATGAGGCCTTTCACCTGACGCTGGCGCGCTACTCGCGCAACGAGGAGTTCGTGCGCGCGCTGGAAAGCGTCAATGCCCGCATTCATTTCGTGCGCTGGATCGACATGCAGCAAGGACGCCGCAGCCATACCCAGGGCGAGCACCTGCGCATCGTCGAGGCGCTGGAGCGGCGCGACATCGACGCCTTGCCGGGACTGATGAGCGCGCACATCGGCCGCCGCCTGGACCAGATCACCGACGTCATACGCACCGGTTTTTCCACGATCTACATGCGGGACCAGGCCGAACCCGCCACGGCAGCGCCGGCCAACACCATACAAGCAGGGGAAATGCTATGAATCACGGGATAAAGCGCGGACTGGCTGCGCTATGCATGCTGTCCGCCACGGCGGGGGCCTTCATTGCGGCGCCGGCCGCGGCCGAAGAGCGGCCGCTGGTGCTGGTCGTGCCGTATCCGCCCGGAGGCAGCACCGACATCCTGGCGCGCATCCTGCAGCCGCGCCTGTCGCAGCAATTGGGCGGCCGTGCGGTCGTGGTCGAAAACCGGCCGGGGGCGGCCAGCCAGATCGCCACCGCCTTCGTGGCGCGCGCCGAACCCGACGGCAACACGCTGCTGGTCAGCTTCGACAACCACGGCATCAACCCTGCCGTGAAGCCCAAACTGCCCTACGACACCTTCAAGGACTTCGTCGCCATTTCGCAGACCGTGCGCTTCCCGCTGGTGCTGGGCGCCAATCCCAGCGTGCCGGGAGACAACCTGAACGAGTTCCTGGCCGCGGCCGCCAAGCAGCCGCCCAACAAGTTCAACTACGCGTCCACCGGCGTGGGCTCGCTGAACCATCTGGCGCCCGAAGAGCTCAAGCGCCTGTCGAAGGTGGAGTTGCTGCACGTGCCGTACGGCGGCGGCGGACCGGCCATCCAGGCGGTGGTGGGCGGCCAGGCCAGCATGACCTGGCTGAGCTTTGCGGCGCTGCGCGGCCAGATCCAGGCCGGCAAGATCAAGCCGCTGGCGGTGGCCGGCGACAAGCGCCTGCCCGATCTGCCCAACGTGCCGACCGTGGCGGAGTCCGGCTTCCCAGGCTTTGTCGCCTATTCCTGGAGCGGCATGTTCGCGCCCAAGGGCACGCCGGAAGCGACCGTGAAAAAGCTGACGGCCGACTTCAAGGCGGTGCTGGCCGACCCGGAAATCCGCAAGAAGGTGACGGACGCGGGTTTTGAGATCGTGGCCTCCGACGGCCCGGCGCTGGACGCCTACGTGAAGTCGGAATACGACCGGTGGAGCGCCTTCATCAAGAGCAGCAACATCAATCTGGACAACTGAACGAGGCGCGGCCGGCGGAGCGCCGTGCGGCCGCGATGCGTGCAACACAAATGGAGATGACATGGAAAACATGACCGGCGCCGAAGCCATGGTGCGCATGCTGCAGCACAACGGCGTCAAGCACATATTCGGCCTGTGCGGCGACACCAGCCTGCCGTTTTACGACGCGCTGTACCGGCTGGACCACGGCATGCAGCACATCCTGACGCGCGACGAGCGCAGCGCCGGCTACATGGCGGACGCCTATGCTCGCGTGACCGGCAAGGTCGGCGTGTGTGAAGGCCCCAGCGGCGGCGGCGCGACCTATCTGCTGCCCGGCCTGGTGGAGGCCAACGAATCGTCCATACCGGTGCTCGGCATTACTTCGGACGTGGCAGTGGGCTCGCGCGGCAAGTATCCGCTGACCGAGCTGGACCAGGAAGCCTTGTACCGTCCGCTGACCAAGTGGAACCGCACCATCGACCGCGCGGACCAGATTCCCGGCATGGTGCGCGCGGCCTTCCGCGCGATGACGACGGGCAAGCCCGGCGCCGCCCATTTGTGCCTTCCGTACGACGTGATGAAGCAGCAGGTGGACGCGTCCGATGTCTGGGCCCAGCCCGAACATGGGCGCTTCCCGTCCATGCGCTACGCGCCGGATCCCCTGGACGTCGCGCGCGCCGCGCAGCGGCTGGTCGGCGCTCGCGCGCCCGTGATCATCTGCGGCGGCGGCGTGGTCATCGCCGGCGCCAGCGGCGCCCTGCAGGAGTTGGCCGAATCGCTCAAGGCCGCGGTCTGCGTGACCGTGAGCGGGCAGGGCAGCCTGGCCGACACCCATCCCCTGAATGCGGGCGTGGTCGGCTCCAACGGCGGCGTGATGGCGACGCGCGATGTGGTGGCCGCGGCCGACGTGGTGCTGTTCGTCGGCTGCCGCGCGGGCTCCACGTCGACCGAGCACTGGCGCTTCCCCAACCGCGACGTGCCCATCCTGCACATCGACATCGACCCCATGGTGATCGGCGCCAATTACCTGACCGAAGTCGGCATGGTGGGCGACGCCAAGCTGGCGCTGGAAGCCCTGGGCGTGGAGGTGGCGGCGCGCCTGGCGCACCGTCCGTCCGACGCCGCCGACGGCGCGGTGCTGGCCGGCCGCGCCAAGGAGGCGCGCCGCGCGCAGCTGGAGCCGTTGGCCCACAGCCTGGACGCGCCCATCCGCCCCGAACGTGTGGTGCAGTCCTTGAACCGCCTGCTGCCCGACGACGCGGTGGTCTGCGCCGATCCCGGCACGCCTTGCCCGTATTTTTCCGCCTACTACGACGTGTCGCGCCCCGGCCGGCACTTCATCACCAACCGCGCCCACGGCGCGCTGGGCTTCTCTATGTCGGCCGCCCTGGGCGCCTGGGTGGGCCGGCCCCAGTCCAAGTGCGTGTCGGTGATGGGCGACGGCAGCTTCGGCTTCACGGTGGGCGAACTGGAAACCATCGTGCGGCACAAGGCGCCGCTGCTGATGGTGGTGTTCTCGAACTCGGTCTATGGCTGGATCAAGGCCAGTCAGAAAGCGGGCTACGACAAGCGCTACTACAGCGTGGATTTCAACCGTACCGACCACGCCCGCATCGCCGAGGCCTATGGCGTCAAGGCGTGGCGCGTCGAAGACCCGTCCAAGCTGGATGCCGCCATCAAGGCAGCAATGGAGCACGACGGTCCGGCGCTGATCGACGTGGTGGCGCAGCCGCTGCAGGACGCGGCCGCGCCGGTCAGCCAGTGGATGGGTTGACACTGTCGACCAGGTGATTGACGCCGGTGCAGAGATCGTCCCGGGCCATGCCGTAGATGTGCAGCGACACGGCAATGTCCGGGCCGGCATTGCCCAGGCGGTGGATCTGGCGCAGGCCTTGCGTGGCGGTGACGATGTCGCCAGGGCGGCGGATCACCGTGCCGCAGGCCTGGGCGACGGCGGACTCCTGATCCCAGCGATAGTGGGTTTCCGTGAGTTCGCCCTGCAGCACCTGATAGGTGCACCAGGTCTTGTGGGCATGCACCGGGCTGAATTGGCCGGGCCGCCAGATCAGGTAGGCCATCGTGAAGGCGCCGTGCGGATCGGCGTAGGCGATATGGCGGGTGTAGGACTCGGCCCGTCCGGCGCGCAGCTCCGCGGGCAGGTTCTGCAGCATGTCGCCGGCGCTGGCGACGCTGGCGGCCAGGTCGCGCAGCAGGGCGCGCGCGGCGTTCAATTGGGCGGACTGCACCGATGCGCATAGCGATTGCAGGCCGCCGCCGGCGAGTTGGATGGAAGACATGGCAGGCCTCCAGGCAGAGCTTCCATGGTAGGAGCTTGCGCTGGAATGCCTTTGCCAAATTCGGCGCGTCAGGGCCGCGGATTGGAAAAATATTCCATTCCGCCCGGCAGCCCCGCGCTCCTATACTGGTCTGCTTTGGCGCAACGCTGCGCCGGGCAGCGCAATGACAGGGGAGTCAGGCATGGATCTGGGGATCAGCGGCAAGTCGGCACTGGTATTCGGCGGCAGCCGCGGCATGGGCCGGGCCTGCGCCCTGCAACTGGCGCGCGAGGGCGTGGCGGTCACGATCGCCGCCCGCAACCCCGCCACGCTGGAGCAGGCCGCGGCCGAGATATCGCATGAGACCGGGATAGGCGTGGGCTGGGTGTCGGCCGACCTGACGCAGGCGTCGGGCCGGGATGCGGCCATGGCCGCCTGTCCCCATCCGGACATCCTGATCAACAATGCGGACGGCCCGCTGCCGGGCGACTTCCGCAACTGGAGCCACGACGACTGGATCGCGGCGCTGGACGGCATGATGCTGGGCCCCATCGACATGATCCGGCGGGTCGTGGACGGGATGATGGAACGGCGCTTCGGACGCATCGTGAACATCGTCTCGCGCAGCGTGAAGGCGCCGCATGCTGAACTCGGCCTGTCCAACGGCGCGCGCTCGGGCCTGATCGGCTTCGTCAGCGGCCTGGCGCGCCAGACCGTGCGCCACAACGTCACCATCAATAACCTGCTGCCTGGGGCCTTCGCCACGGACGCGCAGGTCCGGCACATACAGGGCATGCTGGAGCAGGCCGGCGGCAAGAGCTTCGAACAGCTCTGGGACGAGCGCGGACGCGCGAATCCGGCCGGGCGCTACGGCCAGCCCGAAGAGCTGGGGGCGCTGTGCGCCTATGTCTGTTCCGCGCAGGCCGGCTACATGACCGCGCAGAACATCCTGATCGACGGCGGCGGCTACCCCGGGACCTACTGAAGTCCGGCGCCCCGGGGGGAGCAGGCTGGACGCGGGCTGGCGGAACGGGCAAGATTGGGGCCGATCCAGCCGAGGAAACCCATGGACCAGACGGACATCAAGATACTGGCCTTGCTGCAGAAGGACGCCACCTGTTCGGTCGCCGAGATCGCCGAGCAAGTGCACCTGTCCGTCACGCCCTGCTGGCGCCGCATCCAGAAGTTGAAGGATGACGGCGTCATCGCCCGCAACGCCATCTTGCTGGATCCCTGCGCGCTGGGCCTGAACCTGACGGTCTTCGTCTCCATCAAGACCAGCCAGCACAACGAGAAATGGACGCAGAGTCTGATCAATGCCGTGATGGCCTTGCCCAACGTGGTGGAGTTCCACCGCATGGCAGGCGACGTCGATTATCTGCTCAAGGTCGTGGTCGAGGACATGGCGGCCTATGACCGCTTCTACCGGCGCCTGATCGCTGCCGTGGACCTGCTGGACGTCAGCGCCAGCTTCTCGATGGAAGTCATCAAAAGCACCACGGAATTGCCGCTGGACGCGGTGTAGGCGGGCGCGCGCAATTTTTTTTCCATGGCAGGGGGCGGCGGGGATGCAAATTCCATTCGGCCCGCCGGCCGGCCCCCATCACGCAATTCTTTTGCGCAGGCTACGGCGTAGGATATCCGCACTCCCATCATGGGATGAATCGGGATATCAGAGGACCCTATGTCGTTGGCAGTACCCGCCGGCTGCGCCGGTACGGAAAATTCGCGGCGCGCGCTTTCGGTGGATGACCTGCTGGGCGGCTGGAACGGCGTCGACGACCTGTGGGTGTTCGCCTACGGTTCCCTGATATGGCATCCCGGTTTCACCTGGCGCGAACGTCGGCTGGCAACAGTGCGCGGCTACCACCGGTCCTTGTGCCTGTGGTCGCACGACCATCGCGGCTCGCCCGACAACCCCGGCCTGGTGTTCGGCCTGGACCGCGGCGGCTGCTGCCGCGGCGTGGCCTTTCAGATCGCCGCCTGCGACGTGCCGGCGGTGTTCCAGGCGTTGTGGCGCCGGGAAATGGTCACCGGCGCCTACACGCCGCGCTGGCTCACCTGCCATACCGAAGCCGCGCCGGTGCGCGGGCTGGTGTTCCTGCTGAACCGGGCCTGCCAGGAATACGCGGCCGGCCTCAGCGACGACCGTCTACTGGCGTCCGTGCGCAATGCCGTGGGGCATTCCGGGCCTTGCCTGGACTATGTCGTGGAAACCGAGCGCGCCCTGCGCGCGCACGGCATCGACGATTGGCGCCTGGGTGATCTGGTGCGCAGGCTGGGTCAGGCGTTCTGACGCCTGAAGGTAAGCGTCAGAAGCGCCAGCGGCCGAACATGAACAGCACGTTGCCCGCGCCGGCTGACCCCGGGATGTAGGTCGCGTAGAGCATCGTGTCCTTGTAGCTGGCGCTCACCAGCGGCAGGATGCCGGGGAACGGCACATAGCTCATGATGTCGTGGCGCGCCGTCAGGAAGACGGTGTAGCCTGCGCCCAGGCGGACGTTTTCACTGACCCGCCCGATCTTCAGGAAACCGTAGCCGGCGATGGGTTCGACCTTGCTGTGCGAATCCAGGAAGGCCATGGCGTACAGGCCCTGCCAGTCGCCGTCTTCGTCGTAGATGCTGCGGCCGTAGCCGCCGCCCCATGCCAGCTCGTTGAAGCTGTCGATCTTCTCTTTGCTGTAGGTGGCGCGGTTGTGCCAGGAATAGCCGGTGAAGTACAGGTCGTTGCCGCCTTCCGTCCAGATCTGGTCAAGGCGGTTACAGGCGGACTGCGCCCATGCGGGCATGCTGTCACAGGCCTGGGCAGTGGCGGCGAAGGTGGCGAGCAGCAGGCAAAGGATTGCCGCCCGGAATCTTGCGGTCATTGTGGGCGCTGAAAGGGGGAAGATGACAATCCCATTACTGTAATGGAACAGTCGTCCTCGACCCTGTCAGCTAGCTGTCAAGCAGGCGCCGCCAGAGGGAAGCGGATTTTTCCTGCTGTTGTATCCCCACTACAGCAGGAAAATCGTGGCCAGGCCCAGAAAGATGAAGAAGCCCAGCGAATCGGTGGCGAAAGTCAGGAGCACCGAAGAACCCATGGCAGGATCCTTGCCGAAGCGGGCGCGCACCATCGGCACCAGCACGCCGACCGACGCGCCGACCAGCATGTTGCAGACCATGGCGGCCATCATCACCAGCGCGATCGACACCGAGTGCGAGATGACCCAGGCGAACAGCGCTGCCACCAGGCTGCCGCACAGGCCCACCATCAGGGTGACGAAGAGTTCGCGCTTGACCAGCTGCCACAGGTTGCGGCCGGTGATCCGGCCCATCGCCAAGGCCCGGATGATCAGGGTCATGGTCTGGTTGCCGGAGTTGCCGCCGATGCCGGCCACGATGGACATGAGGAAGGCCAGGATGACGATCTGGCTGACCGTGCCTTCGAACTGGGAGGCCACGAAGGATGCCGTGGCGGCGGTACAGAGGTTGAACAGCAGCCAGGGGGCGCGGTTGCGCAGGGCGGTGGAGACGGGCGCGAAGATGTCTTCTTCCTGCAGACCGGCGCGCGACAGCGCCTGCTCCTGGGAGTCTTCGCGCATCACGTCCACCACGTCGGCGATGGTCACGCGGCCGATCAGGCGGCCCTGGTCGTCCATGACCGGCGCGGAAACCAGGTCGTAGCGTTCGAAGGCGCCGGCCGCGTCAGCGTCGGAATCCAGCGGGTTGAGCGTCAGGAAATCCGAGTTCATGACGGCGCGCACTTCGGTTTCAGGCTCGCTGACCAGCAGCTTGGACAGCGGCAGGATGCCCTGCAGCTTGTCCTGGCGGTCCACCACGAAGATCTGGTCGGTGTGGTCGGGCAGTTCGTGCAGCCGGCGCAGGTAGCGCAGCACCACTTCCAGGGTGACGTCCTCGCGCACCCGGACCATCTCGAAGTCCATGATCGCGCCCACGCTGTCTTCCGGATAGCCCATGGCTTCCAGCAGCTGCGCGCGTTCTTCTTCGGTCAGGCCCTTCTGGACTTCGGCCACCACGTCGGGCGGCAGGTCGGGCGCCAGGTCGGCCAGCTCGTCGGCGTCCATGTTGCCGGTGGCGGCAACCAGGTCCTGGCGGTCCATCGCTTCGATCAGCGATTCCCGCACCCAGTCTTCGACTTCCAGCAGCACGTCCGCGTCGTGCTCGGGGCTGACCAGCTTCCAGATGGCTTGCCGTTCGTCCTTGGGCAGCGACTCCAGGATGAAAGCGATATCGGCCGGATGCAGCCCGTCCAGCAGGGTCTTGAGTTCGGCCTCGTGCTGGCGGTGCACCAGGTCCTCGACCAGCGAGGCCTTGGAGTCGCCTTCCTCCTGGCGATGCACCAGATCGGCAACCAGTTGCTGGCGGCGCAGGCGTTCCTGCACTTCCGCCAGGGCGTGTTGGGCGTCTTCCGGGTCGAGGCGGCGGGGCGTCGCGGGCGGTTTCTGCGCGGCGGCGGACTGCGTCATGCGTTACGGCTCAAAGAGTGGGGAGGGGACGGCGGCGGCGGGCTTCGTCGGTGGCGACGTAGGTCAGCGTGGCCTCGGTGACCTTGACGATCTCGGCGTCCAGCCGCTGGCGCTCCGCGTAGACCTCGACGGACACCGTGACCGACGTCGTGCCGGTCTTGATGATGGCTGCGTAGAAACTGAGCAGGTCGCCCACGAACACCGGCTCTTTGAACTGGAAGGCGTTGACCGCCACGGTGGCCACGCGTCCGGCGGCGCGGCGCGCGGCGGGGATGGATCCGGCGATGTCGACCTGGGACATGATCCAGCCGCCAAAGACGTCCCCGTGGATATTCGCGTCCGCCGGCATCGGCATGACGCGCAACACCGCGTCGCGATCGGCGGGCAAAGTCGTAAACGGGGTTTTGGTGCTGGAGGTCATGCGGCCGACTCCACTGCTAGGGAACCAGCCGATTATGCAGGAAAAACGCGACAGCGGCGTGCGTGCGCAAAGCCCGCCGCGGCCTTGGGCGCGGCGGGCCAGGGATCAGGACGCCAGCTTGACGATGGCGTAGCCGCCGACCAACAGCCAGAGGTACAGGATCAGGCCCAGCGCCATCACCCGGGGGCCGGCCTTGCGGATCTGGGCAAAGCGGGTTTCGATGCCCAGCGCGGTCATGGCCATGGTCAGGGCGAAGATGTCCAGGCGGCGGATGGCGGCCACGGCGTCGGCGGGGATGATGTTCAGCGAATTGATGATGGCCAGCACCAGGAAGCCCACCGCGAACCAGGGAATGGGCAGCTTGGCGCCCTTGCCCTGGCCGCCGGCCGCATGCGAGGCCGCGCTGCGCAGATACAAGCCCAGGATCAACAGGACCGGCACCAGCAGGGCCACGCGGGTCATTTTCACGATGGTGGCGACTTCGGTGGTGGCGGGGTCGACATTGCTGGCTGCGCCGACGACCTGGGCGACTTCATGGATGGTGCCGCCGATATAGATGCCCAGGGCTTGGGTGTCGAGATTCAGCCAGCCTGCGTGATAGAGCACCGGGTACAGGAACATGGACAAGGTGCCGAACAGCACCACGGTCGCCACGGCCACCGCGCTCTTGTGCGGGGCGGCCCGCAGCGTGGGCTCGAAAGCCAGCACGGCGGCGGCGCCGCAGATGGCGCTGCCGGCGGCGGTGAGCATGGCGGTGTCGCGGTCCAGGCCCAGCAGGCGCTGGCCCACCACGGTGCCCAGCAGCAGCGTGCCCACCACCACCGCTACCGAAACCGCCAGCCCGGGCAGGCCCACGGCGGCGATCTGCTGGATGCTGATGTTCAGGCCGTAGAAGGCCACGGCGATGCGCAGCAGGCGCCTTGCGGTGAAGTTCACGCCCACGCCCCAATCGGCGGGCATGGTGCCGCGCAGGAAGTTGCCGTAGAGCATGCCGCAGACAATGCCCACGACCAGCGGCGAAAAGCCCAGCTGGCGGATCGCGGGCAGGTCCGCCAGCTGCATCACCGCGGCGGCCATCAAGCCGACGAACAGCACGCCATTGAGTTTGTCCCGCCACGGCGTGGCGGCGGGAGCGGCGGCGGGCGAGGCCGGGGTGGCGGGCAGGGGGACGGCGGTGCTGGAAGAGGTACTCATGGCTGGCCTTTTGGAGGAGGCATATCTAAATAACTTCACGAAATATTAATTTCCCGCCTACTATTTGAAAAATTTTTATTTCAGATATGTAATATCAGTAATTCTGATATTTAGGCGGCCCCGACCCGGCAACTATGACGCCCGACCAATTGCTTACCTTTGCCGCCGTGGCCGATGCCGGCAACATCAGCCGCGCGGCGCAGTTGCTGAACCTGTCCCAGCCCGCCGTTTCCGGCCAGCTGCGGATGCTGCAGGAATGGTTCGGCGAGCCCTTGTACCGCCGCAGTGGCCACGGCATCGCGCTGACTGAAGCCGGCGAACGCCTGGCGGAGCAGGCCCGCCAGTTGCGCCAGGTGTACCGGCAGGCCCAGGCGGTGCGCGAATCCTGGCGCGGACTGGAAACCGGCGATCTGCGCCTGGGCGCCAGCACCACCCCCGCCAGCTATCTGCTGCCCAGCCTGGTGGCGGATTTCCGCCATGCCTTTCCGGCGGTCAGCCTGCATCTGTCGGACGGCAACACGCGTGAAATAGTCGAGCGCCTGCCGGCCCTGGACCTGGCGTTCATCGAGGGCGACGTGCCTGCGGGGCTGCCCGCCGACACGGCCGTGCACGCCTGGCGGCAGGACGAAGTGGTGGCGGTGGTGCGCGCGGACCACGCGCTGGCGGGCAAGGGGGCGGTGATGCTGCGCGACCTGGCGACGTCGGCGCTGGTCATGCGCGAGCCTGGTTCGGGCGTGCGCCGGCTGGTGGAGCGTGCGTTTGCGGATGCGGGCCTGGCGCCGTCGGTGGGGTTGGAGCTGGCCGGCGTGGAGGGCGTGAAGCAGGCGGTGCGTGCCGGACTGGGCGTGGGCTTCGTGTCCGTCATGTCGATGCGTCACGAAGATGGGGCGCTGGCGGCCTTGCGCCTGTTGCCCAAGCCTCTGACGCGGACCTTGAGCATCCTGGTGCCGCACGCGGACGCAGCCGCCCGCGCCGCCGAACGCTTCCTGGCGATGTGCCTGGCGGTCGGGGCGGCGGACGGCGTTTGAGGGTCAGGCCTTGGCCAGGCGTTTGAGCGCCAGCTGGACCCAGTACGTGCCGCCCAGCGGCAGCAGCTCGTCGTTGAAGTCGTAGCTGCCGTTGTGCAGCATGCAGGGGCCCAGGCCGTGGCCGCTGTCTCGGTGTTCGCCGGTGCCGTTGCCGATCCACACATAACAGCCCGGCAATTCCTGCAGCATGAAGGCGAAGTCTTCCGCGCCCATGGTGGGCTGCACGTGATCGTTGACGTTGGCCTCGCCCACAAGGTCGCGCAGCACGTCGGCGCAGAACGCGGCTTCTTCAGCGTGGTTGATGGTCGGCGGATAGTTGCGCTGGAAGGTGAACTGCACCTCGCAGTCCATCGCCGCGCAGGTGTGGCGCGCGATCTCTTCCATACGGCGTTCGATCAGGTCCAGCACGTCCAGCGTGAAGGTGCGCACGGTGCCGCGCAATTCAGCATGGTTGGGCACGACGTTGTCGGCGCTGCCCGCATGGATCTGCGTGATGCTCAGCACCGCGGCGTCAAGCGGATTGCGGTTGCGCGTGATGATGGTCTGCAGCGATTGCGCCAGCTGCACTGCCGCCATGACGGGATCGATGCCCAGGTTGGGCATGCCGGCGTGCGTGCCCTTGCCCTTCACGACGATGGAGAACTCGTTGCTGGACGCCATGATGGGGCCGGCGGTCAGGCCGAACTGGCCGGCCTTCATGCCGGGCCAGTTGTGCATGCCGAACACCGCTTCCATGGGGAAGCGCTTGAACAGGCCGTCGTCGATCATGCGCTTGGCGCCGCCGCCGCCTTCTTCCGCGGGCTGGAAGATCACGTAGACCGTGCCGGCGAAATCGCGGTGCTGCGACAGGTATTGCGCGGCGGCCAGCAGCATGGCCGTGTGGCCGTCGTGACCGCAGGCGTGCATCTTGCCGGCGTGGGTGCTGGCATGCTCGAAGGTATTGACCTCCTGCATGGGCAGCGCGTCCATGTCGGCGCGCAGGCCCACAGCGCGGTCGCCCGGCAGATTGCCGCGGATGATGCCGACCACGCCGGTGCCGCCAAGCCCGCGGTCGATTTCGATGCCCCATTCTTCAAGTTTCGCCGCCACCACGTCGGCGGTGCGGAACTCCTCGAACGCCAGTTCGGGATGCGCGTGGATGTCGCGTCGGATCTTGGAAATGTCGTGATGCCACGCGACGATGGGTTCGAGCAGTTTCATGGGGCTCTCGGGCGAAAAAAGGGAACGCAACAAGGGTATCATCAATCAAAAACCAATTTAATGGAGACAAATACCATGACGCGTCCGTGGCTTGCCCATTATCCGCAGGGGGTTCCGGCGGAGATATCGACAGACGGTTATGCCTCCCTGACTGACTTGCTGGACCGGGCCTGCAAGCAGTACGCCTCGCGCATTGCGTGCACCGCAATGGGCAGCAACATCACCTATGCGCAACTCGATGCGCACGCGCAGGCTTTCGCCAGCTGGCTGCAAAGCGTGGGCCTGTCCAAGGGCGAGCGCGTGGCATTGATGATGCCCAACGTGCCTGCCTATCTGGTCAGCATGCTGGGCACGCTGCGCGCGGGCCTGGTCGTGGTGAACGTGAATCCGCTCTATACCGCCGAAGAGCTGCAGCGCCAATTGCTGGACAGCGGCGCGTCGGCCATCGTCATCCTGGAGAATTTCGCGCATACCTTGCAGCGCGTCACGGACCGCGGGCAGCTCAAGCACATCGTCGTGACGGGTCCCGGCGATCTGCTCGGCGGCCTGAAGGCGCCGCTGGTCAACCTGGCCGCGCGCTACGTCAAGAAGATCGTGCCCGCGTGGCAGATCGACGGCGCCCGCATGCTGCCCGACGTGCTGCACGACGGCGCGCGCCAGCGCTTTGCGCCGCCGGCGCTGTCGATGGACGATGTGGCCGTGCTGCAATACACCGGCGGCACCACCGGCGTGCCCAAGGGCGCGATGCTGTCCCATCGCAACCTGGTGGCCAATGTGCTGCAGACGGAAGCGGTGGCGCAGCCGGTGGTGCATGACCTCGCGGACCGGCAGCTCACCATCATCAGCGCGCTGCCGCTCTACCATGTGTTCGCAATGACCGTGTGCGGGCTGTATGGCCTGCATGCGGGCATGCGCAATGTGCTCATCATCAACCCGCGCGACCAGCCTTCGCTCATCAATGCATGGCGCAAGGTGCCGATCAACGTGTTCCCCGGCGTCAATACGCTGTTTAACGCGTTGGCGCACAACGAAGACTTCGCGCGCCTGGATTTCTCCGGCTTGCGGCTGACCTTGGGCGGCGGCATGGCGGTCCAGCAGCAGGTGGCCGAACGCTGGCTGAAGATCACCGGCAGGCCGCTGATCGAAGGCTATGGCCTGTCGGAGACCTCGCCGGTGGCGACCGTGAATCCCACCAATGCGACCGCGTATTCGGGTTCCATCGGCCTGCCGTTGCCATCCACCGACGTGGCCATCCTCGATGACGAAGGCCGTGAAGTGCCGCTGGGCGAACGCGGTGAAGTCGCCATCCGCGGCCCGCAGGTCATGCTGGGATACTGGCAGAAGCCCGAAGAAACCCGCCACTCCATGACCGCCGACGGTTACTTCCGTACGGGCGATATCGGCATCATGGACCAGCAGGGCTACACCCGCATCGTCGACCGCAAGAAGGACATGATCGCGGTCTCGGGCTTCAAGGTCTACCCGAACGAGGTCGAGGCGGCCGTGGCCCAGCATCCGGGTGTGCTGGAATGCGCGGCAATCGGCGTGCCGGACGAGCACTCGGGCGAGGCCGTCAAGGTGTTCGTGGTACGGCGGGATCCGACGCTGACCGAGGCGCAGATCCAGGATTGGTGCCGGGAAAAGCTGACCGGCTACAAGCGTCCGCGCTACGTGGAGTTCCGCGACGAGCTGCCCAAGAGCAACGTGGGCAAGATACTGCGCCGGGAACTGCGTCCCGACGCGGTGGCGGGCGTACCCGCAGACAAGGCGGCTTAGGGCCGTCAGTCCTTCTTGTCGAGGTGCGGCGCAATCATCTCGTGCAAGGCGCGCTCGATGGCCTTGTTGCCGGCCACGACGCGCCCGCCGATGGGCCAGGGATCCTGGCGGTGCATGTCGGAACACGCGCCGCCCGCTTCGCGCAGGATCAGCGTGCCGGCGGCCACGTCCCAAGGCGCCAGGCCCATTTCCCAATAGCCGTCGTAGCGGCCGCAAGCGGTCCAGGCCAGGTCTAGCGCGGCCGCGCCCATGCGGCGCACGCCGCGCGCGCGGTTGATGGCGTCATGCAGCATTGGCATGTATTGCGCGGCGAATGAAAAATCGCGGAACGGGAAGCCGGTGGCCAGCACCGCGTCTTCGATGGTCGGCGTGCGCGAGCACTTGATGCGCCGGCCGTTGAGCCAGGCGCCCAGTCCGTAGACTGCGGTAAAGAGCTCTTCGCGGCTGGGGTCGTAGACCACGCCGACCACGGGCGTGTCCTCGGCCAGCGTTTCGGAAGCCGAGATGGCGGTGCCAGCGTGCGCGATCAGCGCGATCGACACCGCGTAGTGCGGGATGTCGTGCAGGAAGTTGGTGGTGCCGTCGAGCGGGTCGATATACCAGGTGGCGCTGCCCTTGGGCTTGCCGCCGGTTTCTTCGGCGACGATGCCGAACTTGGGCGTGCGGGTTTGCAGCTCCTGGATAATGGCGGTTTCCGCCTCGCGGTCCGCTTGGGATACGAGGTCGTTGCGCGCCTTGCGGTCGATCACGAGATCGGCGCGGTGATGCGCGTAGGATTGCAGTATGGCCGCGCCTGCATGGGCCGCAGTGACTGCCGCGTCGATCGCGGCGCACAGGTCGATGGGCGAGGTCTGCGAACGGGGCTGATCATAGGTATCCATGAAACCAGTGTAAGCCTATGTATGCGTCAAACCTGTGGCTGAGCCCCGAAACTGCCGTGCCGCGTGGCGTCCGCCCAACGCGGCTGCATACAACTATTCGCGCTGATTTTCATTCTCCATTTCGTCTGCCGCCGCCGTTTCCATGTCCTTTTCCTATGCTCCCCTCATCCCCGCCAAGGCTGAATTCGATGCTGACGGCCGGCTCTATAGTCCGGCTTATGGCGACGTCTACCATTCGCCGTCGGGCGCGCTGGGGCAGGCGGAACACGTGTTCCTGCGGGGCAACGGCCTGCCTGAGCGTTGGCGCGGGCGCCGCGCGTTCACCGTCTGCGAAACGGGCTTCGGCCTGGGGCTGAATTTCCTGGCCCTCTGGAAAGCATGGCGCGACGATCCGCAGCGCAGCGCCGCGCTGCACGTGGTGTCGCTGGAAGCGCATCCCTTTGAACGCGAAGACCTTGCTGCTCTGTTGGCGCGTTATGCCCCCGAGCCCTTGGCCGGCCTGGGGCGGCAATTGGCGGCGGGATGGCCGGTCTTGTTGCCCGGACTGCATCGCCTGGAGTTCGAGGGCGGCGCAGTCACGCTGACCCTGGGCTTGGGCGATGCGCAGGTTCTGGCGTCGCGCCTGAGCGTCGGTGTGGACGCATTCTTCCTGGACGGTTTCGCGCCCGAACGCAATCCGCGCATGTGGGAGCTACCTTTGCTGCACAACCTGGCCAGGCTGGCGGCGCCGGGCGCCACGCTGGCCACCTGGGCCTGCACCGGCGAACTGCGCCAGGCCTTGCGGACGGTGGGTTTCGAGGCGCGGCGCGCGCCAGGCTACGGCGGCAAATGGCATATGACGGCGGCGACCGCCGTTGCGGCTGGCAGCGCAGCGCAGAGCGGCCCGGACGGGGGGTCCCGCCACGCCGTGGTGGTGGGGGCGGGGCTGGCGGGTTCGGGCATTGCCCAGGCGCTGGCCGCGCGCGGATGGCGCGTGACCGTGATAGACGCGGGCCGGGCGCAGGGCGCGGCGGCGCATGCAGGCCATGTCGCCGCGGCCTTGACGCCGGTAGTGGCGCGCGATGACAACGCGCGGGCGCGCCTGTCGCGCGCCGGCAGCCTGCGGGCGCTGGCGCGCTGGCAGGGTTTGCCGGCAGGCGCGGCGCCCCTGGTTTGCGGCACGGTCCAGCTGGAGCGCGACGAAGGCCGGTCCGCGGCCTTGGCCGGCACCTTGGAGACCCTGGCTTTTCCCGAACACTGGGTACGCCAGGTCAGCCGCGACGAAGCCAGCGCCTTGGCCGGCCTGCCGCTGGCGCGCGGCGGCGTGTATTTCGGACAGGGCATGCTGTTGCGGCCTGACCTGCTGATAGAAGCCCTGCTGGCGACGGACGGCGTGACCCTCTTGCCCGGCACGGCTGCCAGGGTCGAGCGCATCGGCGCGGGCTGGAGCGTGCGTGATGTTGCCGGCGCCGAACTGGCGTGCGCCGATGCCGTCATCCTGGCCAATGCGTTCGGCGCGCGCGCCGTCCTGGCCGATAGTGGGCTGCTGGATCCCTTGCCGCGCGTGGGCCAGATGCACGCGCTGGCAGGCGAGGTCACGCTGGTGCCCGCGCAGGCGCTGGGCGGCGGTCCCCGCTGCATCGTCGGAGGCGAGGGCTATCTGCTGCCCGATGTGGGCTCGGGCTGCGTGGCCGGCAGCACCTACGTGCATGGCGCGTCCGAAGCGCGGATCGGCGCCGAGGGCCAGCGTGTCACCCTGGGCAAGGCGGCTGGCCTGCTGGGCGGCGGCTTCCCCGACTTTGAATCCCTGGAACCCGGCAGCCTGCCGGGCTGGGCCGGTTGGCGGGCCGTGCTGCCAGGGCGCTTGCCGGCGGTAGGAGAACTGCCTCACGCTCCGGGCCTGTGGCTGGCCGTCGGTTATGCGTCGCGGGGCTTGTCGTGGTCGGCGCTCATGGGCGACCTGATCGCCGCGCGTCTGGCGGGGGAGCCGTCCCCCTTGGAAACGGACCTGGCGCAACTTATTTCGCCACGATGAAAAAAAGCCGGAAGCGGCGTCGGGGGCATGTCCCAGGTGGCGTAGAATGGCAGGAATTGCCGGGATTTGGCGCCAAATTGGCCTGAGTTGGCCGCGAACCTGGCATTTTGGCGGCTCGACGGCCGCTCCTTTTGGGGGGCGCTGGCCGAAGGCTTTAGACCCCTTTTATGGATGAGATCGCAGTCCAAATGAGGGACCGAGTTTATTTCAAAGCCCAAATCCGTCAAAATAGCGTCTTTTGATGGTTTTTGGCTTAAGCCGGGGGATGCTCTGTGCCGCCCAAGTTCGACTTTGCCCATACTACCCAGCTCGAAACCGTCGAGCTGCTGACGTCCCGCCCCAGTCGCATCGATTTCGACGCGGGCGATGGGTTGCACCTGGTAGTCGAGGCGCATGCGCCGGGCGTCTTTCGCCTGCGCTGCGGCGAGGCTAATCACCTTACCGATGACAAGCCCGGCGCGCGTGCGCGCGCCGTGGCGGAAATGCTGCTCGCGCGCCAGGAGGCCGTGGGCGAAGCCGTTATCGCTCCGCGCGACGACGGGGAGGGCTGGCGGATCACCCAGGGCGACGTCTCCCTGGAAATCCTGTCCAACCCCGTGCGCGTCGCGATCTACCGCAACGATGAACGGGTGTTCGAGTCCGAGGTATCCGCGCATACGCCCGCATTCGGGCACAACGCGCTGGACCAGGCCGACGACGCCGTCTGGACGGCGGGCTTCACGCTGCAGTCCGACGAGCGCGTATACGGCCTGGGCGAAACCCCGGGCGACCTGAACCGCCGCGAAGAATCCGTGGTGTCCGACGACCCCGAGCACCGCGCCCTGCCTTTGGCATGGAGCCCACGAGGCTGGGGCGTCTATGTCAACACCATGCGCCGCGTCGAGCATTCGGTGGGCGTGGCACCAGCGGATTCCGCCTACGTGCTGACCGTGGACGATGTCGTGCTGGACATGTTCCTGTTCGCTGGCGAACCGGGCGAAATCCTTAACCAGTACACCGCCTTGACCGGCCGCGCGGGTCAGCCCTCGCTGTGGGCAATGGGCGCATGGCTGCAGCAGGCCCCGGGCGAAATGCCCACGGACACCGTGGCCTTGGTCGCCCGCATGCGCGAAAACCAGATTCCGGTGGATGCCGTGACGCTGGCGCAGCCGGCGGCCTGGGGCTTCCAGTCGGACAAGACGGTTTTCGAATGGAACGCCCAGCGTTTCCCGGACGCCAAGCAGATGCTGGCGCTGTTCCACAAGCACCATGTGCATGTCGCCGCTTCCGGCTTCCCGGGCGTGCTGAAGACCAGCCCGCTGTTCGAGGAACTTGAAGACCGCGGCTGGCTGCTGGCCAAGGACGACGGTTCGGCCCAGGTGTTCGACGGCAACGCCGCCACCTCCGGACAGCCCTACGGCCTGCTGGACCTGACCTACCGCGACATCTACAACCTGTGGGTGGAGCGCCATCGCCAACTGGTCGAAGACGGCCTGGACGCGCCTGCGTGCGACGCCCAGATCGCCATCCCCGACGGCGTCACCGCCCGCAACGGCGAAACCGGCCCCGCGCTGCGCAGCATGTATCCGCTGCTGGTGCGCCGTGCGCTGTTCGATGCGGTCGCTGGCCTGAAGGTGCCGCCCGAAGGCGTGGTGCCCAGCTCCGACCTGTTCCCCGCCGCCCAGCGCCTGCCGTGGCAGGTGGGGCCGCAGGCTGAAAACACCTGGGAAGGGCTGCGACATACGTTGCGCACCGCCTTGTCGATCGGCGCCAGCGGCTTGCCCGTCCAGGTGCATGGCATCGGCTCGGCCGCGCGCGACCGTGCCGGCATGACGCCCGAGCTGTACCTGCGTTGGCTGACCGCCGGCGTGTTCTCGTCGAACTTCGCCTTCCAGGGCGTGGAAGGCCTGATGCCCTGGGACTTCGGCGAAGAAACCCTGGCGCATGCCAAGACCTGGATGCAGTGGCGCTACCGCCTGGTGCCTTACGTGCTTGGCGCCATCGAGGACTCGGCGCGCACCGGCCTGCCGGTGCAGCGCTCGATGGCCATGTCGTTCCCGAACGATCCGCACGCGCACGACTGGGACCTGCAATACCTGCTGGGTCCGGCCCTGCTGGTGGCGCCCGTGACGGAATCCGGCAAGCAGGTGCGCGTGTACCTGCCCAAGGGCGAAGCCTGGTGGGACCTGAACACCGGGCACCGCTACGAAGGTGGCACCACCTGGACCATCGATTGCGAACTGGGCCAGTTCCCGGTTTTCGGCCGCGAAGGGCACATGCTCTGTCTTGGACCGGCCGCGCAGCATACGGGCGAGTTCAACTCGGCTCGTATCCTGGACGAGGTCTGGATGTTCGGCATGCCGGTGCATAACCCGGTCGTCATGCGCAACAAGATCCGCGTGATGCAGATGCAGGGCTCCAGCTACATCAAGGGGCTGGAAGGCTTGCGCATCTCTCCGTCCGAGGGGCTGGAAGTCAAGCGCCGCGGCGCGGAAGTCCGCATCTCGCGCGCACGCTGAAAAAACCGGCTGCGGCCGGTCCGGCACAAAATGGGCAGTCAGGAAGGCTTTCCTTCCTGACTGCCCTTTCCGCGTTATGGCATTGCTCCTTGGGGACGCAACCGGGCGCGGGTTCGGGCTTTTATATTACTTGTAGTTATTAAAAATGAAAGAAACAGTCGTTCTCTGTAGAAGAGAAAAGATACAAAATCGCTTGCCATGATTCAGATCGAGAACCTATCCAAGACCTACGCCACGCCGCACGGACAATTCCAGGCGCTGCGCGGCATCAACCTGCATATCCAGCAGGGCGAGGTCTTCGGCATCATCGGCCCCAGCGGGGCCGGCAAAAGCACGCTGGTCCAGTGCATCAACCTGCTGGAGCGGCCCAATGAAGGCTCGATCGCCATCGGCGGTCAGTCCCTGACCGGCCTGAACGAAGCGCAACTGCGCGAGCAGCGCCGTCGCATCGGCATGGTGTTCCAGGGGTTCAACCTGCTGTCGCGCCGCACCGTGTACGGCAATGTTGCGCTGCCGCTGGAAATCGCCGGCGTGGCCAAGGCCGAGATTCCGGCCCGCGTCGAGCGCCTGCTGGCACTGGTGGGCCTGGAACATCTGCGCGACCGCTATCCCAGCCAGATCAGCGGCGGCCAGAAGCAGCGTGTCGGTATTGCCCGCGCTTTGGCCAACAACCCGGACGTGCTGCTCAGCGACGAAGCCACGTCCGCGCTGGATCCGGAAACCACCCACAACATCCTGGCCTTGCTGCGCGACATCAACCGCAAGACCGGCGTGACCGTGGTCATGATCACGCACCAGATGGAAGTCGTGCGCGAGGTCTGCGATCGCGTCGCCGTGCTGTCGCAGGGCGAAGTGGTTGAAATAGGCAGCACGCGCGAAGTGTTCGCGCAGCCGCGCCACGAAGTGACCCGCGCCATGGTGTCGGCCGCCACCGCGTCCGACCTGACCGACGCCACGCTGGCGGCAGTCAAGGAGCGCATCCAGGCGCTTGCCGCCGCCAAGCCGGGCCAGGCCGTGCGGCTGCTGCGCCTGTCGCTGACCGGCACCGACGCGTCGGGTTCCTTCCTGTCCGACCTGTACAAGCAGTATTCGCTGGATGTGGGCCTGATCCAGGCGCGCGTGGAAGACATCCAGGGCGTGGCCGTGGGCACGATGTTCGTGCTGGCCCAAGGCGCGCCCGCATCGGTCAAGGACGCGATTGCCGCGCTGGCCGCCCGTGACATTACCGTTGAAGAAATAGCTCATGAGTCCGCAACTGATCGACCTGCTTATTACGTCGCTGCTTGACACCCTGCTGATGGTGGGCGTGGCCAGCGCCATCGCGGTGGTGGTCGGCATTCCGCTGGGCGTGATCCTGACGGTGACGGCCCGCGGCAACATGCTCGAGAATCAATCCGTCAACCACGTGCTGGGTGCGGTGATCAACGCCACGCGTTCGGTGCCGTTCGTCATTTTGATGGTCGCGATCATTCCGTTCACGCGCCTGGTGGCCCAGACCTCCATCGGCACCACGGCAGCCATCGTGCCCTTGTCGGTGGCCGCGATTCCGTTCATGGCCCGCATCGCCGAAAACGCCATGCGCGAAGTCGACCCGGGCCTGATCACCGCGGCGCGCGCCATGGGCGCGTCGCCCATGCAGATCATCATGAAGGTGCTGCTGCCCGAATCCTTGCCCGGTCTCATCGCCGCGACCGTCGTCACTGTCGTCAGCCTGATCGGCTACTCGGCCATGGCCGGCGCCATCGGCGGAGGCGGCCTGGGCGACCTGGCCATCCGCTATGGCTACCAGCGCTTCCAATCCGACGTGATGGCCGCAGTCGTCATCGTGCTGATCGTCCTGGTCCAGGTAATCCAAAGCCTGGGCGACCGCTACGTGCGCCGCATCTCGCATCGCTGATCCTGCCGGCGCCGCACTTATTTCTCCTCACTTCCGACATTCGGGATACTGCAACATGAGCATCAAGGTTTTGAAGTCGCTGGCCGCGTTCGCGCTCGGCGCCGCCGTATTCGCCCAGCCCGCGCTGGCCCAGGACAAGCCCCTGAAGATCGGCGTGACCGCGGGCCCGCACGCCCAGATCTTTGATGTGGTGAAGCAGGAAGCGGCCAAGCAGGGCCTGAACATCCAGGTCATCGAATTCACCGACTACGTGCAGCCCAATGTCGCGCTGTCCGCGGGCGACCTGGACGCCAACAGCTACCAGCACCAGCCCTACCTGGACAATGCCAACGCAGACCGCGGCTACAAGCTGGTCAGCATCGCCAAGACGGTGATTTTTCCCATCGGCATCTACAGCAAGAAGATCAAGTCGTTGTCCGAGCTGAAGGAAGGCGCTCGCATCGCGCTGCCGAACGACCCGACCAACGGCGGCCGCGCCCTGTTGCTGCTGCAGGCCAACGGCCTGATCAAGCTGCGTCCCGACGTCGGCCTGAAGGCGACCCCGATCGACGTGGTCGAAAATCCCAAGAAGCTGCGTTTCATTGAATTGGACGCCGCCCAACTGCCGCGCTCGCTGGACGACACCGACGCGTCGGCCGTGAACACCAACTTCGCGCTGGAAGCGGGCCTGAACCCCGCCAAGGACGCCATCGCCCAGGAATCACCCGACTCGCCTTACGCTAACGTGCTGGTCGTGCGTGAAAAGGACAAGGATCGCCCCGAGTTCGCCAAACTGATCGCGATCTACCACAGCCCGGCCGTGAAGCAGTTCATCGAGACCAAGTACAAGGGTGCGGTGGTGGCCGCCTGGTAAGCCCAGCACCGTCAGCCTCAGGAACGGTCGCCGCGAGCGGCCGTTTTTGTTGCAGGGACAGCGTTTTGGTCTGGGGCCTTGCATCGAATTTTGACAAACGGCGCCAAATCGGCCATAATTTCTGGCTTCGGTCGGGTTGTTAGCTCAGTCGGTAGAGCAGCGGACTTTTAATCCGTTGGTCGCGAGTTCGAGTCTCGCACAACCCACCACCCAATTCCTGTACCAAGCAATGGCTGTCCAAGCATTGCTGTACTAAAGAAAAACGCCGCTATTTCTAGCGGCGTTTTTTTTGCTTCTCGGTCATCGTGGTTCATGACCCGGCCATGGACTCGGCTTGTGGCCGGATTGAAGCCGCTGTTGGACCGGCGCGCGTCGCGGTTGGTCCATTTGTGTTGCTCTCTTTACGTAGAGCCTGCAAACGCGATGAGCGTCGGCTCTGCCATCGGCACATGCCGCGGGGACAGGGACGATGCCGTCTTGAACACTTCGACTGCCTGCAGCAGATCGCGCGCCTGTTCCGCCATGGAATGCGCCGCTGCGGCAGATTCCTCGACCAGCGCAGCGTTTTGCTGCGTTACGGAGTCCAGTTGCGCGATGGCGACGTTGACCTGTTCGATACCGATGGCTTGTTCGCGAGACGCGGTGGCGATCTCTCCCGTTATTGTCTTCATGCGCATCACGGAGGTCACGACTTCTTCCATGTCCCGGCCCGCTCGGGCGGCGAGATCCCGTCCGGCCTGGACCACGGAAGTGGAGGTCTCGATCAGGTCTTTGATTTCCCTTGCGGATGTGGCGCTGCGTTGCGCCAGCGCCCGGACCTCGCCGGCCACCACGGCGAAGCCCCGGCCTTGATCTCCGGCCCTGGCGGCTTCCACCGCGGCGTTCAATGCAAGAATATTCGTCTGAAATGCAATGCTCTCGATCAGCGACACAATCTGTGCGACCTTTTCCGAGTTAGCGGAAATTTCCGTCATGGCCGCGAGCATCTCGGATACGACGCCACCCGCTTTCTCCGCGGCCTTGGCTCCTTCGCTGGCCACTTCGTCGCCGCTCGCCGCGTTGTCTTGATTCAGCCGTACGGTGGACGTCAGCTGTTCGATGCTGGCCGCGGTCTCTTCCAGTGACGCGGCCTGCTCCTCGGTACGATGTGACAGATCGGCATTGCCTTGGGCAATCTGGCCTGCAGCCGTCGAGATCGATGCAGCCGATGATTTGATTGCATCGACGATTCTGGAGAGACGCGAGCGCATGGATTCCAGGCCATGCATCAAGCTATGGTCGTAGCGGGAATCGAGCTGCAGTCGGCTGGTCAGGTCGCCATCGGCGATGTTCACTGCCAGAAGTTGCGCATCGCCGGGATCGCCGCCCAACTGGCGCAGGATGCTGCGCGCTGTGAGATAGGCCGCAAATACCCCAAGCATCAGCGCGGTCAAGACGGTCGCCCCGACGGCCCATTGCAACTGGCTCGCGAGAGATCGGGTATCTTCCGCGCGTGCATCGTTGATCTTCGTTTCGAGCGCAGCCAATGTCGATAGCGTTTCCTGGAGCACGCGCTGCTTGGGCCGCAGTTCGTCTTCCAGCAGATGTTGCGCGTTCTGGCGGTCGCCATTCAATCCTTCTTCCATGACGCGCATGAACTGCGAACGCATGTCTTGTTGCGCAACGCCTGCGGCGGCGAACAGGCGCCTTTCCTCGTTGGTGGTGCCAGAACGGCTCGAGAACATGCCGCCGAGCCTGTCTCGAGATTCGTTGTAGAGCTTATCCGCTTCATTCGCCCGCGACACTTCGGCCTTCAGCACTGACGGATCCGTGAGGATCAGGATGTTGCGGATTGCGATGGCCTGCTCCTGGACCTGGTAGCGCATATCGATCGCCAGGCGCCGTTGTTCGTTGTTGATAGCGGTGATCTGGTAGACATCCTGCTCCAGCGCGCGGATGCCAAACGCACCGAGAATGCCGGACACCAGCAGCGCCACCATGATCATCGCAAAACCCATGGCAAGGCGAGTACGCATTTTCAGCTTTGATGGCTTCATTTCAATTTCGCTTTCAAGAATGGAATTTCTGTATTCGGTTCACGCTGTCCGGACTATACGGACGCGCTGCGCACGACAAAAGACAGAAATTTTGTTCCGCCAAGCACTTTTCCTATTTTGCGGATGACCGCAGATCACCGTGCAAGCGCTGCAACGCGCAAGCGCAAGCTGTCTATCGATCGATTACGCCGCGTCGTCAGACTGTGTAATGACGCAGTTGCGGCCAGAGGCCTTGGCGCGATAGAGCAACTCATCGGCGTGCTTCAGCAGTGCGTCGACATCGATGATTTCATCGGTCCGCGCGCAGACCACTCCAAAACTGCTGGTGATCGACGCTATGGTCTTGCCGTCGGACGGCACCGCCAGGCGTTCGATGCGGCGGCGCATGCTCTGCGCCATTGCGCTCGCTTGCGCCATGCTGGGTACCGTGCACAGCACAGCGAATTCTTCACCGCCGATGCGCGCCACGATGTCGGTGCGCCGCCATGTCTGATGGCATGCCTGCGCCACCGCCACCAGAACATTGTCGCCGCCGGCGTGGCCGTAGGAATCATTGATCCGCTTGAAATGATCGATATCAAAGACGATTAAAGTCAGCATCTGTTCCGGCTGGTTCAGGCTCGCGCACAACGCTGCGGCGCGGGCGTGAAATGCACGCCGGTTGAGCAGTCCCGTGAGGAAGTCCGTCTCCGCCAACGTCGCCAGATCGGCGATGAGCCGCTCGCGTTCATGCTCCGTCTGGGACTTGGCGATGGCGTCTTCCTTCAATCTCTGGATGGCGTCGAACAGGCCGAGAACTTCCTTGCGATAGCCGGCGCCGGAGATCGGCGCGGGCGCGTTGTCATTGATGGAGTTGATGATTTCGGTGGCTACGACGAATGGCCGTATCAGACGCCAGCGGAACTTGGTGAACCCCCAGGTGGCGGCCAGCAGCAGTACGACGGCCACCGCGGTGGTCGTGACCAGCTCCGTCACCGCGTTGACGCGTTGGTGTTCCAGGAGTTTTCCCAACAAGCTCAATACTTCATCGCGGAAGTCGACGATGGATTGCATCAGCGGAACATAGCGCTCCTGCATGCCTCCCTTCAGATTCGACGAGTCGGCGGTTGACGGCGGCGTATGACGCAACGCCGCGATGTACTCCAGGCCTGCGCCAAAGTACTCATACTGAACTCGAGGATATGCGCGCGTCTCGAGGTCCGCATGGGTGGAGAGCTGTACTTCAAGCAGCGCACGTAATTGGGAAACGCGACCCAGTTGTTGTTCGATGCGTTGCGTTTCCACGTCGCTGAGAGGGCGGTGCTGTACTTGTGCAGGCATGAAGGAGGATCCCAGCAGACCGGCTTGCTCGCGCAGTCCTGCCGCAAGCATGGCAATGGTCATGAGGCCGGGATTTTCCACTTCATGCCGGATCACGACGGCTGAGTTGTCGAGCGCGGTTTCCTCGAGCGCCGGGATTAGTCCGGCCATGATCACCACCACGTCGTTCAGTTCTTGCGCGCTGATCAGCGCGCGCTGTCTGGCGATGAGCCGATCCGCGGCGGCGCGCTGTTGGACCAGGGTCCGCGCAATGTGTTGGATGGTGCCTCGAACGTCCCTGCAACTGTCGCAACTGCTGGTCTGGTGCAGTTCCAGCAGCTCGGCGATCCTGCTGTCGCTGGCACTGCGCGCAAGCAGCAGTTCGTGCTGTCTGGTTTCGGATACGGGCAAACCGTCGATCAGCGCGGCATTCATCGATCCGCGTTCCATCAGGACCGCAGCCATCGCCTCCAGCGTGCCCTGGACGACGTGCAGGCTTGACATCGCATCACGCGCCGCCGCGTGGGCGCGCCAGCTATGCGTAAGTTGAATGCCTATCAGCGCGCTCACCGGGATGAGAACGCCGATGACATATGCCACTGTGTAGCGGTTCAGAGATTTCAAAAGAACAGTGCAGACGAAGAGATTTCAGCGGGCTGGAGGCGTCGCCGCAGACTTGCCGCAATGCGTGGGGCTCACTCCTTTGCCCCAAGCGTGTCCTGCAGTATCACTTTGTTGAGCGCCAGGATGGCGATCAAGCGTTCAAGCCGGTTGCACTCGTTTTCGAGCCTGTTCAGCAATTTCATCTCATAGGATGCGAGACCGTCGTAGTGGACCTTCCACGCGTGGAAGGTCGCTTCGCTTACACCCATGCGCTTGCAGATGTCAGACATCGGCGTGCCAAGCGTCGCCTGCTTCAGTGCATGCCTGATCTGTTCTTCTGAAAAGCCCGACCGCTCCATGTTAAGCACCTTTCCGTATTCTGAGATGAAGCCAATTCCATTCAAACCGAGAACGGCATACGCCGTCGCGCAATCGCTTTGACTCAATGCGTCAAGCTGCCTGCAAGCCGCGTAGGGCCTGTAGCACCGCAACCCGGGTTTGCCCCAGCACCATGCCGTGCCAGTTCGCCTCGTTGCAATAGAACGCGTCCAGCGTGGTTTGCAGGATGGTTCGCCGCAAATCGTCGGGCGCTTCCGGATGCGCGTGCAGCCAGTTCCTGCCACATAGCGCATGCACCATGGCGTCGAAACGGACGGCCCCGAAAACGATGGCCATCGAGGTCGGAAGCGATAACGGGCAAGCCTGATAAATCAGATCGGCAAGCTGGCCGGAGATGTCGACCGACACCGAGTTGCCTTGGTAGGGAACGGTGATGTCGCTTCCCCACCACTGGCGCGCGCGCGCGACTTCGGCGTCGTCATGGCGGCCGGCGTAGAGCTTCTCTCCATGGCCGCGCGGTCCCCACCCTGTATGTACGTCGATCCAGCCGATATGGGTGCGCTTGCGGGCATGCTCGTGCAGGATGCGGCGCAGATTCTGCAGCGATGCCGCCGGGCGGTCGCCTCCATAGAACAGGCCGTTGGCATGCGAATACTGGCCGCGCGAGACGGCCTGCGAAAAAGCGGACTGTCCGTGTTCGGCGATGTACTGGGCGATCAGTTGCTGGTTGGATTGCGTTGGCGGCCATTCCTCGGGCAGCAGCAGGTCGTGCAGCCTTGCGTACTCGGGGTTTGCTGGCAGCGGCCGCCCATCGAAGGGCAATCCGTTGCGGTTAAGGTCTATGTTGCATTCGTCGGTGCGGGCGATCCAGGAATAACCGTATGGATTGACCGCGTGCACCAGCAGCAAGGCCACGCCGGCCTCTCGTGCGCGGGCCAGCATGACGGTATCGTCGAGCAGCGCGAGCTGGCATCCGGAGCCACAGAACCCTTCCACTCCCAGCACGGCGGAGGTCATGATGAGGATCCGATCGGCGTCGGGGTCGCCGATGTAGGCGACATCTGTGCTCAGTGCTTCGCCTTCGCTGCCGGTCTGGTCTATGCCGTAGGAGTGGAACGAGTCGGCGAGCGGCCTGGCCGCTTGCGAAAAGCGCTCGCGCGCCTGGGCATAGCTGCGGGAAAAGTAGCTCGCGCTGGTTCGCATCAGGCCTCCTGTAAACCGGACAGGGCCTGTAGAACCGCCACGCGGCTCTGGCCTAGGACCATGCCGTGCCAATCGGCGGCGTTGTTGTAGAACGCATCCAGCGTGGCGCGCAGGATTGCGTCGCGCTTGGCGTCGTCGGCCTCTGGATGAGCAAGCAGCCAGTTGCGGCCGCGCAGCGCTTCGATCATGGCATCAAGGGGCACGGTGCCGAATTCCAGCGCCATCGGCGTGTGCAAGGCGTCGGGACAAGTCTGGTAGATCAGGCCTGCCAACTGGCCGGTAATGTCCACCGACGCGGAACTGCCTTCGTAGGGGACCGCAATGTCGCTGCCCCACCATTGGCGGGCCCGGGCGACTGCGGCTGCGTCGCGACGGCCGGCGTAGATTTTTTCGCCATGACCGCGAGGCCCCAATCCGGTATGCACATCGATCCAGCCGATATGCTTGCTGCGACTGCCGTGCTGCCGCAGCATATGGCGAAGATTCAGTAGCGACGCCGTTGTGTGGTTGCCACCGTAGAACAGGCCGTCGGCGTGTGTGTACTGCCCGTGGGTCACGACCTGGGCAAAGGCCGGCTGGCCATGCTCGGCGATGTAGGCATCGATTCCTGTGATGTTTGACGTCGTGGGCGGCCATTCCTTGGGCAGCAGCAGATCATGAATCTCCGCATATCCGGGATTTTGCGGCAGAGGGCGTCCGTCGAAGGTCTGGTCGTTGCGGTTCAGGTCGACATTGTCTTCATTCGTGCGCGACAGCCAGGAGAATCCGTACGGGTTGATTGCGTGCACGAGCAGCAAGGCCACGCCAGCTCTGCGGGCACGTTCCAGCATGGCGGCATCGTCCAGCAGAGCCAGTTGGCAGCCTGAGCCGCAAAAGCCCTCCACGCCATGCGTGGCGGAGGTCATGATCAACAGCCGTTCCGCGTCCGACGGGCCGATCAACGCGACATCGGTGGCCAGCGCTTCGCCTGCGCGTCCGACTGGTTCGATGACGTAGGATTGAAAGTGCGTGGCCAGCGGTTTGGCCGCCAGCACGAAACGGTGGCGAGCCTCTTCGTAGCTGCGTGAGAAATAGCTGGAGCCGAGCTGCATCAGGCCTCCTGTCCGTCGATGTCGTCATGGGTGCGGTCGTCGATCCAGAACAGCACCACCGTTGAAAGCGCTATGGCCACCATCAGGAACCATGCCGGCGCCATTGAGTTTCCGGTCACGTGCAGCAGCCAGGTCACGAAGAATTGCGCGAAGCCGCCGAACACGGAGATGCCCAGTCCATACACGACCGACATGCCGGTCGTGCGAACGGCCTTGGGGAACAGTTCGGGAAGCATCGTGAATGCCGGCGCCGACTGCAGCGCCACCAGTAGCGCGAACAGGGCGACGAGCAGCATCAGCCGTTCGGTGCTGGGCGCGGCCATCAGCCACTGGAAGCAGGGCAGCAGGACGATCAGGGTCGCCAGGCGCGACCAGAAGATCACGCGCTTGCGGCCGTAGCGGTCGGCAAGCATGCCGACAAAGGGGGCGATCAGAAAGCCGACCGCGCCGAACACGACGCTGGCCGACAGCGTGGACGTCGCCGGCAAGCCCAGTTCGCGGTTGGCGTACGCTGGCATGTAGAAGCTGAGGATCTGCGTGCTGACCATGCCGCCGATCAGCAGCAAGATGCCCTTGAGTATGGTGATCTTGTAGTCGGCGAAGATGCGGCGCAAAGGCTGGTGATCGGCGGCGCGATGCGCAGTCGCGAGTTGCGGCTTGCCGATGTCCGGGGACGAGCTGGTCAGGGTTTCTTCGAGGTTGCGGCGAATGTAGGCGCCCACGGGCACGGTCAGGATGCCGATTACGAATGGCACGCGCCAGCCCCAGGCCTGCATCTGTTCATTGGTCAGTCCCATGGTCAGCGCCGTCACGACCAGCGCGCCTAGCATTACGCCCAGCGACTGGCTGCCGAATTGCCAGCTGGAATAGAAGGCGCGCTTGCCGCGTGGCGCGTGTTCGACCAGCAGGGTGGTCGAGGCGCCGACCTCGCCGCCTGCGGCGAAACCCTGGATCAGGCGCGCCAGCACCATCATGACCGGGCCGGCCATGCCCATTTGGGCATACGTGGGGGCCACGGCGATCAAGGCACAGCCCAGGCCCATCATCCACAGAGTCAGCGTCATGGCCGCGCGACGACCGTGGCGGTCGGCGTAGGAGCCGATCAGCATGCCGCCGACAGGACGCATCAAGAAGCCCACGCCGAAAGTGGCGGTGGTCAATAGCAATTGACCGTAACCGGAGGCGGCTGGAAAGAAAAGTGGGCCCAGCACCAGCATCAGGAAGGTGAAGACGGTGAAGTCGAAGAACTCGAGTGCATTACCGATAGTGGTGCCGGCGATGACCCGCCGGCGCATGGACGGCGTATGGAGCGCATTGGGCGCAGCCGCTGCGATTGCGATAGACATGTTTTCCCCTAGTGTCTGTTGAGAAGGTTGTTGGCCGCTGATTCCCGGCCTTGGGTACCTTCTTCGAGGGCACTATACGGACGCGCAGAAATAAGAAAAAGACAGAATTTGCGTTCCAATGAATACTTTTATTTATAGGGCGAATGGGCCAGGATATTCAGGGTACGAACACATCTGAATCTCGAATCCTGGTGGCGTTGTCTTGCCGGCGTTATGAAATGGCATGGCTGACCGTATCTGTTCGGCGAGGCGTCATCAAAGATCTATGACCAGACGGCTCGTCCGTGCGCGTGAGCAACATGGGAGAAACTGGTCGTTGCGTGCCTTTTCTTCCTCGGTGAGGAACTCGTCGCGATGATCCGGCTCTCCTTCGATAACGTGTGTCAGGCAAGTGCCGCAGATGCCCTGTTCACATGCTGTTGGAATATCGATTCCGGCCGACCGCAGCGCGGTTAAGGCGGTCTCATGGGATGCAACCGGGATGCGCAGGCCCGAGCCGGCAATAACGAGCTCGAACGGCGAGGAGTCGTCAGCAGAGCTTGCGACCGGGGAAAAGAACTCGCGGTGCAGGCATTCAGCAGCCCAGGCTCGACGTTTCGCGTGCTCGATGACCATCTCGATGAAACCAACTGGCCCGCATACATAGAGATGAATGTCAGGCGCCGCGCGATCCAACAACCCATCCAGATCAAGCGTGTTTGCGGGCTGATCGCTGTCCACGTGGATGAAAACCTTGGCTGCCAAGGCAGCCGAGGCAAGTTGCTCCGAGAATGCAATCTGGCCACGGGCGCGGACGCAATAGTGCAGTTCGAATGAAGCGTCTTCAGCGGATAGGGCCTGCGCCATCGAGAGTATCGGCGTGATGCCGATTCCGCCCGCGATCAGGATGGAGTGCCGGGCCTTGGGTGCAAGCGAAAATTGATTTCGTGGCTTGCCGATCTCGATGATGTCGCCCTGCTGCAATGCGTGGACTGCCAAGGATCCTCCCCGGGATTCCCTGGCCTTCAGTACTCCCAGCACGTAGCGTGAACGGTCCTGAGGAGCGTTGCAGATTGAGTATTGACGAGTGATGCTGCCCGGCAGTTGGATGTCGATGTGCGCACCGGCTTCGAAAGCTGGCAAGGCATCGTCCGTAAGCGAGACGAGTTCGACTGCGACGATGTCATCCGCAGTCCGTCGGGTTGATTGGACTCTGACTTGCATTGCTCGTGCCTCGTAGTGTTTATTTGTAGCGCGCCGTCATCGTCTAGCCATGAGCCTCAAGCTGCCATTCACGTTGCAGCTTGTCTTCGCGCAGGCGGTCGCGAGAAAAGGCCTCAGGCAGAGCCATGAATGTGTCCGAGGTAAGTGCGCCGAGTTCCTGGAGCGCCTTGTATGCCGACGAACCTTTCCAGGCGTCGGCAGCCGCAGGCGAGGGCCAATGGGTGATAAGCAGATAGAAGACCCCACCGATCTCCGGGGCGGCCTCGTTGGGGCCGATCAGCTGGTAGGGTTGGGCTTCATATTCTCCCGTCAGGGTTTCGAACGGGGACGCGCCAAGATCTTCCAGAGTGGATAGGTTTTTTTTCAAGGCATGAAGCTGCGTGTCATGCAGAGGGGCTGACATGGCAAGACGAGTTTCATTCATGACTTTCCCGGTCAGGGATTCGCCTGGCGCGGCCTCGCGCCATTTGCGCATGTAGACCGCCGTCCACCAGCGGTCGTATGCCGCCTTTTGGGCGGCCTTGTGCCGCGGGTGGTGATGCCACGCATTCATTTGTTCGGCGCTGGCGTAGCGGACCCCCACATAACGCCAGGCCGAGTTGTGGATATCTCCGCCATACACCGCTTCAAACCCGTCCTGGCTTATTGCGACAGGGTACAGAGCGTCGTTGAATACGGCGAACTTGTCCTCTTTGCCGGGGATGATCTTGAAGCCACATTCCAGCACGGTGCGCGTGGATTGTGCGGATGCAGTTGCCATTTCTTGTGCTCCAGTGAAGGGCGATTGAATTGCTCTGGCTCAGATTTACGAGGCGTCGATGTCGTCATGGGTGCGGTCCTTGATCCAGAACAGCACCACCGTAGAAAGCGTCATGGTCACCATCAGGAACCATGCCGGGGCCATGGAGTCGCCGGTCACGTGGAGCAGCCAAGTCACGAAAAACTGGGAGAACCCGCCAAGTATCGAAATCCCGAGTCCAAACACGACGGACAGGCCAGTGGTGCGTACCTGTTTGGGGAACAACTCGGGCACCATGGTGAACGCCGGTGAGGTCTGAAGGGCTACCAGCAGCGAGAGCACAGCAAGCAGAACGATCAGTCGTTCACCACTGGGCGCAACGATCAGCCAGTGGAAAGAAGGCAGCAGCATGATGAGCATCACGAGGCGTGACCAGAAGATCACGCGCTTGCGTCCGTAATGGTCGGCCAGCATGCCGACGAACGGCGCGGCGACGAAGCTGATGCCGCTGAAGACCACGCTTGCCCACAGCGCGGAGGTAGCTGAGAGGCCCAGTTCGCGGCGGGCATACGTGGGGATATAGAAGTTGATGACCTGAATGCAGACCATCCCGCCTGTGACCAACAGCACGCCTTTGAGCATGGTCAGTTTGTAATTGCTGAATATGTTGCGCAGGGGCTGGCGGCCGGCCGTTGATGGCGTGGCCACGAGGGCCGGTTGACCCGATGCCGGGGGCGACGGCTCCAGCGTTTCGTCGAGATTGCGGCGAATGTACGCGCCCACGGGTACGGTGAGGATGCCGATCACGAATGGCAGGCGCCAGCCCCAGGCCTGCATCTGTTCCGCGCTCAGTGCGTGGGTCAGCAGCGTCACGACCAACGCCCCGACCATTACGCCTAGGGCCTGGCTGCCATACTGCCAGCTGGAATAGAAGCCGCGTTTGCCGCGCGGAGCGTGTTCGACCAACAGGGTGGTCGAGGCCCCGACTTCGCCGCCGGCGGCGAAGCCTTGGATCAGGCGAGCCATCACCATCATGATTGGCCCGACCATGCCCATTTGTGCATAGGTGGGAGCCACGACGATCAGGCCACAGCCCAGGCCCATCATCGACAGCGTCAGCGTCATGGCTGCCTTCCGGCCGTGGCGGTCGGCGTAGGAGCCGATCAGCATGCCGCCGACGGGGCGCATCAGAAAGCCTACGCCGAAAGTTGCGGTGGTCAGCAGCAGTTGGCCATAGCTTGAGGCGGCCGGAAAAAACAGAGGGCCGATTACGAGGATAAGAAAAGTGAAAACGGTGAAATCAAAGAACTCTAGTGCGTTGCCAATGGTGGTGCCGGCAATGACCCGCCGGCGCATGGACGGCGTATGCAGCGCGCCGGGTGCGACCGTTGCGATTGCGATAGACATTGGTTTCCCCTGGTCTGTTTAGTGGGTTGCCGGTCCGTGGATCCAGACCTTGGGCTTCCCTTCGCAGGCACTATACGGATGCCATAGAATAAAAAAAGACAGAAATTTTGTTCCGTTCTTTCTTTTTTTTTATATACCCCGCGGGACCTACCGGAGCCGAATGCATGAACCTACGCCAATTGCGCGCCTTCGCGCTGATTGCCGAGCATGGCAGCATCCGAGCGGCTGCGCGTGCGCTCGCGGTGACCCAACCTGCTGCGACACGCAGCTTGCGCGAACTTGAGCAGAGCGTGGGAGTAGATCTGGTACGCCGCAGTGTCAAAGGCGTGGAGCTGACCACTTATGGCGAAGCCTTGTACAAGCGGGCGATCGTCATCCTGCAGGAGACCCGCCGGGCCCGCGATGAAATTGGCCAGATGCGCGACGGCGAGGGAGGCACTCTGAGCCTGGCCGTAAGTTCCGCGGCGCTGGTCGTCGTGCCGGACGCGCTTGTGGCTTTCCGCGCGCGCATGCCGCGGGTGGCCGTTGCGTTCAACGAAGTGGGACCACCCTACAGCCACGAGCAGTTGGATTCAGGCCGCTATGATTTTCTTGTGCAAACGGAATACGACGGGGAGATCAACGATGGCTTCGCGCATCGGCCTCTGTTCACCCTGCCGCTTGCGATAGGCGCGCGCCTAGGCCATCCACTGCGCCGGGCCCGTAGCTTGACTGAATTACACGACGCACCCTGGTTGGTGCCGGGAAACACGGGAGCTCCCGCGAACCTGGTGAAAATGGCTTTCGCCACTCACGGTTTACCCTTGCCGCGCGACATCATCTCTTGCCACTCGGTAGCCGTCGCGCTGGCCATCATGGCAAAAAGCGATGCGCTGGGCATTTTTGTGCGCCCGCTGTTTGAACACGAGCTGCTGCCATCGCACATGCGCATGATGCAATTGACGCATGAGCTTCCCTCCGCCCGCATCTCGATTCTTGCTCGGAAGGAGTCGCCACCTACGCCGGCGGCCGAATGCTTCATCGAGTGTCTGATTGAGGCTCGCGACGCCATGGTTGCTTCCAGCAAGGCGGGGAGGTCGAGGCGGAAGGTTCGGGCTCCTGGAGTAGAGCACGACTAGCTTGTTCATGATGACGACGCTCTTGTCGACTCGATTCAGCGAGTCGGCCGGCCTCGTCTTGGCACGCTCGCTCCCAACAGCACCATGAGCTCCCGATGGTTGCGCACCCCCAGGTGCTGGAAAGCCCGATAGCGGTACGTCAGTGCGGTGGTTTCCGACACGCCCATTTCGCGCGCGGCCTCCTTGGTGGTCAGCCCGTCCAGCACATGGGTGATCAACTGCCGCTCCCGTCCGGACAGCTTGGTCATGAGCTGAACCTGCAGCGGCTGGTCCGCGGGCGCGCGCCGGGTTACCTGGACATGGCGCATGACCGCTGCGGCAATCAGGGACGCGTGTTGCGACATGCGTTCGAAGTCCTTGGAACCGTAGTCCGGATACGAAAAGTTCCGGTGCAGGCTGACTGCGACCCGGTAGCCGTCGGGAAACACGGCCAGCAGCGACATGCGTTCGCGTATGCCAGGGTCGTCGTAGCACACGCGGCGGTAGTGGGCATCGGCAACCTCTTTGGCGAATTGATGCCCGATCCAGAGTTGGCGCGCCTTGGCGGGTTTGCGCCGGGATAGCCAGACCATGTTGGAGTCCTGCTTGTCGAAGCCCAGGCGCAGGTACTCGATGGCGGTCAGCGTCGCGACCTCGCCGATGGCGCTGGCGCTCGAAACGGCTTCCACGCGCCCGCTGCTGCGCAGTGCGAACACCGTGCAATGGCTGGCGGGCAAGGTCGTGCCCAGCGCGTCCAGCACCCCGGCGGCGAAGTTTTCGGCGCCGATTGCATTCATCAGTGCGATGCTCAGCGCCTGGCCCGACGGAAGGGGACGCGGCGGCAGCGGCAGCAGCTTCATAGCGGGTTAGTCTGTCCTGATTAATTAGGACATATTAACCAGTCCGGCCCCGCAGAATATGACGCAAGCCAATACGGGCTTTTGATGACAGGACTTGCGCATGCCCTTAGAAAGAATCGGACCCTTCGAGTACCGGCGCTTCCCGCCGTCGCTGCCCCGGCTCAACGCGGAAGGCGGTGAGGCCCGGCCTCATCGCGTGCTGATTGCGGGCGGCGGTCCGGTGGGGCTGGCGGCCGCGCTGGGCTTGGCCCGACTGGGCCTGGACAGCGTCGTGATCGAGGCCGACGACTCGGTCTGCGAGGGCAGCCGGGCGGCCTGTATCTCGCGCCGCAGCCTGGAAATCCTGGACCGCCTGGGCGTGGCGCCGGCCTTCATGGAGAAGGGCCTGGCCTGGACCCGGGGCCGCAGCTATTACGGCACCGAGGAAGTGCTGGTGTTCGACATGCCGTCGGCGCCGGGCGACAAGTACCCGCCGATGATCAATTTGCAGCAGTACTACATCGAGCAGTTCCTGCTGGACGCCATCGACGAGATCAACGGCCGCTTTCCGGGGCGGGTGGATATCCGCTGGGCCAGCAAGGTGGCCGAATGCCGTGCCGACGCTGAAGGCGTGAGCTTGCGGATCGAGAATCCGCTGGGCAGCTACGAGACGCGCGCCGACTGGCTGCTGGCCTGCGATGGCGGCCAGAGTTTCATACGCTCCAGCCTGGGGTTGGAGCTGAAGGGTACGGGCTATCAAGGCCGCTATGCGATCGTCGATATCGAGCTCGCCAGCGAGTACCCAGCGCAACGACGCGCGTGGTTCGACCCGCCCTGGGCGCGCGGGACCACCATCCTGATGCATCGACAGCCGGACAACATCTGGCGGGTGGACTATCAACTGGCGGCCGGCGCGGATGCCGCGCAAGCCCTGCAGCCGGATCAGGTGCGGGCATTCGTGCAGACGCATCTGGACGCCATCGGCGAAGGACTTCTGCCATGGAAGCCGGTGTGGACTTCGGTGTACCGCGCCGGCGCGATGACGTTGGACGCCTATCGCCATGGCCGCATTCTGTTCGCAGGCAACGCCGCGCATGCCATGCCGATTTTCGGCGTGCGCGGCTTGAATTCGGGTTTCGACGACGCCGACAACCTGGTCTGGAAGCTGGCGGCCGTGCTGCAAGGCAAGGGCACGGATACGTTGCTGGACAGCTATTGCAGCGAGCGGCGGCAGGCGTTCCACATCAATGCCGAGAACGCCATGCGCAGCACCGAGTTCATGTCGCCGCCGCATCGCGGCTTCGATCTGATGCGCGAGGCCAGCCTGTCGCTGGCGGGCCGGCATCCGGGCATTGCGCGCCTGGTCAATCCGCGGCAGACGCGAGCCATCGCCTACGCGGGATCGCCCTTGTCGACGGATGACGAGGACGGCGGCGATTGGGCGCCAGGCGCGCCGCTGGCGGATGGCGGGACGGAGGACGGTGGGCACCTGACCGATCTGCTGACCCCCGGCAGTTTCACTTTGCTGGCGTTCGGCGGCTGGCCGGAACAACAGGCCTTGGAAGCGCTGACGGCTTCGCCCGAGTGGCGGTTTCTGCCTTGCCGCTGTGCCGCGCCAGCGGCGCACGCGGAGTCGCCGCAGGCCGGCATGGCCTACCTCTTGCGGCCCGACGGCCATGTCTGCGGCCGGTGGCGCTCGCCATCGCTGGATACGGTGCTGTCCGCCATCGAACGCGCCTGCGGGGCGCAAGGAGCCATTCAATGATTGCCGACGCCGCGGTCCAGGACCGCATCTATGCGCGCTGCAGCAATGCCATCGCAACCGCCGGGCGCGGACGCGAGTCCCTGTTTCTGGCGCGCCTGGCCCTGCTGCTGTTCGAGCAGGTCCAGGACGAGCAGCGTTGCCTGGACGCCATCGAGCACGCTTTGCGTGACCTACCCGATCCCTCGCTTTCAGCCGACTGATCGGCGACGACCATTCCAAAGGAGACAGACTTGAACCGACGCCATTTTCTCGAGGCGCTGGGGGCCACGGCCCTGGCCGCGGCCACGCCGCTGGCCCGCGCCCAGGCCAAGTATCCCGACCAACTGATCAAGTGGGTTGTGCCGTATCCCGCGGGCGGAGGCACCGACAACCTCGCGCGCACGCTGGCCGAGTCCATGCGCGCCGCGCTGGGCCAGCAGATCATCATCGACAACCGGCCGGGCGCCGCGACCAACATCGGTGCGGAGCAGGTCGCCAATGCCAAGCCCGACGGCTACACCGTCATGTCGGCGGACAACGGCGTGCTGGCCTTCAACGAACACCTGTTCCGCAAGCTGGCCTTCAGTCCGGAAAAGGACTTCACGTATATCGGCGCCATTGGCAAGTTTCCGCTGGTGCTGGTGGTGAACCCGGCGTTTCCCGCTGCGGATTTCAGGGCGTTCATGGAGCGCGTGCAGGCGGAGCCGGGCAAGGTGGACTACGCCTCGGTCGGCAACGGCTCGCCGCATCATCTGGCCATGGAACTGTTCCAGAGCCGCACTGGCGTGCGCCTGACGCACGTGCCCTACCGCGGCGCCGCGCCTGCCATGCAGGACGTGATGGGCGGGCAGGTGCCGGTGATGTTCCTGGATCTGGCTTCGGGAGCATCCATCATCAAGGCCGGCAAGGTGCGGCCGCTGGCCATCGGCTCGCAGGCCCGTTCGCCGTTGCTGCCGGAGGTGCCGACGCTGGCCGAACTGGGCGTGCCGGACGCCGAGGTGTTTGCGTTCCAGGGCATGCTCGGCCCCAAGGGCATGCCGGCGCCAGCGGTTGGGCGTCTGAACCAGGAATTGAATGCGGCGCTGGCCAATCCTGCGGTGGTGAAGCGCTTTGCCGAGTTCGGTTTCGAGCCGCTGCCCGGAACGCCCGATGAGTTCAGGACCCTGGCGCGTGCCGAATCTGCCCGTTGGGGCGAAGTCATCCGCGCCAACAAGATATCGCTCGATTGAGGAATCGCATGGACCATACTGCCGCCCGTCCCGTGCAGGGACTGCATCATTTCGCCTGGCGCTGCCGGGACGCCGAGGAGACCCGGCGCTTCTACGAAGACCTGTTGGGCTTGCCGCTGGTGCACGTCATCAAGAAGGACTCCGTGCCCAGCACAGGGGAATACTGCCCCTACGTGCATATTTTTTTCCGCATGCGGGACGGCTCCTGCATGGCGTTCTTCGACTTGGGCGACCAGACCGCGGCGCTGCCGTCGCCGAACACGCCCGGATGGGTCAATCACATAGCCCTGCGGGTGCCGCAGCGCGACGATCTGCTTGCCATGAAGGCCAGGCTGGAGGCTCACGGCGTGGAGGTGGTCGGCGTTACGGATCACGACAGCTACATCGAATCGATCTACTTCTTCGATCCCAACGGCCTGCGGCTGGAGCTGACGGTCGAAGTGGCCGCGCCGGAAGCCGTCGAAGGTTACGTGCGGGAGGCCCGCGCGGCGCTGGACCGCTGGACCGAGGACAAACGCGGCGCCGCGGCGGTGGCGGGGAGGCTGGCATGAGCAAGCTTGCTTTGCCATTGCGCGTGGCAACGCGCAGGAGCGGCACGCGTGACGGCGAGCTGATGCTGGTGAGCCCGTCGGGCCTGCGATGGATATCCGCGGGGAGCTGCGCCGCTACGCTGCAAACCCTGCTGGATGATTGGGACGCGCTGGCGCCGCAGCTCGCCCGCCGCGCGCAGGCGCTCGACGCCGCCGAGTGGGCGGGAGCGGGCGCGTTCGACGCCAGCCAGTGCATGGCCCCGTTGCCACGGGCCTATCAGTGGGCGGATGCCTCCGTCTACCGCAATCATGCGCGCTTGATCTACCAGTGGCGCCGGGAGCCAATCCCGCCGCGCTACGAAGAGGAGCCGCTGGTGTACCAGGGCGGGTCGGACGTGATGATCGGGCCGCAGGACGCCATCGTGGCGATCGACGAGGCCCATCAGGTCGACCTGGAAGCCGAGGTCGCCGTGATCACCAAGGATGTGCCCATGGGCACTGACGCTGCGCGGGCGGCCGATCTGATCGCGCTGGTGGTCCTGCTCAACGACGTGTCCCTGCGCGGGCTGATTCCGGGTGAGCTCTCCAAGGGCTTCGGCTTCTACCAGAGCAAGCCGGCGACCAGCTTCGCGCCTATTGCGGTGACGCCGGACGCGCTGGGCGCCGCCTGGAAGGATTGCATGCTGGACCTGCCCGTGCGCATCGAAATCAACGGCGAGCGCTTCGGCGAGCCCCACGCCAATAGCGAAATCGTCTTCAACTTCGCCCAGATCATCGCGCACCTTGCCAGAACGCGCAGCCTGGCGGCGGGCAGCATCGTCGGCGCGGGGACCATCAGCAATGCGGATCCGGGCGCGGGCAGCGCCTGCATTACCGAGGCGCGGGTCCGCGCCCAGCTCGGCGGTGTGCCCGAAGCGCAGCTGCCGCCCTATCTGCGGCATGGCGACCGCGTCCGCATCTTTGCGCGCGGACCAGATGGCGAGGCGCCGTTCGGCGCCATCGACCAGCGTGTGGAAATCGCGGGAAGCGGGCGCTGACGGTTGGGGATTTCAGGACAGGGTGCGCGCCGGCATGGCCGACAGATCATGCAGATTGAGGCCGCAGCTGCGGGCGCGCTCCGCCATCAATTCACTGTGCGCCAGGGCGCGCCGGCTTTCCTCCAGCAACACGTCGAGCTGTTCCTGCAGGGTGGCCGCCATGGTCCAGGAGCGTTCTGCGAACCGGGCCGAGAAGCTGTCGGCACAGGTCTTGCAGATGGCTGCGCCGTTTTGTTCAAGCAGCGGGGCGCCTTGCGCAAGCGTCGATTGGCAAAAAATGCAGGCGAGTGCGCGGTTCATGCTGGGCGGCCGGTCCTGGGTTGAGGGGGCGCGCTACCCGGCGGGTACCAGCGCCTTGACATCAATGGACAACGGCGCTGGCGGCCAACTCTTAAATCGACGGAGCCCTCTAGTCCACGATAAAGCCCCCCGGGCCGGACTGGCCGAGCAGTTCACGGGCGCATTGCGCCGCCTGGCCGGCGGTGGCCACGGCCAGGAATGGCACGCCGAAGGCGCGGGTCATTTTTTCGCCGCGTTTGCGGATCTTGTCCAGCGCTTCGGCATTGCCCTCCACGGCGATGAAGGCCCGGCAACGGGCCTTCAGGCGCGGCATGTTGGCGGTCTGCCATTCGATCATGGCCTTGCGGTCGGCCTGGCCGGCTTCCTGCCGCATGTCGGGTACGACCATGACGAAGCTCTGGGGGTTGTCCACCAGCATCTCCATTTCGCGTATCCAGCTGGCGGAATAGCCGTCGGGCGCGCCGCCATGCCTGGACGTGACGATGGGAAACTGGGATAGGTCGTGGAAGAAAAACTGTTCGTGGTTCATTCGAATTCTCCGTGAGGAAGGGCGGCGGCGTTCTTGCCGCAGCCGCAGTGGCCGTAAAGCACCAGGCTGTAGGAGTCCAGCAGGAAGCCGCTGCGCTTGGCGATCTTCCGGACCAGCTGGCCCATGGCCGGGTCGCTGGACTCCAGGATCCGTCCGCAATCGGTGCAGACCAGATGGTCGTGGTGTCCCTTGTCGTTGAGCTCGTACACGGTGGTGTGGGCGTCGAGCTGAGTTCGTTTGAGCAGGCCGGCGCCTTCAAGTTGCGTGATGACGCGATAAACCGTGGCCAGGCCGATGTTGCTGCTGTCCGAGAGCAGGTTGCGGTAGATGTCGGCGGGACTCATGTGCAGGCCGGCATGTTGATAGAAGAGATCCAGGATCTTCATGCGCGGGAAGGTGGCCTTGATGCCGGCATGGCGCAGTCTTGAGTGGTCCATGGGAGGTTTTCCTTGCGTGGCTGATATCCAGGTGAGAATGATGTACATTTCCAACTGGGCCCGCTCACCGGAAACCGTCAACCTGTAGCTCAAACCTGCCAACCATGCTTCACGTGGCCGTGGCGCCTCCCCTGCCGGACGTATTGCTGACGCCGTTCAGCGTCCAGGGACGGCGTGAATCCAAAGGCATTGCCGTACCTTCTCATGTCCATGACGAGGGCATGCTGGTGCTCGTGCACGAAGGGCTGGTACTGGTGCAGGCGGGCGCCCAGGTTTGGACGGTGATGCCGGGCAGCCTGGGCTGGATTCCGCCGGGCGTGCAGCACGGCGCACGCTGGTTCGGCGAAGCGCGCGGGTCCTTCCTGTATGTGCGCCGCGATGCCTGCGAGCGCCTGCCGGACCGCTGCCGCTCCTGGCCCGCGTCCAGGCTGATCGAAGCCCTGATGGAGCGCTTTACCTCGGTCCAGCCGAACACGACGTTGTCTCCCGCTTACCAGGAACAGTTGTTCGACGTGCTGCTGGAAGAACTCAAGCAGCGCGAGCATGAACCCGTGCTGTTGCCCATGCCTGCCGATCCGCGTTTGCAGGATCTGGCCAATACGCTGCTGGACCGGCCCGATGACACCGCCGGCATCGATGAGTGGGCGCAGCGCCTGAGCATGTCCTCGCGCACATTGATGCGCCGCTTCCGCCAGGAAACGGGCGTCACGCTGGGGCAATGGCGCCAGCAGGCGCGCTTGTTGCGCGCCTTGGAGCTGCTTTGCCGCGGCGGCTCCGTCACCGAGGCCGGCCTCTCTGTGGGTTACGAGAGCACCAGCGCCTTCATCGGCAGCTTCCGCGCCGCCTTCGGCGTGACGCCCACGCGCTATCTGGCTGAACGCGAGTAGCGCGGCCCCGGCCCGCGGGCTTTACGGATTTTCACGGTTCTCCGACAGTTTTGCCGATCTTCCCGGACACCCCCTGCCTAGTATGACGCCAGGGTCGGACAGGCCTTTTCGTCCTGCCCGCCATGCTTCAGGGGTGTTTCATGAATGACTTGTTTTTATTGGCGTTGCCGCCGGCCAGGAGCGCGCCGTGAGCCAGCAACGCGTTGGCGCGCTGCTTATTCACGGCTTGGGCGGCACCGAATTCGACATGGGCGCCATGCACAAGGTGCTGGCGCGCGCCGGGGTCGAACCCCACGGCGTGACCTTGCCCGGCCATGCCGGTTGTCCGGAAGATCTGCTTGATGTGACGGTCGAGGACTGGATGGCGGTGGTCACGCAGCGCTATCGCGAACTATGCGCGCAATACGAGGTGCTGCACGTGATCGGCATGTGCCTGGGCGCCTTGCTGGCGGTGGAGCTTTGCAAGCGCGAATCGCACGCGCGCGGCGCGCTGGTATCGCTGTCCGCGCCAGTGTTCCTGGATGGGTGGAGCACCCCCTGGTACCGGGCCGTGCGCTATCTGGCGTACCGTCTGCCGGGCCTGCGGCGGCGGATCCGGGTGCGCGAGGAAGATCCATATGGCGTCAAAAGTGAACTGGTGCGCGCCTTCATCAAGGCAGGCTTTGCGCGCGGCGACGGGTTCCATTACCAATGGGTGCCGCTGGCCTGCGTGCGCCAGGTGGACCGGCTGCGCGCCATGGTCCGGCGCGGGCTGGAGCGCATGCGCTGCCCGACCCTGATCATGCACGCGGAAGAGGATGAACTGACCAGCCCGCGCTCAGCCCGCTTCCTGGAGCAGCGCATTGCCCGGTCGACGGTGGTGATGCTGCAGGACAGCTATCACATGATCTGCGTGGACCAGGAGCGCGAACGGGTGATGCGCAATGTGCTCGGCTTTCTGGGCAAGGATCCGGACATCGTCCGCATACGCAAGCGGGTTCCGGCGCCCGCTGCCGACGTTTGCTCCGGGCAGGCGATGCTGGCGCAGGCCAGCCATTCCTGCGCCGGCTGAAAACCCGCTGCCTCAGGCCGCGGCGGGCTGGTTGGGGTGCAGGGGGCCTTGCGGGTCGTTCTCGGCGTCCGGCCGGGGCGGCACCGGGGCCAGGCCCAGCGCCAGGCGCAGGCGCTGGCAATCGGGATTGGGCGAGCCGTCCGGCATCCAGATGTCGAATTCCCGGCATGGCGTGGGGCGATTTTCATAGATGGCGCAATGAATGCCGGGCTGGCCGAGTTCGCCACGCAGCGAGATGCAGCGGCCGCCGCCGGTTTCCGTACCCTTCATGCAGGCGCGCAGCGGGCTCATCTGGGTCACCAGTTCCACCGGCACATGGCCGCCGTTCTCGCCGGCCAGTTCGCCGCAATAGAACGACACCCTGAAATGCGCACAGCATGCCCCGCAGTCCAGACAGGGGTTGGCGGCCGGGTCATCGCCAGCCAGGACGGCAGGCGAGACGAAGGAAATGAGAGAGGACTCTAGCAGGGACATGGCGCGCGGAAGGCTGAAAACCTGTCCAGGCCCCGGCTGGCTTGCAAAACGGGCCGCATGACGCAGACCCCCCGTACAGCGCCGGGACGCGCGCGGACAGGGCCGGCGCGGGATCAGGGCTGCAAATAGTAGCGGGATATGATCGGCGGCCGCCATGCTTTTTTTGCGCATGGGCGGACTTTTATCGGGGACGTTGCTGCGGTAGCATCGGTAGCCCCGATAGCGCCCAGGAGCCTGCCTTGAACGCCAATACCGAATCCCCCGACGGTCTGATCCGTTGCGGCTGGGTGGACACCTCCGCCGAGTACATGGCCTACCACGACACCGAATGGGGCTACCCCGAGGGCGACGACCGGGCGCTGTTCGAGCAGCTTTGCCTGGAGGGATTCCAGTCGGGGTTGAGCTGGCGCACCATCCTGTCCAAGCGCGACGCGTTTCGGCGCGGCTTCGCCAACTTCGAGCCCGCGAAAGTGGCGCGCTTCGGCGAAAAAGAGGTGCTGAGGCTGCTGGACGACGCCGGCATCGTGCGCCATCGCGGCAAGATCGAAGCCGTGATCAACAATGCCGCCCGCGCGCTGGAAATGATCGAGCGCGAAGGCTCGCTGGGCGCCTACCTGTGGCGTTTCGAAGCCCCGAAGGGGGCGCCGTCGACCCGCGGCGCCTCGACGTCGGCGCAATCCGAGGCCTTGTCCAAGGCGCTGAAGAAACTGGGCTGGAAGTTCGTCGGGCCCACCACCGTCTATGCATTCATGCAGTCGGTGGGCATGGTGAATGACCACAGCCCTGATTGCCATTGCCACGCCGCCAGCGAGAAAGCCCGCAAGGCATTCAAGCGGCCGGCGTAGCGGCCGCGGGGCAGGGGGCTCAGGCGGCAGGCCTGTCGCCGGGGGCGGATGATGCGCCAGCCTGTTCCGGCAGGCTGTAGCGGCCTTCGCGATAGGCCCAGCTGGGCCATAGCGCGTGCGCAAGCGCCTCGGCGGCGAGCTCCGGGTCCAGCGGCACGGGCGCGTATTCCTCGGGTGCCGTGTAGCGATATTGCAGCGGCGTCTTGTTGGGCGCCATCACCAGCAGCTCGTCTTCCTTCAGATAGCCGTAGGTGTTGTCGTACTGCATGATCGCCCGGCCCGGCGTGCTGCGGGTGAGGTCGTGGCCGATCATGGGGTGCTCGGTGTCCACGCCTATCAGCGACAGCAGGGTCGGCGCCAGGTCGATCTGGCTGATCAGGCGGTCGTCGCGGCGCGGCTCGATGCCGGCGCCCAGGATCACGGCCGGAATATGGAAGTGGCGCACGGGCACCAGGCTGGCGCCGAAGACGCGGGAATCATGATCCGCCGCTATCAGGAACACGGTGTTTTCCCAGTACGGCGAGGCCTTGGCGCGTTCGAAGAAGCGGCCCAGCGCCCAGTCGGCGTAGCGCACGGTGTTTTCCACGGTGGCCGGGTTGCCGTCGGTCTGGATGCGGCCTGCCGGGTACTCCCAGGGCGAATGGTTGGACACGCTGAAGGCCAGCGTGAAGGTGGGCTGGTCGCCATCTTCGCGCAGTAGCCGATCCAGCTGATTGAACATGTCTTCGTCCGACGCGCCCCAGGTGCCGACAAAGGCCGGGTCCACGAAATCGGGCCGATCCACGATCTGCTTGAAGCCGTTGCCCAGGAAGAAGCCCTTCATATTGTCGAAGTGCGATTCGCCGCCGTAGATGAAGCGCGAATGGTAGCCATGGCGTCCGAGCAGATCGGCCAGCGAGAAGAAGCCGCGCTGCGAGCGCGGCAGCTTCAGTACCGCCTGGGCGGGAGTGGGCAGAAAGCCAGTGACCACCGCTTCGAGCCCGCGCACCGAGCGGGTGCCGGTGGCATAGGCGCGGGTGAAGGTCCAGGCCTCGCGCGCGAGGGCGTCCAGTTCCGGCGTCAGGTCGGCGCCGCCCAGGCCGGCGCAATATTGCGCGCCCAGGCTTTCTTCCAGGATGATCACAAGGTTCAGCGGCCGCGCCGTCTTGCGCGTGGCCACCTGGCGGTGCAGGCTGGGGTAGTCGGGGTTGGCGGGCGGGTTGGGCAGGCCGGCTTGGGCCAGCACCGTCGCGTGCATTTTGTCGTCGTCCATGCCGCCATATACGGCCGAGGCGGACTTTTCGTTCTTCATGCTGTAAATGGCGTAGAACACGTTGTAGAGCGAGTTCAGCGCCAGCGTGTTGAGCATGCCGTCCGAGCTGTAGGCGACCGAGGACGGGTTGATCGGGCGGTGGCCCAGCGTGCCGCGGATGGCCAGGATGACGATGGCGAGAATGGCCAGGCTGGCCAGCGGCATCTGCCACCAGCTCAGTTGCGCGTCGGGCTGGGCGTGGCCGAACAGGCCGTAGGCACCCCAGCCGATGAGGGCCACCACGGCCAGGCCGCCCACCAGCGCGCCCTTGTAGCCGCGCCAGAGCATGCCGGAGACTTCGCGCGGATGCTTCAGGTATTCGACGAACAGGCGGTTGGGGCGGGAGTCGTATTCCAGGATGAAGGGCGGGGTGGCGACTTCCAGAAAGGCCAGCAGGATGAAGGCGACCAAGTACCAGTAGCCGGCCAGCGTGGCGGCCAGCGGGATGTGGCCGAACAAGGGCGACAGCACGGCCGGCAGCGCCGCCAGCACGGCGATCTGGTGCGCATCGATGCGCAGCCCTCCCAGCAGCAGGGGGATCAGCCCCCCGGCATCGCGCACGCGCTTGGACTGCCAAGCGGCGAGCGCCAGGCGACTGAGCGTCAGCAGCGCAAATGCCGCCACCACGAAAATCAAGGTCGAATGCCGCATCGGGCCTCCAGGTTGTTCTGCTGCCCGGTCCGAGGGGCCGGGGTCTGTCGTTCAGGCATTTGAGCGTTGCCGGCGTCGAAAATTCGGTAGGCGCCGATGCCTGGGTCACATTTCGCCGCGCGGAGCTATTTCGTTTTGTAACCGGCCGCCACGGGGCCAGGCACGCGCCATGCTGGGCAAACCCCGGCTGGCGCGTGCCGGGTGGCGCTGCGTGGAGAGCCTGGCGAGGAAAAATCCGCACACATTATGGGGCCGGAAAGCCTGGCCGGCGCCGCAGGCCGCGATACCCTTGACGGTAACGAGGGCCGGCAGCGGTACGCCGGCCGCAATGCCAAGGATAATAACCATGACGCGCTCAGGAAAAATAGCGATCGGGATTGTAGGGGGAGCGGCGCTCCTCGTGGCGGTACTGGTGGCCGTGATCGCCACCTTCGACTGGAATCGCGCCAAGCCTTTCATCAATGAGCGGGCCAGCGCCGCGGTCGGGCGCTCCTTCGCCATCAACGGCGATCTCAGCGTCAAATGGACGCGCGAACCCGACGAGGGCGGCTGGCGGGCCTGGGTGCCATGGCCGCATGTCATTGCCAACGATATCTCCGTGGCCAATGCGCCCTGGGCCAAGGCGCCCCAGTTCGCAACCCTCAAGCGCGGCGAGTTCAGCCTGGCGCTCCTGCCGCTGCTGCGCCAGCGCGTGGTCATCCGCCGCATCCAGCTGACCGAACCCGCCGCCGATCTGCAGCGCCTGGCCGACGGCCGCGCCAACTGGGAGTTCACGCTGCCAGAAACCGGCGAGCCTTCGCCCTGGGTGCTGGACATCAATGAGATTGGCTTTGACAAGGGCCGGGTGGCGCTGATGGACGAAGTTCTCAAGGCGGACCTGACCGTGCTGGTCGATCCCCTGGGCAAGCCGGTGCCGTTCGCCGACGTGGCCGGGGCAGCCTTTGCAGCGGAAGAGGGCGGGGCCGCACCGTCACCGCGCGACTACGTATTCGGCTGGAAGCTGGACGGCAAGTTCAAGGGCCTGGCCACCAAGGGCGAAGGCAAGGTCGGCGGCATGCTGGCCCTGCAGGACGCCAGGCAGCCTTTTCCTGTGCAGGCGGACGTAACCATCGGCGGTACCCGGGCTTCAATCGCGGGAACCTTGACCGATCCGGTCAACCTCGGCTCGCTGGATCTGCGTTTGAAGCTGTCGGGCGCGTCCATGGCGCAACTATATCCGCTGACGGGCGTCACGCTGCCGGACACGCCGCCGTATTCCACCGACGGCCACTTGGTGGCCAAGCTGCGTAATCCCGGCGGGGCGGTGTTCGACTACAAGGATTTCAACGGCAAGGTGGGTAACAGCGATCTGCATGGCGACATCAGTTTCGCATTGGGCATGCCCCGGCCCAAGCTGACCGGCAAGCTTTCCTCCAAACAGTTGCGCATGGAGGACCTGGGGCCGCTGATCGGCGTGCCATCGGGCAAGGTTGCGGGCGCCGAAACGGACAAGGCCAAGGACGCGCCGGCCAAGCCGAAGGGGGGCAAGGTGCTGCCCACGCAGGCATTCCGTACCGACCGCTGGCGTGACATGGATGCCGACGTTGCGCTGGATGCCGGCCGCATCGTGCATGACAGCAAGCTGCCGCTGTCGGACCTGTCCGTGCACCTGGTGCTGCAGGATGGCAAGCTCACGCTGGAACCGTTGCGCTTCGGCATGGCTGGCGGCAATATCAATTCGACCATACGGCTGGATGGCTCCGGCTCGACCCTGACCGGGCGTGTGGACATCAGCGCGCGCCGCTTGCGGCTCAAGCAACTCTTCCCCTCCACCGCCGCCATGCAGAAAACGCTGGGCGAGCTGAATGGCGACATGGCGCTGAGCGGCGCGGGGAACTCGGTCGCAGCCCTGCTGGGCACCGCGACGGGCGATGTGAAGATGCTGGTCAACGATGGCGTCATCAGCCGCAGCCTGATGGAGATCGCGGGACTCAACGTGGGCAACTACGTCGTCTCCAAGCTGTTCGGCGACGACGAGGTGAAGATCAATTGCGGCGCGGCCGACCTGGAAATGAAGAACGGCGTGATGACGCCGCGCGTGTTCGTGTTCGACACCGAGAACGCGCTGATCAGCATCACTGGCACGGCTGACTTCAAGAACGAGAAGATGGACCTGGACATCACTCCGGACAGCAAGGGCTTCCGCATCTTCTCGCTGCGCTCTCCCTTGTATGTACGGGGCACCTTCGGCTCGCCGGACGTGGGGGTACATGTGCTGCCCCTGGCGGCGCGCGGCGCGGGCATGGTGGCCCTGGGCGTACTGCTGACGCCGGCCGCCGGGTTGCTGGCGCTGGTTGCGCCCAGCACCACCGACGACAATGCCTGCGGTCCCTTGCTGAAGCAGATGCGCGTGCCGCCCAAGGCGCCGCCGCCCGCTCCGTCCAAAGGCAAATAGAGCTCAGGCCGGCGAGGCCCGGCGCGCTCCGGCCTGGGCGTCGTCGTCCGCGACGCAGACGGCGTCGCGGCCGTGGTTCTTGGCGTAGTAGAGCGCCTGGTCGGCGCGTTGCAGTACGGCGTCCAGCGTCGCGCCATGCGCGGGGTAGGCCGCTACTCCCGCCGAAATGGTGAAGGGCGTGGCGACGGCGCCCGGCTCGGTGGCAATGCGCTGACGCAGCCGCTCCACCAGGGCGATGGCGGCTTCCAGGGGGGCGCCGGGCAGCAGCATGACGAACTCCTCGCCGCCGGCGCGCGCCACGGTGTCGCCGCTGCGCGAACCGTCGCTCATCAGCTTGGCCAGGGATTGCAGCGCGCGATCGCCTTCCGCGTGGCCGTAGCGGTCATTGATGTGCTTGAAGTGGTCAATGTCGATGACTACGGCCGCCACCGGCTGTTTCTCGGCTTGCAGCAGCGCCAGCGCCTCGTCCATTCCCCGCCGGTTCAAGAGGCCTGTCAAGGTATCGGTAGTGGTTTCACGGCGCAGGTCGCGGATTTTGTGGTGGATCGAGGACAGCCCCGCCAGCAGCGCGCGCTTGAGTTGCGCGGCTTCAAAGTACCAGGAGCGCACGTTGCGGATGCGATCCGCTGAATCCGCGTTCTGCATGTGCTTGGCGATGCCGGCCAGTTCGCCTAGCGGCCGGGCGATCCAGCGCGACAGCAGCCAGATGGAGGCCACTGAAAGCAGCAGCAGCGGCAAGGTATGGAGAGCGGTGGTCAGAAGCAGATCGCCCAGAGGTTGCAAGGTCGCGTCGACGTGGCGTTGCGCGATGATGCTCCAGCCCATGCTGGGCACTGGCGCATAGCCCGTCAGCAACGCGTGGCCGTCGTCGTCGGTGAAGCGCATTTCGCCGGTTTCGCCTCGCAAGGCGGGGGCGAACGCGTCGGATTTGGAGACGCTCTGTCCCAAGCGGCCGGGGTCGGGGTGATAGATCAGGGTGCCGTTGCGATCGATGACGTAAAGAGAGGAGTCGCCGCGGTAGAAGTGCTGGCTCAGCAGGTGATCCAGCATGTTGTGCTCATGCAGGTAGAGCGTGCCGCCGAGAAACCCCAGATAGCGGTGGTCGGCCGAGAAAATCGGGTGGGTGTACAGGATCAGCCAGCGGTTCTTGAGGTCCATGAACGGGGCGCTGACCGTCGGGTGCAAGGTCGCCTGCGCGCGGCTGACGGCCTCGCTGTTCAGTTGCTGGCCCAGCAACGCGCGGTCCGAGGTCGATGCCGCCAGTACCGTGCCTTGTGGCGACACGACAAACGTGGAGTTGAACTGGCCGAGCTGCCGTTCCTGGCGCTGCGTCTCGGCCGCCATGTGTTCGGGATGCACTTCCATGTCGGCCAGCATCTCCGCGCTATACGACAGATAGTTCCTGAGGTCGGTCAGGAACACGTCGGTCACGGAAGCCAGCTTGGAGGCGTAGGCCTGGTTGAGTTCCAGCGCGGTGCGCAGCAGAAGATCACGCTGCACCAGGTAACTGGCATGCAGGCTGCCCATCAGCGCGAGCAGAACCGACAGCAAGCTGATCCACAGGATGAGATGCCGCAGGTTGATCCGGAACATGGCGTTATCCGTTAGGTATGCTTTCGGTCAGCGCGTCCCAGGCTCTCATCGCCTGTCTGGCCACGGCTTGCAAGGTCTTGCGGCTGGCGCCGTCGCGCGCCTGGATCGACATGCCATGCAGCACGGTGGTGTAGAAGGCGGCCAGGCTCTTGAGATCGACGCCGGCGGGCAGTTCGCCATCGGATGCGCCAGCATTGAGGCGGGTCAGGATGCGGCTTTGCATGTCGCGGCGGTTGTCGCCCAGGAAGTCGCCCACGCCGGCCTGATTCACGCAGCCTGCCGGCGCGCTCAGCACGATCATGCAGCCCGACGGCGTACCCGGAGCGGTGAAGCGTTCTGCGGAAGCCAGCAGCATGGATTGGATGGCTTCGCGCGCCGTGGGCGCTTCTTGCAGCGCGCGTCGCGCCGAGCTGCCCTCGGTTTCGCGGTAGAGCTCCACCGCTTCGCGGAATAGTCCTTCCTTTGAGCCGAATGCGCCGTAAAGGCTGGGCGAATTGATGCCCATCGCCGCCGTGAGGTCGGTCAGCGATGCTCCGTCATATCCCTTCGACCAGAAGACGTCCATGGCCTTGCGCAAGGCCTGGGCACGATCGAAGTTCCTGGGGCGCCCACGTTCTGCCATGGGCGTGATTTTACTCGTCAGAGAATTTTGTGGTGATCGATAAAAAATAGTTGACGGGCGTCAATGCGCTCGGCGAATATATTTGTATTGATCACTACAAATATGGATATTGCAATGCCGAATCTGACTGGAAAAATTGCTTTCGTCACCGGCGGCAGCCGGGGGATCGGGGCCGCCATCGTGCGCCGCCTCGCGGCTGATGGCGCCGACGTGGCTTTCACTTATGTGAGCGCTTCCTCGGCCGCCGGCGCGCAGGCGTTGGTACGCGAACTGTCGGTGGACGGGCGCCGCGCGCTCGCCATCCAGGCAGATGCGGCGGACGCGTCCGCGGTTCGCGGCGCGGTCGACCGGGCCGTCGCCGAACTGGGACCGATAGACGTGCTGGTCAACAACGCCGGCATCTTCCTGACCGGCACGATCGGCGAAACCAGCCTCGACGACTACGAGCGCACGATGGACGTCAACGTGCGCGCGCCGTTCGTCGCCATTCAAGCGGCACAGGCGTCCATGCCGGACGGCGGACGCATCATCAACATCGGCAGCTGCCTGGCAGGCCGCGCGGGCCGCGCAGGCGTTGCGCTGTATGCCGCCAGCAAGTCCGCGCTGGTCGGCCTGACCCAGGGCCTGGCGCGCGACCTGGGCGCACGCGGCATTACCGCCAATGTGGTGCATCCCGGCCCGATCGACACCGACATGAATCCCGCCGACGGCGCGCATGCGGCGGACCTGGTGGCGGTACTGTCCCTGCCGCACTACGGCGAGGCGCGTGATATCGCCGGCATGGTGGCGTTCCTGGCCGGGCCGGAAGGGCGCTACGTCACGGGCGCGAGCCTGTCGGTGGATGGCGGATTTGCGGCTTGAGGCAGGCCTGGGAAAAGTTTTTTTCCAGGTGACTTGCACAAACCAAAAAAGCTGCATATAATCTTTCTTCTTCGCACTACACACATAACGAAACGCAGCGGCAGCGAACTAAAAAACGCGCAGCAAAGCGGACGAAACTGAGTGAAGTTGCAGGGCTGTTAGCTCAGTTGGTAGAGCAGCGGACTCTTAATCCGTAGGTCGAGTGTTCGAGCCACTCACAGCCCACCAGAATTCATAATGAAATCAACGCCCTAGTCGCTAAGCGACTAGGGCGTTTTTCATTACCCGGCCGAGTTTGGCCAAAACTTGACCGTGGCGCATGGGCTGCAAGGTGGCTTGGCGCCAAGCGTGCATGGCGCTTCACCATATCGATGGTTTCCCAACCCCAAGTTCTTTCAGCATCAGAAGCGGGATGCCATGGGAATAGGCGAGAGCCGGCTCGATGCGAAGAATGGTCAGAAGTACAGGCAGCTCTTGGCGGAATGCGGCCGGTGACCGCAAACGCATCCGTGCCATCAAGATGAAGCGTGGCGCTTATCGTGCAATATTAGTTTCGACTTCCTCCCATTCTCGCGCGACAAACGCGGCGCGCTCGCCCGTGTGCACGACGGGATCACGGCGCAAGCCGATGACCACGGCATCATGCGCAAGCTCGATTCTCTCGAGTGGATTACCGTGCAGATCCATGGTCGCGCCAAGCAGGCTGCCGGCCGGCAGCGTGACGCCGGCTTCGACCGCCGGCATGAACAGGCCGCCATGCGCAAAGGTCAACCAGCCGCGCCGGGTCACGCGTCGCACGCGCTTGGCGACGAAGTCGTCGGCCTGACCGTCAAGGATTCCCAGGCGTGCAGCCAGCCGGGCGAAACCGCGCTCGGCCTGGTCGACGTTGGCGATCTCGCAGCGGCTGCCTCCTCCCAGTTCCAGCATGAATGCGGGTATACCCAACGCCAGGCATTGATAGTCGAGTGCGCCGGCGATATTGCCCGGCAGTTCACCCTTGCCACCCACATCCATGCGGCAGGCGACGTTGGGTTCGAACAGCGCAATCAGATCCAGTAGCGCCTCTTCAGACAATGGACTGTCCGGATGCACCTTGTAGACTGCGTAGACCCGTGAATCGAATAGCGCGTTCATGGTGTGCAGGTTGATCAGCAGGTCGGCGGTGCCGCGGATCTCCTCCATCAGTGCATGTGCCAGCCGCTCGGAGATCAGGCCGCCGGGGTTGCCGGGATAGCATTGGTCGAGATCGAGATCGTCATATGGATTGCGTTTCCGACGGCTGTCCAGTGCGTGGGGATTGGCCGTGGGAGTGACCACCACATTGCCGCTCATGGTGGCTGGGTCCAGGCTGCGCGCGAAGCGCAGGGCCGCCAGGATGCCGTTGATCTCATCGCCATGGACCTGCCCATTGAGCCATAGCGTTTTGCCTGGTCGGGCACCACGAATGGCTACGAAAGGCAGCTCCACGGCCATGCCGGATGCCATGGTCCCCACGTCGATCGCGCCCTGCTTGAGCGCGGGGCCCGAAAAATCAGAAAGAAAATCACGGATGACGCCCATCATGGTTCCTTGTATCGAAAGTGGTAGAAAAGTGCGCGCGCTCGGGCAGTGCCTGCCGGCCGAGCACGCCAATCGCTGGGGTATCGCCGGGGACGCCCGCCAGTCGTAGGCCCGCCCAGGCCGTGGCGGTATTCGACGAAAAAACGGGCACGCCCAGATCGGCTTCTAGTGCTTCGATCAGACCTAGCGTTGGCATATTGGTGCAACTCAGGAAGACAGCGTCAGCGCGACGCGCGTCGTCGGCGCGTGCCATCAGACGCTGGTACACCGTGCTCTCGTCCAATCCGCGTATGGCATTGCCGTCGCGACATTCCAGGGTGTCGTAGTGGCTGGCGTCGACGCCGTGAAACGCCAGGAATTCGGCCTCCTGGCGAGTGATCGCGTCGGGATATGGCGCCAGCATGTGGAGTCGACGCACGGTCAGGGCGCTGCATGCCTGTAATAGCGCGCTGGCGGTCGTGATGGCCGGGCACCCGGTGGCTGCGCGGATCCGCGCAGCGGCATCGTCATGCCTGTCATGTCCTGCCAGGAAGGTCCCGGACGTGCACGCAAACACATACGCCCGCGGGCTCGTGTCGCGCAACGCGGCCAGCGCCGCGTCGACACCGCGATGCAGCGTCAGCAGAGACTCGGCCGATAGCGCCGCGCCGTCGCGATGCAACCGCTGGAAATGGAAGCTGGCATCGGACTGCCCCAACCGGGGATACTCGACTTCACAGGTGATATTGCCTTCCGGCAGTAGCACGCCGATGCGCGCGACGGGACGAATCATGCGAGCCTCCGCCCTTAATCCAGCTTCAGGTTCATTGCCTTGATCAGCTGCGACCACTTGGCTGTATCGCCGGCAACGAATTGAGCAAAGGCGGCGCTGTCCATGGCGGGCGGTAGCTCGACCATCTGGCTCTTGAGCTTATTCGCCAGGGCTGGCTCGGCCAGGGCTGCCTGTATCTTGTCGTGCAGCCACTGCACCGCTTCGGGAGGTGTGCCGGCGGGCGCGAAGAAACCATACCAATTGATGGCTTCGTAGCCCGGAAGCCCCGATTCCGCGACCGTCGGTGTATCCGGCAGCAAAGTCGAACGCTTGCCGCTGGTGACTGCCAGCAGCTTGATCTTTCCTGCGTTCACATTCGCCATCGCAGACGTGTCGACAAACATATAGTCGACGCGCCCGCCCATCAAGTCGATTAATGCCGGGGTCGAGCCTTTATACGGCACGTGCAGGGCGTTAATTCCAGCCATCTGGGCGAACATGGCGCCCGCGAGGTGCAGCGAGGTCCCCGTGCCCCCGGAACCATAGGTGAGCTTGCCCGGATTCTGCTTGCTGTAGCTGATCAGTTCGGCCACTGTGGTGAACGGCGCATCCGGCCTGGCCACCAGCAGGATGGGCATCTGCACGCCCATGGCCACGGCCTGCAGGTCTTTCGCGGGATCGTAGCTGAGCGAGCGGTAGGCGCTCGGGGCAATACTGATATTGCCCGGACTGCCCATCACGAACTGGTATCCGTCCGCCTTCGAACGAGCGATCGCACCTACGCCGATGATGCCGCCCGAGCCGGCACGGTTCTCCACGACGATGCTCGCCCCTGTGCTCTCGGTGATCTGCTGCGCGTAGAGCCGGCCGACCACGTCCACGCCGCCTCCGGCGGGGAACGGTACGGTGATGGTGATCGGCTTTTCCGGATAGGCGGCGCAGACCTGGGCTGCGCCTCCGAAGTAGGCTGCTACAGCGCAAGCGGACACGGCGAGCAGTCTGGAATAGGCATTTCTCATGGTTTTCTCCTTGTGTGTGTGTATGCGCTCGCCGTACGCGAGTGCTTGTCGCGACCGGACGGACGCTCGGCAGCCGTGGACGCGCGCTATTTCGCCAGAGCCGCCTGTTCGAAGCCCTGTGCGAGATCCTCGATGAGATCGGCCGGATTCTCGAGGCCGATGTGCAAGCGCACCACCGGCCCGTGGCCGCTCCAGTCTGTGACGCTACGCGCCTGGGTGAGGTGCGCGCCTGTGACCAGGCTCTCGTAGCCTCCCCAGGATGCACCCAAGCCGAACAGCCGCAGGCTGTCGATGAAACGGTCAACGTTGGCTTGACGTGTGCCTGCGGGCAATTCGAAAGACACCAGTCCATTGGTGCCTTGGCAATCGCGCAGCCACAATTCATGTCCGGGATGCGACGGCAGGGCTGGGCAGAATACCGTCCGCACCGCCGGCTGCTCCAGCAACCACTTCGCCACCGTCAGCGCGTGCTGTTCATGCATTTGGAGACGCGCTGCCAGGGTACGCATGCCGCGCAGCACCAGCCACGCATCGTCGGGGCTGACAGTCATGCCGAAGGCATCGCAGCGCTCGGCTAGCGCGCCCCAGGCTGCTTCGGTCGTAGCCACGGTTCCCATCATCACGTCCGAATGGCCGGATAGGTACTTGGTCGCGGCCATAACCGAAACGTCCGCGCCCAGCAGCAACGGCCGGTACTGGTAGCCCGATCCCCAAGTGTTGTCTGCCACCACGATCGCGCCGCGTTCGTGCGCCATGGCGGCGAGTGCGGGCAAGTCGCACATTTCGTAGACCAGCGAGCCGGGGCACTCGGCGTAGAGCATGCGGGTGTTGGGACGCATCTTCGCCTCGGCATCGCTGCCGTCGGCTGCGAAGAAGGTGTACTCGATACCGTAGGGCTGCAGGAACTGCTGCGCCATGTGCCGCACCGGTTGATAGGCGCTGTCGGTCAGCAGCACGTGATCGCCGGGCCGCAGGTAACTCAGCAGCGTCATGCCGATGGCCGCCAGTCCGGTCGGGAGCAGGCGGGTGCGGTAGGCACCCTCCAGTTCGCTGACTGCGTCCTCCAGCGCGAAGGTGGTGGGCGTGCCGCGGGCGCCGTAGCTGAAGATGCGTTCCTGGCCCCGCCGCTCGCGCATTTCGCGCTGGTGAGCGGTATTTTCGAAGACGACCGTGCTGGCACGCACGATCGACGGGTTGACGGCCGTGCCACCGATGTACGCCGGGGCCTTTCCAGTGTGGGACAGGCGGGTTTGCGTACTCCATTTCCTGGACAGAGAGTGTTCGTCTTTCATCGTGAAACCATCTGGACTGACGGGGTTGACAGAGATCGGATCGGGAAGAAGATCGTGCGCATGATGTTGCTACCTGCCGGTTATGGCAGCCATGCGTGGCGTGGGTTAGTCGGCGGCGGGTGGTAGGCGGAAGGCCGCCAATTCCCGCTCGTCGAGCAGGGGTACCAGACCGGTTTCCCAGGCCAGGTATTGGCGGGCCGCCTCCTTGTTGCCATCGTGCCGGTCGTGCACAAAGAACAGGTAATCAATGCATGCTTCATCCGATGGGCGATCAGGGCTCGATTCGACCGGCATGGCCGCCTGCTGCCAGGCGCCCATGCCGCCCTCGAGCAGCAGCGGTGCCTGGGGAAGTTCCAGCGAAGCCCATTGCGCCAGCTCGGCCTCGTCCGCGACCAGCACGATCTGGCGGGGTTCGGCTACGAGGTCGCGCGCCAGGTTTGGGCGGATCGACCAGCGCGCGCCGGGTATGTGCGCGGCCCGGTAGCGCATGCCTGGACGCAGGTCCACCACCGCCACGTCCTGCCGTTGCAGGCGCCGCGCCAATTCCGGCACCGAGATGCTGGCCAGCGCCGGAGCGGGCGGGCTTGCTTCGACATCCAGCGCCAGGCCGCTGTTCAGCCCGCCGGCCAGCACGCAGGCGTCATGGCCCATCTGGCGCAGCCAGCTCGCAACTACGGGCGCGCGCACACCGTCGCTGTCGAAGAGCACCAGGCGCGCGCCGCGCACGCCGACATACTGGTCGCTCGCCTGCATCAATTGGCCGCCCGGCGTATGCTGCGCGCCCTGTAGCGACCCGGCCTTGAACTCTTCCGGCGTGCGCACGTCGCAGAGAAAGAGGGAACGTCCGACGTCCTGGAACCAGGTCCTTACGGTTGGCGCGTCCACGTAGGGCACGTCGAAGCGCGCCGCCAGGGCCCGGGCCTGCGTCTGCAGGGACTGTCCGCCGGAGTCGTCGGCATAGCGCCGGGTTCCACCATGCTCGAGCGGCAGGTCTGCCAGATACCAGCCCTGCGTGCCGTTTTCCAGCGCGTAGATTGGGTTGGGAACACCTAGGTTGATCAAGGTCTGCGCGCCGATGATCGAGCGCGTCCGGCCGGCGCAATTGATGACGATAGGCGTCGACTCGTCGGGCGCCAGGTTGCGGATGCGATAGGCCAGCTCGCCGTTTGGGCAGCAGATGGCGCCCGGAATATTCATCTTGCCGAACTCCGACACGGGACGCCCATCCAGCAGCACCAACGGCGCTCCCTCGGCCTGTTTTTGCGCCAACTGCCGCGCGGTGATACGGGGTGTCCGATAGACGTGTTCTGCGAGCTCGCCGAAAGTCTTGGATGGCAGATTCACGCCGGCAAACAATTGATAGCCCGCCCCGCGCCAGGCGCGGGTGCCGCCTTCCAGAATGGCTACCTGCGTGTAGCCCAGCGCCTCCAGGCGCAGGCGCGCGCGCTCGGCCACGCCCGCGCTGCCGCCTTCGCCTCCGTCATACACCACGACACGAGCCTGCTTGCGCGGCACCAGGCGTGCAATCTCCAGCTCCAGCCGGCTATAGGGCAGCGAGGTCGCATAGAACAGGTGCGATTCGCCGTATTGGCCGTGCTCGCGCACATCGAGCAAGGCGATCTCCCTGCCATCGTGCAGCCAGGATTTGAGGGTGGAAGCGGAAACGGAAATAGGCATGAAGGGAGTCGGTAGATGGAGGCAGAGTGATGCACTGACGCGCACGCACGCGGTGGAGATCCGGTGCTGCGCTCAGCGGCGTGTCTGTACGCCGATCGGCATGGTCCGGTAGGTGCCAGTTTCTAGGTCGTAGCTGACGCGCTCGTTCAGGGTTTCCAGCGCTCGGCCATACACGTGTAAATGGCGAATGATTTGCGCGCCGCGGATTTCCACCGAATGGATATCGTTGGGCATCAGCGCGATGCCCTGTCCCGGCGTCACCATCACCATCTCGGTCTCGCGCAGCGTTCCGACGCCGGGCACCGTACCGTCGTCGGAGCGTTCATAGACGCGGTTGTGCTCGCTACCCTCCACGGCGGCGATACAGGCCCAGGTCGTGTGATTGTGTGGCGCGATGCGTTTGACGGGGCGCATCACATTGAGATACAGCGCGTAGCTATGGTCTGGATCCTCGGCGATCAGATAGCGTGCCTGGTGCTCGCCGGCCTCGGGAGCTGGGTAATCGGCGGGTTGCCACAGATCTCGCCGTGCCGCGAGATCCAGCAACTGGTGCAATACCGCGTCCAGGTTTTCGCGCGTGGCTGGACCGGCGCCGATGGCACGTCTCATGGCGGAAACAGCCGAGGCCACGGCTTGTTCTCGTCGCTCAGCAATGTTGTTCAAGGCGGGCTCCTTCTGGTCGTTGAAGGCCAATTTAGTCCCGCGCCCGATGTCAAACAATCTGGGGAGTTCAAGTTAATACTTCAATATAATTAAAGTATGGACATGCTTGATCTGGAACTTCTGCGGACTTTGGCGACCATCGCGAACAAAGGCAGCTTCGCCGCGGCTGCGTTGCAGCTCGGGCGCACGCAGTCCACCATCACGCAGCAGATGCAGCGCCTGGAAGACAAGGTTGGTCATGAACTATTCGAGAAACAAGGGCGGCAGAAGCGCCTGACCGATCATGGCCGGCGTCTGCTGGGCTATGCGCTGCATATGCTCGCGATCCATGACGAGGCGCTTAGAAATTTGCAGCACCGGCAGGTTCAGGGCCTGGTGCGCATCGGCGCGCCCCACGACACGGCCGACACCATGCTGCCACCCGTGCTGCAGGAAATTGCATTGAATTTTCCCGGCATGCAGTTCGATCTCCATGTCGGGCGCAGCCCGTTCCTGATGGAATCGCTCAAGCAGGGCGAGATGGACATGGTGATCTCCAACCGCGAGGACGAGGCCTTCGAGGGCTTTGTCCTGCGCTCCAGTCCCACCGTCTGGTTGTGCGGCGCCAACTATGCGCACGATCCGTTCAAGCCCATACCGCTGGTGATGGCGGACGGCCCGAGCATCTTTCGCCGGCTGGCCTGCGAAGCCCTGGACACCGCCGGCATTCCCTGGACGCCCAGCCATACCTCGACCAGCCTGGTCGGCATCCGCGCGGCGCTGCGCGCCGGACTGGGCGTCACGGCTCGCGGTGTGGAGCAGCTCGATCCGGGTCTGCGCGTGCTGGGTGCAGGCGACAACATGCCGCCGCTGCCGGACCTGGTCTATAGGCTCTACATTCGCAGCCACGTAGTCAATCCGGTGATCCGGCAGGTCTTCGAGAGCCTCCAGGCCCGCGTGCGCTTCAGCGGCGCGTAATGGCTCACGCAGCTCAAAGAACAGCGGCGGGCCTCAAATCTCAGGCGCAATAGCGCGTCGCTGCGGCTACATCACGGGCCGCGTTCGATACCGCGCCGGAAATGTACTGCTCTCGGTTCTTCGCCAAACAACAGAGCGCTTTTCTGGCAGACAGCATCGAGATGTCGGCGCAGTACCAGTACAGAGCGTTGCTTCCACCAGTTCAGCAAAAATCAGCACGCTTACTGATTTAGAGCGAATTTCAACCAGTTCAACCTTCGCTGGAGATCGTCCGATTTCCCTGTACGTCCACTGCAAAACGCCACCTCAAAATCCATTACGGTTCCTGCACAATCACAGGGCTGTCATCGGTGGCAAATTCGCTGTCAACGATCTAGTACTTACCCTTACCGAAAGAAATCAAGCGCTCGCGGCGCTGGCGCTCTCACTCTATGACGAAAGGCAATCCATTAGCTTTTTCAATACATTTTCCTGCAACATTAATTTGAATGGCTGGGCATGGCTCTTTAAGATCGGCTGCAACTCATACGCCGTTCTACAAGGAGATTCGCAATGCCGCAGCAAAAAAACCCGGGATCGGAACAGATCGGCACCACCATCGAACAGGTCAAGACGCTGTTCAGCCAAGAAGGTGAAAACCGGGCGACGTTGGAAAAAACGCTGTCCAAACTGATCGGTCTGGCCGCAAACAAAGACTGGTGGGACGAGTCGCACTACCCGGCGCCTGAAGCCGGTGAGCTGCAGGCCCGCTACCTGATCCAGGAAGATGCCGACAAGTCGTATGCGCTGTACCTAAACGTCATGCGCCCGGGCAAAAAAATCGTGCCGCATAACCATACGACCTGGGCATGTATCGCCGCGGTCGAAGGCGTGGAGCTGAACTACACCTATGATCGCAAGGATGACGGCAGCGAGCCCGGGCGCGCGCAGCTGGAAAAGACCGGCACCGTGGTAGTCGAGCCAGGAAGCGGCATTGCGCTGATGGCCGATGACATCCATGCCGTACATATCGAAGGCCAGGACGTGATCCGTCATCTGCACTTCTACGGCCGCGCGCTGGAAACGCTGGATCGCCGCATCTCCTTCGATTTGGAGAATGGCACTTGCCAGCAAATGGCTATCGGCGTGCAAACCCGCAAGTGAGGCGCGCCATGCTCAAGGATCAGACCACGCCTGCGCAAGAAGATGGCTTCAACACTCGTCTGCTGCGCGCGGGCCGTCCCCATCAAGGCTGGGTCAACACGCCCGTCACGCGTGCGAGCACCTATGTGTTTAACAGCGTGGGCGAATGGCGCGACACGCGTCAGCGGCGCGACCAGGAACGCCTGGCCTCGTACGGCGCACGCGGCACGGACAGCACCTATGCGCTGGAAGATGCCCTGGTCCTGTTGGAAGGCGGCTATCGCGCCAAGGTCTTCCCGACCGGTCTGGCGGCCATCGCCATGGTATTCCTGGCCTATCTAAAGTCCGGCGACCACGTGCTGATCACCGACGGCGTCTACGAGCCGGCACGCGCACTGTGTGCGCAAAGCCTGTCTCGCCTGGGCATCACGCACAGCTTCTATCGTCCGGATGGCAGCGATCTGGCCGAGAAGATTCAGCCCAATACGCGCATGATCTATGCCGAGAATCCCAGCTCGTTGATCTATGAGCTGATGGATTTGCGCAAGGTGTCGGCGCTGGCCAGGCAGCATGGCTGCCTGCTGGTTGTCGACAACACGTGGGGCTCTGGCATTCTGCATCAACCGCTGGCGCTGGGAGCAGACATCTCGCTGATGGCGGCCACCAAGTACCTTAGCGGCCATGCCGACATCATGATGGGTACCGTGGTCACTACCAAGGAAGTCTGGCAGGAGATGGAGACGGTGCAGGTCAACTATGGCCAGACTGTCGGCGCCGATGACGCCTGGCTGATGCTGCGCGGCCTGCGCACACTGCCAGTACGCATGCGCACTCACCAGGAAAACATGCTGCGGGTGGCCGATTGGTTGCGCAATGATCCACGCGTCGCCCGCGTCTACGCCGCAGGCTTGGCCGAGGGCGAGCAGGCCGGGATCTTCCAGCGAGACTTCAAGGGCAGCAATGGCCTGGTATCGGTGGAATTCAAGGCGGATATCAGCGCACGGCAGATGGAGGCCATGATCGACGCGCTGCGCCTTTTTGGCATTGGCGCATCCTGGGGCGGATTCGAGAGCCTTGTTGTTCCCATGAATATGGTGTCGGCGCGCAGTCTGTCGGACTGGAAGGCGCGCGGGGCCATGTGCCGCTTTCACATCGGCCTAGAGGAACCGGCGGACATCATCGCGGACCTGCAACAAGCCTTCGACGCCCACCTTTCCTAGCTGTGTCGCCAGCTGCGGCCGGCATCCTTCCTTTCTGTAGAACCCATGGCAACCAACCACACTATTCGCGCACGCGAAGACGCCGCCACGCTCAAAGACTGGCTGCATGACGGTCAGGAAATCGCCTTGCTGGACGTGCGCGAACACGGTCAGTACGGCGAAGCCCATCTTTTTTACGCTGTCAACGCTCCCTATAGCCGCCTGGAATTCGAAGTGGCCCGCCTCGTACCGCGCAAGACCACCCGTGTTGTCGTCTATGACAACAATGACGGTGTCGCCGAGCGCGCCGCCCAGGCGTTGCGTCAGCAGGGCTATACCCAGGTAGGCGTCCTCGATGGCGGCGTGCAGGCCTGGGACGCGGCGGGCTACGCCCTCTTTGCGGGCGTCAACCTGCCCAGCAAGACCTTTGGCGAACTCGCCGAGCACGAGCTGCACACGCCGGCCATCGGCGCTGAAGAATTGAACCGCCGTATCGCCGCTGGCGAAAACCTGGTGGTGTTGGACGGACGGCCGTTCACCGAATACCAGAAGATGAGCATTCCAACGGCGACCTGCTGCCCGAACGGGGAGCTTGCCCTGCATATCGATACGCTCGTGCCGGATGAGAGCACCACCATCGTTATCAATTGCGCCGGCCGGACGCGCAGCATCATCGGCGCGCAGACACTGATCAATCTGGGCGTGAAGAACCCGATCTACGCGCTGGAAAACGGCACGCAGGGCTGGTATCTGAAAGACTATCCGCTGGACCAAGGTCAGAGCCGCCGCCACGCGATCGACGCCGCGCCGCTGACACTGGACCGGGCGCGCGCGCGCGCGCAAGCACTGGCCGCCCGTCACGGCATACCCAACATCAAGCCCGAAAAGCTTGCTTCCTTGCTAGCCGATCCCGAGCGCAGTACCTACGTCTTTGATGTGCGTACGCCGGAAGAATATGCCCAGGGTACCTATGCCGGCGCAGCTCATGCCGCAGGCGGCCAGTTGATCCAGGCCACCGACCAATACGTGGGCACGCGCAATGCGCGGTTGGTTCTGGTCGACAGCGAAGGCGTGCGCGCTCCCGCCGTCGCCAGCTGGTTGCGCCAACTGGGCTGGGAAGTCTATGTGCTAGACGCAGTTGCCGGTGGCGCGCCGGTATCGGCCGACGCGCAGGTCGAAAATCGACTTGCTCGAGTGGACAGCAAGACAGCAGCTCGTCTGCGCGATGAAGGCGCGGCATTGGTCGATGTGCGGCCCAGCATGAGCTATCGAGCAAGCCATATCGACGGCGCTCGCTGGAGCATACGCAGCCGCGCCGAGGCGCTGAATGGCGTCACCGTGCTTGTGGCCGACGATGCCCGCGTGGCTGAGCTGTATGCCCGCGAGCTGGCCGGCAGCGGCCCGCTCTACTTCTTGCTGGATACGCCGGCGCAATGGCAGGCCGCAGGCCTGCCGCTGGCCGAGACGCCGGATCTTCCGTCCGACGCAGAGTGCATTGATTTCCTGTTCTTCGTGCATGACCGCCATCACGGCAACAAGGCCGCGGCTATCAAGTATCTGGAATGGGAAACCAATCTGGTCAACCAGATCGACGCGCGCGAACGTGCGGCATATCGCTTTCAACCCTGACGTTTCCATCCCTCGGCGCGGGACACGATTCTCGCGCCGTTACGCATAAACCAAGGAGAAAACCCATGAAACCCGTCGTCGCCATCGCTCTTGCACTGTTGGCCACCGCCGCTCACGCCGGTGACTTGAATGATGTGAAGAGCAAGAAACAGTTGGTCTGCGGCACGCAAAGCGCCAGCGAACCCTATGCCTACCAGGACCCGGCCACGCGCAAGTTTGTAGGCTACGACGTTGATATATGCCAGGCGCTGGCCAAAGGCCTGGGCGTGGAGCTGGTGCATAAGCCGCTGTCTACCGAAGCCCGAATTCCGGAGCTGAAGATGGGCCGCGTCGATGTGGTGGCGGGCTCCATGGCCTATTTGCCAGAACGCGCCGCGCAGGTGGACTACAGCGTCCAGTATCTGCAAGGCAATATCAAAGTGTTGGTGCGCAAGGACGACAAGCTCGGCACGCTGGCGCAGCTAGAAGGAAAACGCATCTGCGCCAGCAAGGGATCGTCGTCGGCCGCCATTGCCGGGCGCGTGCTGGCAAAGTCGCAGATCGTGACGTATCAGGATCTGGCCACCTGCTATCTGGGCCTGCAGAACGGCAAGGTGGACGGCATCTCGGCCGGCGAACTGACGCTCAAGCGATTTGAAATCGAGTCGGCGAAATCTGGCAGCGCCGCGACGCTGATCGATGAACCGCTGTTCACCGAGCGCATGGGCGTAGTGGCTTCCAAGGGCAATACCGCACTGATCGAGGCCATCAATAAAGTCATCAGCAAGATGGATGGCGATGGCGAACTCGACGCCATCTATGCCAAGTGGCTGGGCAAAGACTCGATTTACCAGTTGACTCGCAAGTTCAAGGTCGAACCTGTTGCTCTTGCCAATTGAGGATGAATCGGCGGCTCGCGAGAGCCGCCATCGCTGCATATGGATCTGAACATCTCTTTCTTGTTGCATGGGCAATATGGCGCCCTGCTGCTGTCAGGGCTCATGACCACGTTGCTGGTATTTGCCCTCGCCTGGGTGCTCGGCATGACGCTGGCGATCGCCATCGTGCTGTTGCGCGCCATCCCCTTCAAACCGCTCGACGCGCTGATGTCGCTGTTCGTCGAATACCACCGCAATGTGCCCACCGTGGTGCAGATTATGGTGTGGTACTTCGGCATTCCGCAACTGCTGCCGCCCGACATCCGCGCCTTCGTCAATGCCAGCAACACCGAGATCCTGTTTGCGGTGGTGGCCTTGTCGCTCAATGTCAGCGCCTATATGTCGGAGGATCTTCGTTCCGGTCTCAAGGCCATCCCGGCCGCGCAGATCGAAGCCGGACGATCCATTGGCTTGAGTTTTCTGCAGGCCATGCGTTACGTCGTGCTGCCACAGGCCTTGCGCATCGGTCTGCCGCCGCTGGTCAACCGATCGCTGATCCTGTTCAAAGACACCAGCCTGACTATGGTCATCGGTGTGGCTGAGCTGACCTATCAGGCCAAGAACATCGACAACCTGACCTTCCGCACCTTCGATGTCTTCGCCGTCACCACGCTGATTTACCTGCTGTGCTCGATCACCATCATGCTCATCGGCAGCCGGGTCGAGAAGGCCTATCCATCGGCTTACAAGGGGTAAAGCATGCTGGAACTACTGCATAAATACGGCACGATGTTCATGGTGGGATCCTGGCCCAATGGCCCCCTGGGCGGTTTTGCAGCCACGCTGCTGCTGGCCGTTCTGGGCCTGGCGCTGGCCTTCCCGATTGCGGTGCTGCTGGGTTTTGCCCGTATCGGACCCTACCGCGTGCTGCGTATTCTGGCGACCTGCTGGGTCACGGCGTTTCGCGGCGTCCCGCTCATCATGATCATCTTCTGGGCCTATTTCGCCGTGCCGATGGTCACAGGCATGACGATCTCGCCGTTCAAGACCGCCCTGGTGGCCATCGTGCTGTACGAAAGCGCTTTTCTGGCGGAAATCGTGCGCGCCGGCCTGCAGGGCCTGCCGCGCGGCCAGACCGAAGCGGCGCGTTCGGCCGGCCTGTCGTACTGGCAAAGCATGCGATTTGTCATCCTGCCGCAGGCGCTTGTCAACATGATTCCGTCGCTGGTAAGCCAGTTTGTATCGACCATCAAGGCGACCTCCATTGTCTATGTCATCGGTGTCGAGGAAGTCACGTTCGTCGGCCAGCAGATCAACAGCATCGAACTGACGTCTGCGTTGCAAACCTATCTGATCCTGGCGGGCATCTACTTTGTCATCTGCCTGGCCTTGTCCAAGCTGGCCAAGCGCATCGAATCACGCATACAACGCCGCCGCCTGGGTCTGGCGTAAGCAGCGATAAGGGGAAAAGACATGATCGAAATGAAGAACGTCAACAAATGGTATGGCGACTATCACGCTCTCAATGACGTCAACGGCCGTATCGAGAAAGGCGAGGTGCTGGTGGTTTGTGGGCCGTCCGGCTCGGGCAAGTCCACCATGATCCGCACGCTCAATCGTCTGGAGTCGATTCAGAAAGGCGACATCACCATCAATGGCGCCAGCATCTACGACCGCGAGTCGGATCTGAACAAGCTGCGTGCCTCCATTGGCTTTGTGTTCCAGCAGTTCAATCTCTTTCCGCACTATTCGGTGCGCGAGAACATCACGCTGTCGGCGCGCAAGGTGTTTGGCATGCCGACGCGCGAGGCCGACCAGATGGCCGAAGCGCTGCTGGCCAAGGTTGGCTTGGCGCACAAGATAGACGCCATGCCCATCAATCTGTCGGGCGGCCAGCAGCAACGCGTTGCGATTGCGCGCGCGCTGGCACAACGCCCGCCAGTCATACTGTTTGACGAGCCGACTAGCGCGCTGGACCCCGAAATGGTGTCCGAAGTGCTCAATGTCATGAAGACTCTGGCTTCCGAGGGCATGACCATGGTGATCGTCACCCATGAAATGGATTTTGCGCGCGAGGTCGCTGATCGCATCTGGTTCATGGATGCCGGGACCATTCTGGAAGACAGCACACCCGAGGCCTTCTTCACGGCACCCAGGCATCCGCGTGCCTGCAAGTTCCTGGAGGATGTGCGTCATTGATCCAGATGAGGCAGGCGCGCCATATTCCGGCTGTCACGTCAAGGAAAGTCCATGCGCAATCTGGATCTGGAGCTGCTGCGCACGCTGGTGGCTATCGCCGAACACGATTCATTCTCCGCTGCGGCGGAAAGTCTGCACAAGACCCAATCTGCTGTTACGCAGCAGATGCTGCGCTTGGAGAGCCTGGTCGATCTACCGCTGTTTGAAAAGCGCGGCCGCAATAAGCGGCTGTCCAGCCATGGCGAAAAGCTGGTCACGTATGCACGCCATATGCTGGCCATGAATGATGAAGCTCTGCGCTCGTTGCAAGACAGTCTGCTCGAAGGCGAGTTGCGTCTGGGGTCGCCGCACGATGTGGCCGACAGCATTCTGCCCAGCCTCTTGATCCATGTGGTGCGCACCTTCCCTCGCATCAAGCTGGAAATCCGGGTGGACCGCAGCCCCAATCTGATGACGGCCTTGCGTAAGGGTGAGGTGGATCTGGCAGTGTCGACTCGCTTTGATCAGGAGTTCGAAGGCGTGGTCTTGCGCACTTCCCCCACGGTATGGCTGTGCTCGGCAGACTACGTGCACGACATCAACGCTCCCTTGCCGCTGGTGCTTGCCGATGAGCCGAGCATTTTTCGCCGCATTGCGCTCAATGCGCTGGAGCAATCACAGCTACGCTCGCAAACCAATTATGTTGCGCCCAATCTGGTGGCCATCAAGGCCGCCTTGCGTGCGCGCCTTGGCATCACTGCGCGCAGCGTGGAACTGCTGGGCTCGGATATGCGGGTGCTGGGAGAGAAAGAGGGGTTGCCCCGGCTGCCCGATGTCAATTACTACCTTTGGATACGGCGGGATCACATCAACCCCTTGACCCGCCACGTCTACAACATGCTGAAGTCCAATCTGCGGCTGTCGTCCAATAGCGACGAGCAGAGCGGCTAGTACTCGTTGGCGCGTAGCGCCATCTCCACAGTTTCGGCCGGCTTGCCCAGACGCTGCGCAAAGACCGGCTACAGACCTGCGCCATCGCCCGCTTGGAAATGGCCGCTGTCGACCGGATCGCGGGCAGAGACAAGGCCTCCTTGAACCCCGCCATGGGCAGATACAGGCCCGCGATACGGTCGCCAATGAACAGATTGCCAATGGGGCTGTCAGTAAACCAGGTAGGCGGATCGCTTAAGTCACGGCTTAACACAGGGTAAACGTCCGCTGAATCACGGCAGAGTTGATGTTCTTTATAGTGGACTCGTTTCCAACCGAGAGAGCCACGCATGTCCAGTCCCGCTGCCATACCCGCCTATCCCCGGGCTGTGTTGTTCGACCTGCTGACCGCCTTGCTCGACTCCTGGACCATATGGAATCGCGCCGCCGGTTCCGAGGCCGCCGGGCGGGCGTGGCGCGCGGAATATCTGCGGCGCACGTATGGCTGCGGCGCTTATCAGCCCTACGAACAGCTGCTGCGGGAGGCCGCGTCCGCGGTTGGTTTACCCGCGACGGCGCCGGACGCGCTGGAGGCTGGCTGGGACGAGTTGCCCGCCTGGGATGGCGCTCGCGAATTGCTGCAGGCCTTGCGGCCGCATTGCCGCCTGGCCGTGGTTACCAATTGCTCTGCGCGTCTCGGGCGCCGAGCCGCGAGCCTGCTGGGCGTGGACTGGGACGTGGTGGTGACGTCGGAGGAGGCGGGCTACTACAAGCCCGATCCGCGTCCTTATGAACTGGCGTTGGCGCAGTTGCAGGTGCAGCCCGCCCAAGCCGCGTTCATTGCAGGTTCTGGCTACGACATGTTCGGCACCAGCAAGGTCGGCCTGCGCACGTATTGGCACAATCGCGTGGGGCTGGCGTTGCCGGAAGGCGCGGCGCGGCCGGAACTGGAGTCCGCGCGGCTGGAAGCGGCGCTGCCGTGGCTGGAGCGATTCAACGCCGCCTGACGGCAAGCCACTGCGCACCGCACTGCCCGCCAGTTGCGCGCATCAAGCCGCTGGCAAGGAAATCGCATCCCCCAGCCCCTTGACCTCCTTCAGCACGAACGAGGTGTAGACCTCCTTCACGCCTGGCAGCGCACCCAGCACGTAGCGCGCCAGGTCGCCGAAGGCGTCGAGGTCGCGGGCGATGACGGTCAGCTGATGGTCGTAGCGGCCCGAGACGCAGTGGCAGGAGAGCACTTCCGGTACCTGCCTGACGGCGTCCTCGAACGCCTTGACGTGTTCAGCGCCCTTCATGTCCAGGGAAATCCAGACGAACGCCGTCACGCCGAAGCCGAGCTTCTTGACGTCGACTTCGGCCCGATAGCCGCGGATCACGCCTTCGTCTTCCAGGCGCTTGACCCGGCGCCAGCAGGGCGAAGGCGTGAGCGATACGCGCTCGGCCAGGTCGGCGCTGGACAGGCGTCCGTCGGCCTGCAGGGCGGCCAGGATTTGCAGGTCGGTGGGGTCGAAATTCTTGCTTTGCACGATTCTTCCAATGAATAGAGAGTTTCGCTAATTTCAATCCAAAATATTACACATTTACGTCGAAAAATCGGAAATCTTCGCCAATCCGCTCCTGTATCTTTGTTTGGCTGTTAGAGGGGGCGTCGGCACCAGGAATGCTCCCCGTTTGATCACATATGGAGCAGACATGAAAGATTCGAATCCGGTACGCAAGGCGCTGCTGGCCCTGGAGCCTACCGAGGGGTGCTGGCTGACCCTGGCGAGCCCGGCGGTGGCCGAGGCGATTGCGCATTGCGGCTTCGACTGGCTGGTCGTCGACATGGAGCATGCGCCCAATGATGTGGCGGGCCTGACGGCGCAACTACAGGCCATCGACTCGGCGCGCGCGCATGGCGCCACCGCGTATCCGGTCGTGCGGGTGACGGTGAACGATGCGGCGCTGGTCAAGCGCGCCATGGATTGCGGCGCACGGACGGTCATCTTCCCGAACATCGACACGGCCGAGGACGCTCGCAACGCCATCGCCTCGATGCGTTTCCCGTCGGCAGGCAATGGCGGCGTGCGTGGCGTGGCCGGCCTGGTGCGGGCGGGCATGTACGGACAGGACCCCACCTACGTCAAGCAGGCCAATGAACAGGCCTGCGCGATCCTGCAGATCGAGTCGGCGCAGGCGGTGCGCAACGTCGAAGCCATCGCCGCGCTGCCTGGGGCGGACTGCTTGTTCGTGGGCACGGCCGACCTGGCGGCCAGTCTCGGTCGCCTGGGCGACATGACCCACGTCGAAGTCCGCGAGGCCGTCGACCGCGTGATCGCGGCCGGCAAGGCGGCGGGCAAGGCCGTCGGCATCTTCGCCAACGATCCCGAGGAAGCGGCGCGCTACCGCAAGCTGGGCGTGCAATTCATCGCCTTGCATTCCGATGTGGCCTGGCTGGCCCGGGGCGCCCGCCAGGCGCGCGCGCAGTTCGACGCCGCATGCCGCTGAGCCGGCGGCGCGATCACTTTCATCTGGTACGACAGGAACAGGCATGAATACAGCAGTATCTTCCGGCGGCTTCAGCTCGACGGCGCGCGCCAGTGTGCAGACTTTGCGTTCGTCGCAGATCCGCGAGGTCGCCAATGCAGGCATGGGCCGCGCCGACGTGCTGCCGTTCTGGTTCGGCGAGCCCGACGAGCAGACCCCGCCCGCGTTTCGCGATGCGGCCATCGCCCACATTGCGTCGGGGCAGACGTTCTATGTGCAGACCCTGGGCGTGCCCGCGCTGCGCGAGCGCCTGGCGGCCTACGTCAGCGGCCTGCATGGCCGGCGCGAAGTCGACAATATCGCGGTGACCAGCTCGGGCACCTCGGCGCTGATGACCGCGGTGCAGGCCATCGTGGGCGCGGGCGATCACGTGGTGGCCGTGACGCCCCTGTGGCCCAATCTGGTGGAAATGCCCAAGGTGCTGGGGGCGAGCGTGACGACCGTGCCGCTGTCGTTTTCCGAGAGCGGCTGGCGCCTGGACCTGGATGCCTTGCTCGCCGCGCTGACGCCGGACGTGCGGGCGCTGCTGGTGAACTCGCCGAACAATCCGACAGGCTGGGTGATGAATGCGGAGCAGCAGCGCGTCGTGCTGGAGCACTGCCGCAAGCACGGCATCTGGATCATCGCCGACGATGTCTACGAACGCTATTACTACGAAGGCGCCGTGGCGCCCACCTTCCTGGACATCGCGGCTCCGGACGACCGCGTGGTCAGCTGCAATTCGTTTTCCAAGGCCTGGCTGATGACGGGCTGGCGCGTGGGCTGGGTGGTGGTGCCGCGCGGGCTGCTGCCGGAAATCGGCAAGCTGATCGAATACAGCAACACCTGCACGCCGGGTTTCGTGCAGACCGCCGCCTTGTGCGCGCTTGAACAGGGCGAGCCCGTCATCGCGCGCACGGTGCAGCGGCTGCGGCTGGCGCGCGACCATCTGGCATCGAAGCTGTCGCAGGTGCCTGGGGTTGAACTGGCCGGCGCGGCGCCGGGAGCGATGTACACCTTCTTCCGCATCCGCGGCGTGTCTGACAGCCTGGCGTTCTGCAAGGACCTGGTCGTGCGCGGCGGGCTGGGCCTGGCGCCGGGCATGGCGTTCGGTCCCGAGGGCGAGGGCTATCTGCGCTGGTGCTATGCCAGCGCGCATGAGCGGCTGGATGAAGGCGTGGCTAGACTAGCGCGCTTTCTGGATGCGGCGCGGGGCAAGGCTGCCTGAGCGCCAGGCCTCAACCTTAGGGTGCGACCCATGAATACTGCAGAGCTTCCCCGTTCCCTGGAATGGATAGAACGGCTGGTGCGTTTCGACACGACCAGCCGCCTGTCCAATCTGGGTCTGATCGAAACGGTGCGCGACCACCTGGCCGCGGCCGGGCTGGCTCCCAGGCTGATCTACAACGCCGACGGCAAGAAGGCGAATCTCTTCGTGACTGTGCCTGCCGCGGACGGCGGCACCCAGGGCGGGGTGGTGCTGTCCGGCCATACCGATGTGGTGCCGGTGGACGGCCAGGCCTGGAGCAGCGATCCGTTCGCGCCCGAAGTGCGCGACGGCCGCCTGTACGGCCGCGGCACCTGCGACATGAAGGGCTTCATCGGCGTGGCGCTGGCCATGCTGCCGTCGTTCACGTCGCGGCGGCTGCGCGTGCCGCTGCACCTGGCGCTGAGCTATGACGAGGAGGTGGGCTGTCTGGGGGCGGACGCCATGCTGCGTGAATTGGCCAAGCTGGATATCCGCCCGGATAGCTGCATCGTGGGCGAGCCCACCGAGATGCGCGTCATCTCCGCCCACAAGAGCAGCAACCTGTACCGCTGCACCGTGCATGGGCACGCCGCGCATTCTTCGCTGACGCCGCGCGGCGTCAACGCGATCGAATATGCGGCGCGCGCCATCTGCCACATCCGCGACATGGCCGACGGCCATCGCCAGAACGGCCCCTTCGATCAGGATTTCGAGGTGCCGTACACGACTGCCAACACCGGCACGATCTCGGGCGGCCTGTCCGTCAACACGATTCCGGACCGCTGCCAGTTCGAGTTCGAATTCCGCACCATCCCGGGCGTGCTGGCGCCAGACGTAATCGGCGGCCTGCGCCGCTACATCACCGGCGAACTGCGCGACCGCATCAAGGCGGAGAATCCGCAGGCCGACATCGAGCTGGAAGCGCTGGCCGAGGTGCCCGGTTTCGATACCGCCGCGACCGCCGAGATTGCGCAGCTGGCGCAGGCGCTGACCGGCGCGCGCGGCACCGAGAAGGTGGCGTACTGCACGGAGGCCGGCCTGTTCCAGCGGGCCGGCATGACGGCGGTCATCTGCGGCCCCGGCAACCTGCAGCAGGCGCACCGGCCGGACGAGTATGTCGCGTTGTCGCAGATCAGCCTGTGCGAACAGTTCATGGAAAAGCTGGCGGGCCATCTTGAGTTGGCCCGGTAATGAGTTGAATCGATAGTTACTCTTCAAAAAAAACAGAGGGAAAAATGGCTTATTCGGAGAAGACAACGTGGAATGCGGCCGCAGCCGGCCGCAGCAAGGCGGCGCCGGCAGGCGACCGGCGCGCCCAGGCGCGGCGCGCGGTGATTGCCGCATCCATCGGCAATGCGCTGGAGTGGTTCGACATGATCGCGTATGGCACGTTCGCGCTGATCATTGCCAAGCTGTACTTTCCGTCCGCCAGCGAGAGTTCCTCGCTGCTGCTGGCGCTGGCCACCTTCGGCGTGTCGTTCCTGATGCGGCCGCTGGGCGCCATCGTGCTGGGCAGCTATGCTGACCGGGCGGGCCGCAAGGCGGCGCTGACGGCGTCCATTTTCCTGATGATGATAGGCACGCTGATCATCGTGGTGGTGCCCACGCATGCGCAGATCGGCGTGGCAGCATCGATCATCATCCTGGTCGCGCGCCTGATCCAGGGCTTTTCGGCGGGCGGGGAATTCGGCAGCGCGACGGCCTTCCTCATCGAGTATGCGCCGGACCGGCGCGCCTACTACGCCAGCTGGCAGGTCGCCAGCCAGGGCGCGGCGATCCTGCTGGCCGCCTTGTTCGGCGCGGTGCTCAATGCGACGCTGACCCAGGCCCAGCTGGAAAGCTGGGGCTGGCGCATTCCGTTCGTGTTCGGCCTGCTGATCGCGCCGGTGGGCTACTACATCCGCCATCACATGGATGAAACACCGGAGTTCAGCGCGGCAGAGGCGTCGGCCTCGCCGCTGAGCGACATGTTCGCGGGGCAGAAACTGCGCCTGCTCGTTACCGTCGGCTTCGTGGCGCTGGGCTCGGTGGGCAATTACCTGGCCCTGTACATGCCCACGTACTCGATCCGCCAGTTGGGTCTGCCGCCTACCATCGGCTTTCTGGCGACGCTGGTCACGGGCGTCATCATGACGGTCGGCGCGCCTTTCGTCGGCACCCTGGCAGACCGGATCGGGCCCGCGCGCATCATGACGGCCGCGGCCCTGGCGACCGCGCTGCTGTGCTACCCCTTGTTCTATTTGCTGGTGTCGTATCCGACCGTGGGCGTGCTGATGATCGTGCAGGTCATCCTGGGCGTCCTGGCGACGGCGTACTTTGCGCCCATGCCAGCGCTGATGTCCGCCATCTTCCCGGTGCAGGTGCGCACCACCGGCCTGTCCCTGGGCTACAACATTGCCGTGACGATCTTTGGCGGCTTTGCGCCGTTCATCCTGACCTGGCTGATTGCGACCACCGATTCCAAGCTGTCGCCCAGCTACTACCTGCTGGCCATTGCACTCATGGCCATGGTGTCGCTGAACGTGGCGCGCCGGACTTTCCAGCAGCGCTAGGCGGCTGGCGCCGGCCTGCTCACCGGAGGCCGGCTCCGCTGCGGGCGGAATGTAGCCTATTGTTGCGCGGCGCGGCCGCTAGCTGTTACGGCTGGCGGCCGCGCCATTTTTGCCATCCTCCGGGCAATACAAAATGTTGCCTGTCTCCCGCCCCGCGCTTGCTAGCATGATCTGGCCGGAATGATCCGGCGCACCGACGGGATAGTGGAGGTTTCCATGAACTCAAGAACAATATTCAACCGGATCGCCGTGGTCGCGGCGTCGGGGGCTTTGCTGGCGGGTTGCGCCACGCAGCAGCAGACCAATACCGCAGTGGGCACGGGCGCCGGCGCGGCGATCGGCGCCGGTATTGGAGCCCTGGTGGGCCATGGCACGGGCGCGGCCATCGGCGCCGGCATCGGCGCGGTGGCGGGCGGCCTGGTCGGCTACAACTGGAAGGTCGTCAAGGAAGACGTGCAGAAGTCGGGCGCTTCGTCGCTGGGCATCGACGTGGTCGAAATGCCCGATGGCAGCCTCAAGGTCAACATTCCCAGCGGCGTGTCGTTCGATACCGACAAGACGCAGCTCAAACCCGCGTTGCTGCCGGTGCTGGACAGCGTGGCGCGCTCGCTCAACCAGCATCCTGAACTGCGGGCCAAGGTGGTCGGCCATACGGACAGCACGGGCGCCCTGGCGCACAACCAGACGCTGTCGGTCAATCGCGCCAAGAGCGTGACCGACTACCTCAGCAAGCAGGGCGTGGCGGCGGGCCGCCTGACGGTCGAGGGTCGCGGGCCGAACGATCCGATCGGCGACAATGCGACCGCCGAAGGCCGTGCGCTGAACCGCCGCGTGGAGATCTACCTGTACGCGGTCCAGCAGTAAGCCTGGGCCAGCCCAGTGTCCGAGGCGGCTGGCGCGATGCGCCGCCGCCTGTTTTTTTGGAGTCCGTCATGAGCATGTTCCCTCCCGCCCGCATCGGCACCGATATCGCCGTGGCCGCCTTGTCCGGCTGGCAGGCCGTGGCGATGCGCGACGCCATCGAAAAGCGCTTCCGCTTCCCCAATTTCAATACGGCATTCGGCTTCATGACGCGCGTCGCCATGTTCGCGGAGAAGCTGAACCATCATCCGGAATGGACCAACGTCTACAACCGCGTGGACGTGACCTTGACCACGCACGACGCCGGCGGCGTGACCGAGCTGGATGTGCGCATGGCGCAGTTCATGGACGAGGCGGCAGCGCAATTGGGCGCCACCGCGCCCAAGGCTTAGGGCGCGTTTTGCGGCGGCGCGGGCGGGAGCGGGTCTTCCGCGCCGTCCGCGTCAGGCTGCAAATGGCTGTTCACGCGGTCCAGCATGTCGCCCAGCAGGCGCTGCTCGTCGGCGCTGAGGCAGCCGAAGATTTCTTCATTGCGGCGGGCGATCAGGTCGATGACGCGCTGATATTGCGCCAGGCCGTCCGGGGTGGGCGCCAGCACCACGCCGCGCCCGTCGGAGGCGGACATGGTTTTTTCCACCAGGCCGCGGTCCACCAGGGCCTGCGCCGAGCGACTGGCTTGGCCTTTGTTCAGATTGGCCGCCCGCGCCAGGTCGTTGACCGACAAGGGCGCGTAGCGGCCGATGGCCGCCAGGCAGCGGGCCTCGCCCAGAGGAATCCCGCAAGCTTCCAGATAGGCGCGATTCGTGTCCCTGTCCGTGATCTTGTTGAGCACGTGCAGGCGGTAGGTCAGGAATCGTTCGAGGGCGGGCGGGTTCACGTCGGGCGGGCAGGTTCGGAGGCGGAGTAGTGTGCCACAGGACCGTTGGCCAGGCAGGCGGCTTCCGCCTGGGCCAAAAGCGTGGCGGCGTCGCGCGTATCGCTCAAGCGGGCCAGTAGCGACAGGCTCAGGATCGACAGGAAGAGCGATGCCTGTTCCTCGCCGACGCGCGTCAGGGTCTGCGCCATGGCGGTATAGATCTGGTCCAGTTCATCGTTGTTCATGCTAGCTCTTCCTTGTGCGCGTCGCGTGCGATCGAGGGGTAGTAGGGCTTGAGCGCGGCGCGCAGGGTGGCGGCCGACGGGTTGGTCCAGCGTCCCAGCACGTAGCCGTCAGGCCGCAGCAGGTAGACGGTGCCGGCTTGCGCGCCGTAGCGCTGGCGTAGCTGTCCGTGCGGGTCCTGCAAGGCGTCATCGCCCGTCTTCAGCACGCGCAGCGGCTGGGGGGCATCGCGGGTGGCGGCAGCCAGGGCGTCCAGTTCGGCCGCCAGCCGGGCGTCGGGAGCCAGCGACAGCGCGACGAAGCCGGCGCCAAAGCATGCGCTGAGGTGCAGCTGCGCGCCGTGATCGTGCAGCAGCGCTTCGGGCGCAGGCTGGCCGGGCGCAGCGGCCGTGCCGGCTTGCGGCGCGCCGTCATTCAGGTTCAGCGGCGAGGCATCGTAGGAGATGGGCGCCGACTGCCGCGGGTTGATCAGCTGACGCACCCGCTCATCCGACAGCGCCAGGCGCAGGGCGGCCTCGCGCATCAGGCGAAAGCCGAAGTCCGGCGGGGCCATGAACTCGGTGCTCTTCGCGCCGTAGGCCAGGTTCTGGCGGGTGGCGTGGACGCGCTCCACGCTGTAGCTGTCCAGCAGGCTGTCGGAGGCCTGGCCTCGCAGCACCCAGGCCAGCTTCCAGGCCAGGTTGCCGGCGTCGTCCAGTCCCGAGTTCAGGCCCCGCACACCGAAGATAGGCACCAGGTGGGCGGCATCGCCGGCGAACAGCACGCGTCCGTGGCGGTAGCTGTCCAGCGTCAGGCACTTGGCGTTATAGATCGAGATCCACAAGGGCTTCCAGGGTGCGGTCTCGCCGATCATGTCCAGATGGCTTTGCACGCGCGGCAGCACGTTCTCCGGCTTGACGGCCTCTTCGGGGTCTTCGTCGTCGCGGATCTGGTAATCCACCCGCCACACATTGCCGGGCTGGCGGTGCATGAGCAGGGTGGAGCCGGGATTGGAGGGCGGATCGAACCAGGCCAGGCGCTCCACGGGGCGGCTGGACTCCTGTTCGATATCCACGATGACGTAGCGTCCTTCGTACTGCATGCCTTCCAGCTTCAGGCCCATGGCCTCGCGCACGGTGCTGCGGCCGCCGTCGCAGGCGATCAGCCAGTCGGCGCGCACGGTCTGACGGCCGCCTTCGATGTCCACTTCGGCCGTGACGCCGTCCGCGTCGGTGCGCAGGCCGGCAAGCCGTGCCGACCAGCGCAGTTCGGCCAGCGCCGGATGGCGCTGCATGGCCTGATGCGCGTACTCCTCGACGGCGTACTGCTGGATGTTGACCATGGGCGCGTAGCGCTGCAGCGGATCGTGCGGCATCTCGAAATGCAGGACCTCGCTGTTGCGGAAATAGCTGCGGCCGCCGGTCCAGGCAAGGCCGGTGGCCGTCAGGGGCCGGTCGGCGCCGACCCAGCCCATGATTTCCTGCGACCGCCGCGAGATGCAGATGGCGCGGCTGCCGCTGCAATAGTCGTCGTCCGCCTCCAGCGTCAGCGAGGCGATGCCGTATTCGGCCAGCAGGGCGGCCAGCGTCAGGCCGACGGGGCCGCCGCCGGCGATCAGGACGGGAACGTGCGCGGGGAGCGGCATGTTGTCTCCAGGTATTGGTTGTTTGCGCAACTATATTATTAAGAGGTTGCGTGCGCAACTATATTTTTTGGGCAAGAAAAAACCCGCCGGATCAGGGCGGGTCTTGGTGACTGCGTGGCGTATCTATCAGTTGCGCACGTAGTAGATGCGCATCGCCTGCTGCTTCTGGGCGCCGTCCATTACGCGCAGCACCACGACCTTGGCCGTGAAGCCGTCGGGCAGCTTCAGCTGGCCCAGCGCGTAGTCGTAACGGTCGACGTTCAGGGCGGGGCCTTCCGGCGTGACGGTGGCGGCGCGGCCGTTGGGGTAGGTACCGTCGATGGAGAAGGTCAGCGTGCCCTTGAACGGCGCGCCCTGGCGGTCCTCGCGCATGACCAGCACCTGGTAGTCCAGCAGGCCGGGCGCGCGCTTGAAGGTGGCCGAGCGGATGCCCAGGTTGCCGCCGCGCGGATCGGCCGGCATGGCGTCCTGGAACAGCACCAGTTCCTTGTTCAGCGTTTCGATCTTGCTGCGGGCTTCTGCAAGGTCGGAAGTCAGCTTTTCATGGCCGGACTTGTTGGCGTCGCGTTGTTGCGTGGCTTCCTCGAGCTGGCTTTGCAGGCGCTGGCGTTCCAGGTTGGCGGTGCTCAGTTCGCTGTGCAGCTGCTCGGACTGTTCCACGGTCAGGCGTTGCGGGCCGTAGTTGGTCTGCAGGAAGAGCACGCCGCCGGCGCCCAGGGCGATGCCCACCAGCAGCAGGACCAGCCAGCGCGGCATGCGGCGCGTGCGTTGGCCGGGCTGGTACACGGAGGGCTTGAATACAGCCCGTTGCGATCTTCCAAACATCCCCATTCCTAGAAAACTTCCTGTGTGTTTGCTCGCCCGCACGCTGCGCGCGCAGGTCAAAGCGCTAGAGAATACCCCGTTAGCCGGGACCGTTGGGTGCGCGGACAAGCCTGGTTGCGCACCTTGATATTGTGAAATATGTGGGTGTCAGCGGACCCGGCGGTTGAGCTCGGCGTCCAGGTCCGCCAGCCGCTGCGGCGTGCCGACATCCGTCCATTCGCCTGCGTGGCGCGCGCCGCGCGCCAGGCCGCGGGCCATGGCCTGCCGGAGCAAGGGCGCCAGAGGCGCCGCCGCGCCCCGGGGGACGTCGGCGAACAACGAGGGATGGTAGACGCCGATACCCGCAAAGGTCAAACGAGGTTCGCCCTGGGCATGCACGCTGCCGTCGGCAGCCAGGCGGAAATCGCCGGCCGGATGCTGGGGCGGGTTGTCCACCAGCAGCAGCCAGGCGCCACTCCCGGGCAGGGCGCGCGCCAGGCCGGTGGCCGCGGCGGGATCCCAGTCGCACCAGACGTCGCCGTTGACGACCAGGAAGGGCTCGTCGCCGAGCAGCGGCAGCGCCTGGACGATGCCGCCCGCGGTTTCCAGCGCGGAAACTTCGGCCGAATAGCGGATCCGCACGCCATGCGCGCTGCCGTCGCCCAACGCCCGTTCGATTTCGTGGCCGAGCCAGGCGTGGTTGATGACGATGTCGCGGATACCGGCGGCCGCCAGCCGCCGCAGGTGCCAGACGATCAGCGGCTGGCCGCCCACGGACAGCAGGGGCTTGGGCAAGCGGTCGGTGAGGGGGCGCATGCGTTCGCCGCGTCCCGCCGCGAGGATCATGGCCCGCATCAGAACGTGTACCCGACACTGACCTGGCGGTTTTCCAGCTGGTCCAGCAGGCGCAGCAGGGGCGTGAAGACGCCATAGCGCTGGGCCACCTGGCGGACATAGCCGCTGACGCGCGGCATGTGGGCCTGGTAGTGCGCCTTGCCGTCGCGATGATGCAGCCGGGCGAACACGCCCAGGATGCGCAGGTTGCGCTGCAGGCCCATCCACTCGGAGGCGCGGTGGAATTCGGCGAAATCCGAGTCCACCGGCAGGCCGGCCGCCCGCGCCATTTCCCAGTAGCGGATGGCCCAGTCCAATTGCTGGGGTTCTTCCCAGGTCGTGCGGGCATCCGTCACCAGGGAGGCCAGGTCATAAGTGATGGGGCCGGCCAACGCATCCTGGAAGTCGATGATGCCCGGGTTGGGGCCGTACTGCGGCCGGTCGCAGACCATCAGGTTGGGCGAATGGTAGTCGCGGTGCACCAGCACCTGGGCCTGTCCGCCGTTGCTGGCGGACAGCAAGGCAAAGATCTTTTCCAGCGCGTTTGCGGTCTTGTCGTCCAGCGTCTCGCCGTGATGCTTCTGCACGTACCACTCGGGGAAAAGCTTGAGCTCGTCGGCCAGGCGGGCGGTGTCATAAGCGCCCAGGCCGGCAGTGGAGGCCTGCTGCAGGCGGACCAGGGCGGCCAGGGCCTCGCGATACAACGTCTGCAGTTCGCTGTCCGGCAGTCCCGCCTGAATGCGCTGGTAATAGGTCTGTTCACCCAGGTCGGACAACAGCAGCAGGCCCTGGTCCAGATCCTGTTCCAGCACGGCGGGCACGTTCAGGCCGACATCCGCCAGCAAACGGTCCACGTGCAGGAAGGGGCGGCAATCCTCGTGCGCGGGCGGGGCGTCCATGACTATCAAGGTGCGTACGCCGGCGTCCAGCCTGAAATAGCGGCGGAAGCTGGCGTCGGCGGACGCCGGGCGCAGCGTGTCGATGGCCAGGTTCAGGCTGGCGGGCAGGCCGCCCAGCCAGTGGCGGATCTGCTCCAGGCGGGGGTCGTGATCGTTTTTCAAGGAAGATCCGTGTCAGAAAGGCAATATTGCTGAGAATTGTGTCCCGGGCACATAAGTCTGGGCCTATGGCGCGGCTTCTCTATAATACCGGCTCGTTTCCGTTAGCATTGGCCCTTCGTGGGTGCCGGTGTCGCGTTCCCACCATCGTCAAAAAGGGCTGTTTTCACTCGTGCGCAAGGTTCGATGGTTGATCCTCTCTGCTGTCAGTGTCGCCGCCGGAGCCGTCCAGGCCCAAGGCAGCCAGGGCAGCGCTCCCGCCGCGTCGTCGACCTCGGCGACTCCCGTGTTGCGCACTTCGCCGGGCTTGCGGATCCACCGCTTGCCGGACGACAGCATTCCCGCCTTCATGGAGGCGGACACCATCGATGGCGATCCTGATTCGGATCTGACCCTGACCGGCAGCGCCCAGGTGCGCCGCATCGACAGCGTAATCAAGGGCGACCGCATCAACTACCGCAAGGACACCGGCGAAGTCGACGTCCAGGGTAGCGCGCGCATGATGCGCGACGGCACCCTGGTGATCGGGCCGAGCGCCAAGTTCAACGTCGACAAGTCCTCGGGCGAGGTCGAAAAGCCCAATTTCTGGATGGGCGCCACCGGCGGCTTTGCCGTCGCCGAGCATGCGGACATCTTCAGCCGGTCGCAGATGCGGCTGCAAACCGTGACGTACAGCGGCTGCGCCTGCGAAACGCCGTCCTGGTACATCAAGGCCAAGACCGTCGACATCGACTTCGACGAAAACGAAGGCGTGGCGCGCAGCGGCGTGCTGTATTTCAAGGACGTGCCCATCCTGGCGTCGCCTTATATGACCTTTCCGGTCAAGAAGGAGCGCAAGTCGGGCTTCCTGATGCCGACGTATGGCACGACCAGCCAGGGCGGTCTCGATTTTTCGATTCCGTATTACCTGAATCTGGCGCCGAACTATGACCTGACCGTGCAGCCGCGCTACTTCTCCAAGCGCGGGCTGCAGTTGGGGGGGGAGTTCCGCTATCTCGGCAATGGCTACAGCGGCATCCTGGACGGCGCCTACCTGCCCAACGACAAGCTGACCGACAGCGACCGTTGGATGTACTGGTGGCGCCATCAGCAGATATTGCCCTACGGCTTCTATGCGGATTGGGACGTTGCGAAGGTGTCGGACGACAACTACTTCCGCGACATTTCCCAGTTGGGCCTGAACCAGGCTTCGACGACCTATCTGCCGCAACGGGCACGGGTGGGATGGGCGTCCGCATCGGGTTACTGGAGTGCGTACGCGCAGGTCTACAAGTACCAGACGCTGCAGGATCCCGATGCGCCGCTCTCGCCGCCATACGACAAGGAACCGGAAATTTTCTTCCGGGGCGCTCGTTACGACTGGGGTGGTTTTGACGTCGACTGGACTTCCACGGCAGTGCGTTTCCGCAAGCCCTTGTTCGAAAGCACGCGCCTGGGGCCTGATGGCGACCGTTTTCAAACCTATCCGACGGTTTCCTACCCCATCGTCAAACCTGGCTGGTTCATCGTTCCCAAGGCAGGCGTCAATTACACCCAGTACAACACCGACTGGTACAACCTGAGCCCGGGGACGCCGCGCTCGCAATCCCGTTCGGTGCCGATCCTGTCCCTGGATTCGGGGCTGATCTTCGAACGCGACACCTCGCTGTTCGGCAAGGCATCCACGCAGACCCTGGAGCCGCGTCTGTACTACCTGTACGTGCCGTACCGCGACCAGTCCAAACTGCCTGTCTACGACACCTCTTTGGCTGATTTCAGCTTTTCGCAGGCGTTCGAAGAGAACATCTATACCGGCGGCTGGGACCGCATCGCCAACGCCAACCAACTAACCGCGGCGTTGACGACGCGCTGGCTGGACGCCAACACCGGTTTCGAGCGCATGTCGCTGGGTATCGCGCAGCGGCTGTACTTTGCAGACCAGAAGGTCACGTTGCCTGGCGAGGTACCGCGCGAGAATGTGCGTTCAGATTTCCTTCTGGGCGCGAGTGCGGCCCTGACCGATACGCTAAGCACCGAGATCGCCGCGCAATACAACCCCTACGACAGCAACTGGTCGCGCGGCCTGGTCAGCGCGCGCTGGTCGCCGCAGCGCTTGACGACGGTGGCCGTGTCGTACCGCTACCAACGCGATCCTCAACCCGGCGTCCAGTATCAGGCGCAGGGGCAGAACCAGGTGAGCCTGGCCATGCAGTGGCCGTTCTCCAAGCGCTGGTACGGCGTCGGGCGGGTGGACTACTCGTTGCGCAACGGTCCGTCCAGCACGGTGGCCGGCACAACGGATTCGCCCCGCGTCACGCAGGCCATCGCCGGCCTGGAGTACAAGGGAGATTGCTGCTGGGTGGGCCGCATGGTCTACCAGCGATATGCGGTCTCCGCCACGGACGCCAACTCGGCACTATTCTTCCAGCTTGAGCTGACCGGTCTGGGTTCCCTGGGAACCGACCCGATGAATCTGCTGAACAGAAGTATCCCCGGCTACTCGCGCATTACGCCGCCTGTGCCCACCGGGACCACATTTGAAAGGTATGAATGATGCGTAGGTTGCACTCTTTGCGCCGCCTCTCCGGCAATGCGCTGCTATTGGCCGTGTGCGCCGGCTTGCCCCTGGCCCATGCGGCCGAGCAGGGCGGCAAGGCCGCGAACAATGGCGCCAAGCCGAATTCCGCTGCGCAAAAAAACGCCGCGCCCGCGCCGCAGCGCGAGCAGTTCGTCGACGGGATTGCCGCAGTCGTGGACAAGGACGTGATCACGTTGCGCGAACTGCGCGATGCGTCCTTGCGCATTTCAGGCGAATTGAAGTCCCGCGGCATCCAGGTGCCCGATGACCAGACCCTGCAGCACCAGGTGTTGCAACGTCTGATCATGGAGCGCGTGCAGCGCCATGAAGCGGATCGCCTGGGCATACGCGTGGATGACGCGCAAATCGACCAAGCGATCCAGACCATTGCGTCCCGCAATAAGATCACCGTGGCTCAGTTGCGCCAGGAAATCGAAAAGTCCGGCACCAGCTGGGACGGCTACCGCAAGGCGCTGCGCGATGAGATCCGCACGGATCGCCTGCGCCAACGCGCGGTGGATTCCACCATCGTGATTTCGGATGCCGAAGTCGACGCCTTCCTGAAGGATCAGCGCCGCAATCCGGCATTTGGCGCGGCGCCGCAGGCGGCCCCGCAACCGCAGGCTCAGCCGCAGCCAGAACCGCAGCAGGCCGCCGCGCCCTCGGGCCCGATGCTCTATGCCCTGGCCCAGATCCTGGTGCGCGTGCCTGAAGGTTCGTCGCCCGAGCAACTGGCCGCGCTGCGCAAGAAGGCCGAAGGCCTGCTGGCGCAAGCCAAGCGCGGCGACGACTTCGCCAGCCTGGCTGCCGCGGCCTCGGACGGCCCCGAAGCCCTGCAAGGCGGCGTCATGGGCGTGCGCCCGCTGGACGGCTGGCCCGACCTGTTCGTACAGGCCGTCGGCAACTTGCAGAAAGGCCAGGTCAGCGGCCTGATCCAGAGCGGCAACGGTTTCCACATCATCAAGGTGATGGACCGCGGCACCGCCCAGCCGGCGCCCGCCCGCACTGCCCGCGCCCCGGCGCCGGCCCAGGCGCCGCAACCCGCAGCCGCGCCGGCGCAGGCGCCTGCGCATCAAGGTCCGGTGGAAGTGATGCAGACCCGCGCACGCCACATCCTGATCAAGACCTCCACCGTCATGAGCGACGAAATGGCGCGTCAGCGCCTGGAGCAGGTGCGCCAGCGCCTGGTGAGCGGCGGCGCCAAGTTCGAGGACATGGCGCGCCAGTATTCGCAGGACGCGACCGCTCCGCAAGGCGGCGAGCTGGGCTGGTTGAACCCGGGCGAAACCGTGCCGCCGTTCGAGGCCGCCATGAATGCCCTGAAGCCGGGTGAAATCAGCCAGCCGGTGCAATCGCCTTTCGGCTGGCACCTGATCGAAGTGGAAGAGCGCCGCCAGCACGACGCCACCGACGACATGGCTCGCATGAAGGCGCGCCAGATTCTGTTCGAACGCCGTGCCCAGCCCGCTTTCGAAGATTGGCTGGAGCAGCTGCGTGCCCAGGCGTACATCGACAATCGTCTGGAAAAGCAGCAGAAGATCCAGCAGAACAACCGCTAAACGCATTACAGGCTTTACATGTCCCAGCACCAGGCGCGCAAGCGCTTTGGCCAGAACTTCCTGACCGACGAGAGCGTGGTCGAGTCCATCGTCCGGGCGGTTTCGCCCGCCCGCGACGATACCGTGGTCGAGATCGGCCCGGGCTTGTCCGCGCTTACCCGGCCGTTGCTCGAACGCCTGGATCATTTGACGGCGGTCGAGATCGACCGCGACCTGGCGGCGCGCCTGCGCAAGCAGTTCGACGCCAGCCGCCTAACCGTGGTCGAGGCCGACGCGCTGACGGTGGATTTTTCCCAGTTCGGACCCGCGCTGCGCGTGGTGGGAAACCTGCCCTACAACATCTCCAGCCCGCTGCTGTTCCATCTGATGACCTGGGCCGATCACGTCCGCGACCAGCATTTCATGCTGCAGCGGGAAGTGATCGACCGGATGGTCGCGCAGCCCGGTTCGGGCGACTTCAGCCGCCTGTCGGTGATGCTGCAGTCGCGCTACCGTATGCACAAGCTGTTCGACGTGCCGCCGGAAGCCTTCGATCCACCGCCCAAGGTGGTGTCGGCGATCGTGCGCATGGTGCCCTTGCCGGCGGATCGTTTGCGTCCGGTCAGCGAGCGGGCCTTCGAAACGGTGGTGGCGCGGGCATTCTCGCAGCGGCGCAAGATGCTGCGCCGGGTGCTGGCGGACTGGGCACCGCAAGTGCCCTGGGAAGCGCTGGACATCGCGCCCACGGCGCGCGCCGAGGATATTTCGGTGGACCGGTATATCCGCCTGGCCGATGCGCTGGTGGCGGCCGGCGTGCTACAGGCCGAGTGACGTCGGACCCCGAAATCAAAAAGCCCGCGCAAGCGGGCTTTTTTACGTGGATGCCTACAGCATGCGTTTCTGCGCGCTCATCCATAGCTGCATGACGTCGCGGGCGCGGTCGGCCAGCAATTTTTCGGCGTCGGTGAGCGCCTGCTGCAGCGTGATGGGGCCCGGCGCCAGGCTGAAGGCGGCGCTGATGCCGCAGGCGTGCAGCGCTTCGTAGCCTTCGCCGAGCGAGCCGGCCAGCGCCACCACGGGCACGCCGGCGCGCTGCGCGATTTTTGCCACGCCGGCAGGGGTCTTGCCGCGCAGGGTCTGCGCGTCCATGCGGCCTTCGCCCGTGAACACCAGGGTCGCACCCTCGACCGCCTGGGCCAGGCCGCCCAGTTCCGCCACGATCTCAACGCCGGGCCGGAATTGCGCATTGAGGAAAGCCTTGGCCGCGAATCCCAGGCCGCCCGCCGCGCCCGCGCCCGGGTGGTCGCGGTGATCGGCCCCCAGGTGCCTGGCGCACACGTCGGCGAAATTCGTCAGCATCTGATCCAGGACCAGCACCTGTTCAGGCGTCGCGCCCTTTTGCGGGCCGAATACATGCGAGGCGCCCTGCGGACCGCACAAAGGGTTGTCCACGTCGGAGGCGATGTCGATGCGGATCCCGGCCAGGCGCGGGTCGAGGCCGCGGGTGTCGATGCTGGCTAGCTTGCCCAGCGCGCCGCCGCCAGGCGGCAGGCTGCGGCCATCCGCGTCCAGCAGGCGCACGCCCAGGGCCGTCAGCATGCCCGCGCCCGCGTCGTTGGTGGCAGAGCCGCCCAGGCCCAGGATGATGCGCGTGGCGCCCGCGTTCAGGGCGGCCAGCATCAGTTCGCCCACGCCGTGGCTGCTGGCGCGCATGGGATCGCGCTTGGAAGGCGCGATCAGTTCCAGACCCGCTGCCGCAGCCATCTCGATCACAGCCGTGCCGTCCTCCAGCAAGCCCCAGACGGCGTCGACCTTGTAGCCCAAGGCATCGTTCACCGTCAGCTGGCATTCCTTGCCGCCGGTCGCAGCGAGCACGGCTTCGACCGTGCCTTCGCCGCCGTCGGCCATCGGAATGCATACCGTGTGGGCGCCGGGAACTGCGGCCTTCACGCCGCGGGCAATCGCTGCTGCGGCATCGGGAGCGGACACGCTTTCTTTGAAAGAGTCGGGGGCGATGACGATTTTCACGGGTTCAGTCGAGCTCGTTTTTCGGTTGAGGTGATGCCCATGATACCTGCGCGGGCGCGGCCGGCGTACCATAGCGTTTTTGTTGTTTTAGCGAGAGTGGATCGTCATGCCCGTATTGCGCCGCACCAAAATTGTCGCCACCCTGGGACCTTCGACTTCGACGCCTGAACGCATAGAAGCGCTGATCCGCGCGGGCCTGGACGTGGCCCGCCTGAACTTCTCGCACGGCAGCGCGGACGACCATCGCGAGCGCGCCCGCATGGTGCGCGAGATCGCCGCCAAGCAGGGCCGCTTCGTCGCCATCATGGGCGACCTGCAAGGCCCCAAGATCCGTATCGCGCGCTTCAAGGACAAACTGGTCCAGCTGCAGATCGGCCAGCCGTTCACGCTGTCGCGCGTGCATCCCAAGGAAGAGGGCACGGCCAGCATCGTGGGCATCGATTACCCCGAACTGGTGCAGGACTGCCGCGTTGGCGATGAGCTGCTGCTGGATGACGGCCGCGTGGTGCTGGTGGTGGACAGCGTCGAAGGCGACGAGGTCCACACCACCGTGACGGTGGGCGGTCCGCTGTCGAACAACAAGGGCATCAACCGCCGCGGCGGCGGCCTGTCCGCGCCCAGCCTGACCGACAAGGATCGTGTCGACATCAAGCTGGCCGCCGAGATGGAACTTGACTACGTGGCCGTGTCGTTTCCGCGCTATGGCAGCGATATCGACGAGGCGCGCACGCTGCTGGCGGCCGCCGGCAGCCAGGCCTGGATCATCGCCAAGATCGAACGCGCCGAAGCCGTGGCCGACGACGAAGCGCTGGACGCGCTGATCCGCGCCAGCGACGGCGTGATGGTGGCGCGCGGCGACCTGGGCGTGGAAGTGGGCGATGCCGAACTCGTCGGCATCCAGAAGCGCATCATCCAGCACGCGCGCACCCTGAACAAGGTCGTCATCACCGCGACCCAGATGATGGAGTCGATGATCTCCAGCCCCATGCCCACGCGCGCCGAAGTGTCCGACGTGGCCAACGCGGTGCTGGACTACACCGACGCCGTCATGCTGTCGGCGGAAAGCGCGTCGGGCCAGTATCCCGTGGAAACCGTGCAGGCCATGGCCCGCGTCTGCCTGGGCGCGGAAAAGCACCCGACCTCGACCAAGTCGCATCACCGCCTGGGCGAGACCTTCACGCGCTGCGACGAGACCATCGCGCTGGCGGCCATGTACGCGGCCAACCATTTCCCCGGCGTCAAGGCCATCATCTCGCTGACCGAAAGCGGCCACACGCCGCTGATCATGTCGCGCATCCGCTCGGGCGTGCCGATCTACTGCTACAGCCCGCACAGCATCACGCAAAACCGCGTGGCCATGTTCCGCGGCGTCTACACGATTCCGTTCGCGCCGTCGGACTACGAGCCTGCCGATTTGAGCAACGCCGCCATCGATGAACTGCGCAAGCGCAACCTGGTGCAGACCGGCGACTGGGTGATCCTGACCAAGGGCGACTTCTACCGCGACAGCGGCGGCACCAACGGCATGAAGATCCTGCTGGTGGATTGATACAGCGGGGCGGGGAGCGCCACCCTGGCGCTTCCCGCCGCCGCGCGGCGGCTTTCAGCCGAAGAACCAGTAGCACACACCGATGGCCGCCAGCACGCCGGCCAGATCGGCGATCAGGGCGCAGCCCACCGCGTGGCGCGCCCGCAATATGCCCACCGATCCGAAATACACCGCCAGCACGTAGAAGGTGGTTTCGGTGCTGCCTTGCACCACCGCGGCCAGCAGCGCGGGGAAGCTGTCCACGCCGAAATGCGTCATGGTTTCCAGCATCATGGCGCGCGCCGCGCTGCCCGAGAAGGGTTTGACCAGGGCCGTCGGCAAGGCGTCCACGAAGCGCGTGTCCCAGCCGGCCTGCACCGCCAGCCAGCGGATGCCGTCCAGCAGGAAATCCAGCGCGCCCGAGGCGCGCAGCACGCCCACCGCGCACAGCATCGCGACCAGATAGGGCAGCAGGCTCTTGGCAATGTCGAAGCCTTCCTTGGCGCCTTCGATGAAGGCCTCGTAGACCGGCACCTTCTTCCAGGCGCCCGCCACCAGGAAGGCGATCAGGATGCCGAACAGGACCAGGTTGCCGAGCAGCGACGACAGCGAGGCGATGGCCGCCGCCGACATGCTGGCCAGCAAGGCCATGAATCCGCCCATGAGCAGCGCCGCGCCGCCCAGCCAAAGCATGACCACGGGATCGATGAGGCGCAGCCGCTGGCAGGCCGCCACGGCCAGGAACCCGGCCAGGGTCGATGCGCTGGTGGCCAGCAGGATGGGCAGAAACACCAGCGTCGGGTCCGGCGCGCCCTGTTGCGCCCGGAACATGAACAGCGTCACCGGCAGCAGGGTCAGCGACGACGCATTCAGCACCAGGAACAGGATCTGCGCATTGCTGGCGGTTTCGGGCGTTGGATTGAGCGACTGCAATTCGCGCATGGCGCGCAGCCCGATGGGCGTGGCGGCATTGTCCAGCCCCAGGCCGTTGGCGGCGAAGTTCAGCGTGATCAAGCCGATGGCCGGATGGTTGCGCGGCACCCCGGGCATCAGGCGCGCGAACAGCGGACCCAGCAGGCGCGCCAGCTTTTCCACCAGCCCGGCGCCTTCGGCGATGCGCAGAAAGCCCAGCCACAGCGTCAGCGTGCCGAACAGCAGCACCATCACTTCCACCGACACGCGGGCCATGTCGAACAGGCTGGCGACCATCATGCGGAAGACTTCGGGATCGCCGATGACCAGCCAGCGGTACAGCGCCGCCGCGGCCGCGGTGAGGAAAAAGCCCAGCCAGAGTTTGTTCAGCATGCGGAGACTGCCCGGATAGCGATGGATTGCGCGCTGCGCGCCGAGGCCCATTGTCGCAGAGTCGGCAGGCCGCAGCTTGGCCCGGCGCCGCCAATTCTGGTACTTTGACCTGATACGCCCTGGGGCCTGGGGCCATAACAGTGAGGAACACTCATGGACTTCAATGCGTGGCGCCGGCGCCGCATCTCGGAACCTGCTTACCGCTGGGCGCGCAACGCGCTGCCCGCCATGTCGGCGACGGAGCGCGAAGCCATCGAGGCCGGGGACACCTGGTGGGATGCGGATCTGTTCACCGGCAATCCCGACTGGCGCAAGCTGCTGGACGTGCCGGCAGCCACGTTGACCGCGGACGAGCAGCGCTTCATAGATGGCCCGCTGGCACGGCTTTGCGCCATGCTGGACGAATGGGACATCACCTGGAACCGGCGCGACCTGCCGCCCGAGGTATGGGACTTCCTGAAGGCCGAACGCTTCTTCGGCATGATCATTCCGCGGCGCTACGGCGGCCTGGGCTTTTCACCCTACGCGCACTCCGAGGTCGTGCGGCGCATCTCGGCCTATTCCATTACCGCGGGCGTTACCGTGATGGTGCCCAACTCGCTGGGGCCGGGCGAACTGCTGATGCAGTTCGGCACCCCGGCGCAGCGCGACTACTGGCTGCCGCGGCTGGCGGACGGGCGCGAGGTGCCTTGCTTCGGCCTGACCAGCCCCGAGGCCGGCTCGGACGCTGCGTCCATGGTGGACACGGGCGTGGTCTGCCGCCAGGTGGTCGACGGGCGCGAACTGATCGGCATCCGGCTCAACTGGCACAAGCGCTACATCACGCTGGGGCCGGTGGCGACCGTGCTGGGCCTGGCTTTCAAGCTGTCGGACCCCGACGGCATCCTGGGCGGCGCCAAGGACATCGGCATATCGGTCGCGCTGGTGCCGACCGAAGCGCCCGGCGTGGAGATCGGGCGCCGCCACCTGCCCGCCATGCAGGTCTTCCAGAACGGCCCCAACCTCGGACGCGACGTGTTCGTGCCGCTGGATGCGCTGATCGGCGGCGCAGAACGCGCCGGCCATGGCTGGCAGATGCTGATGAGCGCGCTGGCGGCGGGGCGGGGCATTTCCCTGCCTTCGCTATCGGCCGCCGCCGCCGCGATGTGCGCGCACACCACGGGCATGTATGCCCGAGTGCGCGAACAGTTCGGCATTCCCGTGGGCAAGTTCGAAGGCGTGCAGGAAGGGCTGGCCCGGCTGGCTGGCAATGCCTATCTGGTCGAAGCCGCCCGGCGCCTGACCTGCGCCGCGCTGAACCAGGGCGTCAAGCCGGCGGTGGTCTCGGGCATCATGAAGTACCACGCCACCGAGCGCATGCGCGGCTCGGTCAACGACGCGATGGACATCCATGCCGGCCGCGCCGTCATCGACGGTCCCAGCAACTACCTGGGCGCGCTGTACCGCGCCGTGCCCATCGCCATCACGGTCGAGGGCGCCAACATCCTGACGCGCAACCTGATCATCTTCGGCCAGGGCGCGATCCGCGCCCACCCTTACCTGATGCCGGAAATCCTGGCGCTGGGCAACCCCGACGAAGACCGCGGCATGGAGGTCTTCCACGACGTGTTCTGGCGCCATCTGCGCCACACGGGCATCAACGCGCTGCGGGCCATCGGCCGCGCCTGGACTGGCGGAGTGCTGGCGCCTGCGCCTTCATCCGGCCCCGTGGCCGGCCACTACCGGCGGCTGGGCCGCTATGCCTCGGGCTTCGCGCTGCTGGCAGATGCCACGCTGGCGCAACTGGGCGGGGGGCTGAAGCGCCGCGAGATGATCTCCGCCCGTCTGGGCGACATCCTGTCCGAGCTGTATTTGCAGTCGGCGGTGCTCAAACGCTGGGAAGACGAGGGCCGCAAGCACGACGACCTGCCGCTGGTGCATTGGTGCCTGGAGCAGGGCTACGCCAGCATCGAGAAAAGCATGGACCAGGTCTTGCGCAACCTGCCGGGCCGCGTGTTGTCATGGGGGCTGCGCGCCGCCATCCTGCCGTTGCGCCTGGCCAAGGGGCCGAGCGACGCCTTGACGCGGGAATGCGCGGAACTGCTGCTCAAGCCTTCGCCCACGCATGTGCGCCTGGCGGCCGACCTGCATCGCGAGGCCGGCGCCGCCGGCGACGATCCGGTGGGTCTCCTGACCCGCGCCTTCGCGCTGGCGGACGCGGTGCAGCCGCTGCGCGACCGCCAGCGCCAGTCCGGCGTGCGCGATTGGCGTGAAGCCCACCAGCGCGGCGCCATTACCGACGCGCAGGCGGCCTCGCTGCAAGAGGCCGAAGCGCTGGTGTCGCGGGTGTTGCAGGTGGACGATTTCGCGCCTGAAGAGCTGTCGCCGCAGGCCGCCAAGGCGGATTCGGGAGAGGCGTAGGGAAGAGACGCAAGCTCCCGCAAGGCGGGAGCAAGGCCTTAGTCGTCCTGGTTCGGATCCATGTCGGGGAACAGGATTTCAGTGAACCCGAATTTGCTGAAGTCCTGGATGCGCGACGGGTAGAGCCGGCCGATCAGGTGGTCGCATTCGTGCTGCACCACCCGGGCGTGAAACCCCTCGGCCTCGCGCTCGATGAGCTGGCCGTAGGGATCGCGCCCGCTGTAGCGGATGTGGCGGTAGCGCGGCACCACGCCGCGCAGGCCCGGCACCGACAGGCAGCCTTCCCAGCCGTCTTCCATTTCGTCAGACAGCGGCGTGATGACCGGATTGCACAGAATGGTCTGCGGGACGGCGGGCGCGTCCGGATAGCGCTCGTTGCGGTCGAAGCCGAAGATCACCAGCTGCAGGTCCACGCCGATCTGCGGCGCGGCCAGGCCCACCCCTTGCGCGGCGGCCATGGTTTCGAACATGTCGTCGATCAGCGCGTGCAGCTCGGGCGTGTCGTAGCGTTCCACGGGCGCGGCCACGCGCAACAGCCGCGGATCGCCCATTTTCAGGATGGTGTGGATCATGGAATGTCTTCCTGGCGTCGGCCGCGCGGGGGCTCAGTCCTGGCGGCCCTTTTTCTGGATGAACTCGATCTTGTAGCCATCGGGGTCTTCGACAAAGGCGATGACGGTCTTGCCGTGCTTCATCGGGCCGGCTTCGCGCGTGACCTTGCCGCCTTTTTCCTTGACCTTGTCACAGGCCTCGTAGGCGTTGTCGACTTCCAGGGCGATGTGGCCGTAGCCGGTGCCCAGGTCGTACTTGTCCGTGTCCCAGTTGTGGGTCAGTTCGATGACGGCGCCTTCGGATTCGTCCTGGTAGCCGACGAAGGCCAGCGTGAACTTGCCCTCGGGGTAGTCATTGCGGCGCAGCACGCGCATGCCGAGCACGTTGGTGTAGAAGTCGATGGACTTGTCGAGGTTGCCGACTCGCAGCATGGTGTGGAGCATACGCATGGGATGTTTTCCTTAAGCGGTGAGGGGGAGCGGGAAGAATCCGCCGCTGCCGGCGGCTTCCCGGGTGATGCCGATGTCGCGCAGCGCGCCGCCCATGGCGTCGACTGCCTGCCGCATCTGGTCGGGCCCGAAGGCGCCGATGCAGCCGACCCGGAACGAAGGTTGTTCGGTGTTGTAGAAGTTGCTGAGCACGTAGCCGCGGCGCTTGAGGGCGTCCACGAACAATTGCAGGTTCCAGGTCGGCGCGTCAGGGGCGCGGACGTTGACGACGATGGGGCCCTGCAGGGCAGGCGTCAGGTAAGGCGCCAGGCCCAGCTCCCTGACGCCATCATATAGCGTGCGCATGTTGGCGGTGTAGCGTGCCAGGCGGGCCTCGCGGCCTTCTTCGCGGTGCAGTTCCAGCGCCACGGCCAGCGCCGCCAGCGTGGGGGCGGGCGGCGTGAAACGCGGGCCGGCATTGGGCTGCAGGCTTTGCTGGTAGATGTCGGCCAGGTCCAGCGACCAGCTGCCGGCGACGCCGCGCGCCGCTTCCAGGCTGTCGCGCCGCGCCACCACGAAGGCGGCGCCGGGCATGCCTTCCAGGCACTTGTTGGCGGTCAGCACCACCGCTTCCACGGCGGGCAGGGCGCGCAGCTCCAGGGGCAGCGCGCCGAAGGCGGACACGGCGTCGACGATGACGCGGCGGCCGAGCCCGTGCGCGATGCGCGCGAGTTCAGGCACGTCATGGCAGATGCCGCTGCCGGTTTCGCTGTAGACCAGCGCCAGGTGCGTGAGCGTGGGATCCTGTTCCAGGGCGTGGGCGACCGCCAGCGGATCGATCCGCTCGGTGGGGCCGACGGGCAGCGGCACGGCGACGCGGCCGGCATCGCCGGCCAGCTTTTGCAGGCGGGCGGCGTAGGCGCCGGTGGAGGGGGCCAGCAGGCGACCGCCGGCGGGGATGAAGCTGCGGATCGCGGCTTCCACCGCGAAGTGGCCGCAGCCCGGCAGCGCCAGCGCGGCGTGCTCGTCGGGCGACGCCAGCGCCGCGCGCAGCACGCCATCGCAGACCTGCCGGTAGGTCTGGCGGAAATCGTTGTCCCACGGCGCATAGTCTTGCGCCATGGCGGCCTTCACCCGCGCGTCGGTCGTGACCGGGCCCGGAATCAGCAGCAACATTTTCGTGTCTCCAGAATGCCTCAGAACTGAGGCAAGGATGCGGGGTCGTGACGCCGCAGGATGTTCTTGGCGTCTTCGAAGTCGGGCAGGATCTGCCCCACTTCGCGCCAGAAGTCCTGACTGTGGTTCATTTCGCGCAAATGGGCAAGCTCGTGCGCGATGACGTAGTCGATGATGGCGGGCGCGAAATGGATCAGGCGCCAGTTCAGCATGATGTTGCCGTCGCTGGTGCAGGAGCCCCAGCGGGTGGCGGCCGAGGATAGGCGCCAGCGTTGGATCTTCAGGCCGCTGACCTGCAGGAAGTGGGCCAGGCGCGCGCCGAACCAGGCGCCGGCGCGCTGTTGCAGCCAGGCCTGGGCCGAATCGCGGATGCGGCCCTGGTCCGCCGAGGACGGCAGCGCCAGCCACAAGGTGTCGCCATCCTGCGGGGCGTCGGCGTCGCCCGACAGGTTGGCCTGGCGGCTGTCGCCGCCTACGCCGATCACAATGCGCTTGCCCAGGTACGGCAGTTCGCCGCCCGCCTGCCAGCGCGTGTGCGCCATGGCAAGCTGCTGCTTGCGGGCGTGCCATTCGCGCAGCTTGGTGAGGATCCAGCGGGCTTTCTCGCGCACGGCGTCGTCCACCTGCGTCAGCGTGACCCAGTTCGGGGCGGTGACGCGCAAGCCGTCGTCGGTGATCACGAAGCCGATGCTGCGGCGGCGCGAGCGCAGCAGCACGAAGCCGATGGGCTGCTGCTCGGTCGAGACTTCGCGCCAGCGCGCGCCGGGCGGCAGCGGGTCGGGGCAGGGCGTGGGGACGAGCGAGGCCGCGTTGGGCGACAGCGTCAGCAGCGGTTCGCCCGCAGGGGCGGCAGCCGGGGGCAGATCGGGGAAGAGGGGCTTGGGCGCGGCCGGCTTAGGCGCGGCCGGCTTAGGCGCGGCCGGCTTAGGTGCGGCCGGAGCCTTCGGCGCGGCGTTCAGCGGCGGCGCGCCCGTGGGCGCGTCGTGCTGCTGTTCGTCGAACAGGAGTTCGAGCTGATCAGTGCTGGCCATACCTTTCTGGATTGAGACGCCGCATTTCCCCTTCGATCCAGTCCTGAACCTTTTTGTTCAGTTCCTCGGGGGAGAGTCCCTTGGATTCTATCGCGGGACCGATGGACACGGTAACCATGCCCGGATACTTCACAAAGGCGTTGCGGCGCCAGCATTCGCCGGCATTGTGCGCCACCGGGATGACGGCGGCGCCGGTGCGCGAGGCCAGCAGCGCGCCGCCCATCTTGAAGCGGCCGGTCTTGCCGGGCGGCACGCGGGTGCCCTCGGGAAACAGCAGGGGCCAGCGGCCTTCGTCCAGGCGGGTCTGGCCTTGCTTGACCACCTGGTCGAAGGCATCGCGACCCTTGGCGCGGTCGATCGGGATCATGCGCAGCAGCGCCAGGCCCCAGCCGAAGAACGGCACCATGTGCAGTTCCTTCTTGTAGACGAAGCAGACTTCGCGCGGCATGTGGGCGGGGAAGAACAGCGTTTCCCAGGCCGATTGATGCTTGGACAGCAGCACCGCCGGGCCGTCGGGCAGATTTTCCCAGCCCTTGACCTGCCAGCGGATGCCGCAGAAGAAGCGCGCGCCCCAGATGGCCAGGCGCGGCCAGCCCACGGTCAACTTATAGCGCCAGTGCAGCGGCAGCGGCGCCCACAGGATGCAAGCGAACGCGTAGGGGATGACCGTGACGGCCAGGAACAGGAAGTACAGCAGCGAACGTAGGCGGGCCATCGGATCAATGGTCCTGCAGCAGCGCGTCGACCACGGCCGACAGGTCGTCGCAGACGCGGGTATTGTCCGGCAAGCCGCCCTTGGCCAGCGTCTTCTTGCCATTGCCGCTCAGCACCAGCCAGGGCGAGCAGCCGACCGACGACGAGGCCTGCAGGTCGCGCAGCGAATCGCCCACCGCCGGCACGCCGGCCAGGTCGACGTCGTAGCGGTGCCCGATCTGTTCGAACATGCCGGGCTTGGGCTTGCGGCAGGCGCAGTTGTCATCGGGGCCGTGCGGGCACATGAAGACCGCGTCGATACTGCCGCCTGCGGCGGCCAGTTCGCGGCGCATCTTGGTATGGATGGCCGTCAGCGTGTCCATGTCGAACAGGCCGCGCGCCAGACCCGACTGGTTGGTGGCGACCACCACCTTCCAGCCCGCCTGCGTCAGCCGGGCGATGGCGTGCAGGCTGCCGGGCAGGGCGATCCATTCGTCGGGATTCTTGACGAACGAATCGCTGTCCTGGTTGATGACGCCGTCGCGGTCTAGGATGATGAGCTTCACTGTGCCAGCCTGGAGATGTCAGCGACCTGGTTCATCAGGCCATGCAACTGGCCCAGCAGGGCCAGCCGGTTGGCGCGCACGACCGGGTCCTCGGCCATGACCATGACGTCGGCAAAGAAGGCGTCCACGGGTTCGCGGACCTGGGCCAGCGTGCTCAGGCTGCCGGCGAAGTCGCCCGCGGCCAGTTGCGCCTCGGCCTTGGGGCGCAGCGCGGACACGGCGGCGGCCAGCGCCTTTTCGGCCGGTTCCACCAGCGCGGCGTCGTTCACCGCGCCGATCTCGCCTTCGGCCTTCTTGAGCAGGTTGCCGATGCGCTTGTTGGCGGCGGCCAGGCTGGCGGCCTCGGGCAGCAGCGCGAAGGCGGCGGCAGCGCGCACGCGCTCGGCCACCTGGTGCAGCGGCGGGGTCAGCGCGATCACGGCTTCGACGGCGTTGCGGTCGAAGTCGTTGATCAGCTGGTTACGGTAGCGTTCGTAGATGAAGGCGCGGACCTCGGCCAGCGTGTCGGCGGGAATCTTGCCGGCAGGGAAGGTCCCTGCGGCCAGTTGCAGCAGGCCGTCCAGCGACAGGGGGCCGGCCGAGCTGATCTTGAGCCAGCCGCCTGCGGCCAATTGCTCGAACGCGCTGATCAGGCCCAGCGCGGCGCGGCGCAGGCCGAAGGGGTCGCGTTCGCCGGTGGGCGCCAGGCCGATGGCCCAGATGCCGACCATGGTTTCCACGCGCTCGGCGATGAACAGGATGGCGGCGGTCAGCGATTCAGCGGTGACGGGCGCGTCGTAGCGGTTGCGGTACTGCGTGCGCAGGGCCTGCACCACGCTGTCGGGCTCGCCGTCGCCGGCCGCGTAGTAGGCGCCCATGACGCCTTGCAGCTCGGGGAATTCGCCCACCATGTTCGAGCCCAGGTCGGCCTTGGCCAGCATGGCTGCGCGGTCGGCGGCGGATACGTCGCCGCCCAGTTGTTCGGCCACGCCGCGGGCGATGGCGCGCACGCGCTCCACGCGTTCGAGCTGGGTGCCCAGCTTGTTGTGGTAGACGATCGAGCCCAGTTGTTCGACGCGCGCCGCCAGCGGGGTCTTGCGGTCGGTTTCAAAGAAGAACTGCGCGTCCGCCAGGCGCGGGCGCACCACGCGCTGGTTGCCTTCGACGATGTTCACCGGATTGTCGGTGCGCATGTTGCTGACGATCAGGAAGCGGTGCGTCAGGCGGCCGCTGGCCGGATCGAACAGCGGGAAGTACTTCTGGTTCAGCCGCATGGTCAGGATCAGGCATTCCTGCGGCACTTGCAGGAACTGCTCTTCGAACTGGCCCACGTAGACGGTGGGGTGTTCGACCAGGGCCGTGACTTCGTCCAGCAGCGCGGCCACTTCGGGATCGTCGCCCAGGGTGGCGTTCAGGCGGCCGGCATGGTCGAGCAGTTGGCGCTGGATTTCGTCGCGGCGGCCTTCGAACGAGGCCATCACGCGGCCCTTTTCGGCCAGGGTGGCGGCATAGGCGTCGGCGTCGGCGATGGACACGGGACCCGCGCTCATGAAGCGGTGGCCCAGCGTGTCGCGGCCGGCGGCCAGGCCCAGCGCGGATACCGGCACCACGTCGGCGCCGAACAGCGCGACCAGGCCGTGCGCCGGGCGCACGAACTTGACGGTGGTGACGCCGTCGGCCAATTGGTAGCGCATGACCTTGGGAATGGGCAGGCCGTTGATGGCGGCGTCGATGCCTTCCTGCAGGCCGGCTGCCAGTTGGGCGCCGGGAGCGGTGCCGCGGGCGACCAGGTAGTCCTGCTTGCCGTCGGATTCGCGTTCCAGGGTAGCCAGGTCGATGTTTTCCAGGCCCTTGGCGGCCAGCTTCTTCTGCAGCGCGGGGGTAGCCTTGCCGTCTTCGGTCAGGCCGATCTTTACCGGCATCAGCTTTTCGGCATAGGGCTGGTCGGGCGCCTGCGCCAGCACGGCGGACAGGTGCACGGCCAGGCGGCGCGGCGTGGAATACGCGGTGGCGGCGCAGCCGGCGGCCAGCAGGCCGTGGCGCTCCAGCGTGGCGCGCACGCCTTCGGCGAAGGCCTGGCCCAGCTTCTGGAGGGCCTTGGGCGGGAGTTCTTCGGTCAGCAGTTCGACCAGCAGCGGGCGGATGTTCGTCGTCATTTATGCAGCCTCCCCGGCGGCCTTGTCGCGGCCCAGCATGGGAAAGCCCAGTCGTTCGCGGGAATCGTAATAGGCCTGCGCGACGGCGCGCGACAGGTTGCGGATGCGGCCGATGTAGGCGGCGCGCTCGGTGACGCTGATCGCGCCGCGCGCGTCCAGCATGTTGAACGTATGCGCGGCCTTCAGCGCGGCCTCGTAGGCGGGCAGCGCCAGCGGCACGTCCATCAGGCGCTTGGCTTCGGCTTCATAGTCGTTGAAGTGCGAGAACAGCATCTCGGCCGACGAATGCTCGAAGTTGTAGGTCGACTGCTCCACCTCGTTCTGGTGAAACACGTCGCGATACAGCACGCGGTTGCCGTTGGCGCCTTCGGTCCAGACCAGGTCGTACACGCTTTGCACGTCCTGCAGGTACATGGCCAGGCGCTCCAGACCGTAGGTGATTTCACCGGTGGTCGGCGTGCAGTCCAGGCCGCCCACTTGCTGGAAGTAGGTGAACTGGGTGACTTCCATGCCGTTCAGCCAGACTTCCCAGCCCAGGCCCCAGGCGCCGAGGGTGGGGTTTTCCCAGTCGTCCTCGACGAAGCGGATGTCATGCTGGGCCGGGTCGATGCCCAGCGCCTTGAGCGAGCCGATGTACAGGTCCAGGATTTCCGGGGGCGCGGGCTTCAGCACCACCTGGTATTGGTAGTAGTGCTGCAGGCGGTTGGGGTTTTCGCCGTAGCGGCCGTCCTTGGGGCGGCGCGAGGGCTGCACGTAGGCGGCGCGCCAGGGCTCCGGACCGATCGCGCGCAGGAATGTGGCGGTATGCGAGGTGCCGGCGCCGACTTCCATGTCGTAGGGCTGCAGCAGGGCGCAACCCTGCTTGTCCCAGTATTCCTGGAGCGTAAGGATGATTTGCTGAAAGGTGAGCATAGGATTCTTGGAATTCGGCCGCCGGGCAAGGCTTGCCCTGGGCGTGGGAAACCCGACATTTTAACTGGCCCGGGGCGGTCCGGTTCCCGAATGCCGGGCGGACGGTTACATCTAGGACTTCTGGGCGGTTCACAAGGGGGACAGTGTGCCGCTGGTGGACGCCGCGCGGGCCTGTCGCTGCGCCTGGAAACCAATGATCGTATGATTCCAGGTTGCGTACCAAGTCTTATATAAAACCCGGAACCCGATTCCGAGAATTCCCGGAAGGAGCAGTCCCATGTCAGACCTGATCAAGGTAGAAGTCACCGACGGCATCCAGATCATCACGATCAACCGTCCCGAGGCCAAGAACGCCATCAACCTGGAAACCGCGCAGGCCATGGCCGCGGCGCTGGACCAGCTGGACAGCCGCGACGACATCCGCATCGGCATCCTGACGGGCGGCGGCGGCACGTTCTCCTCGGGCATGGACCTGAAGGCCTTCGCCAAGTCGGGGCAGCGTCCCTACGTGGAAGGCCGCGGCTTCGCCGGCCTGAACGAGCGGCCCCCCAAGAAGCCGCTGATCGCGGCGGTGGAAGGCTACGCACTGGCTGGCGGCTGCGAAATGGCGCTGGCTTCCGACCTGATCGTGGCCGCCAGCAACGCCAAGTTCGGCCTGCCTGAAGTCAAGCGCGGCCTGGTGGCCGGCGCCGGCGGCATGCTGCGCCTGCCGCGCCGTCTGCCGTACCACATCGCCATGGAAGTGATCCTGACGGGCGAAATGTTGACGGCCGAGCGCGCCTACTCCTTCGGCCTGGTCAACCGCATCACCGAGCCGGGCGCCGCCCTGGCTGGCGCGCTGGAACTGGCCCGCTCCATCGTCGAGAACGGCCCGCTGGCGGTACAGACCGCCAAGAGCATCGTGGCGCAGTCGGGCGATTGGGACCAGGCCAGCATGTTCGACCAGCAGCGTCCGCTGATCGCCCACATCTTTTCGTCGGCCGACGCGAAGGAAGGCGCGACCGCCTTCGCCGAGAAGCGCAAGCCCGTGTGGCAAGGCAAATAGGAAATGCCCCCACGCCGCGCCCCTGCGGGGCTTGCTGCCCCCCGAGGGGGCGCATTTTGCCTTGGGGCGGCCCGGCGGCAAAATGGTAGCCCCCACGCCGCGCCCCTGTGGGGCTTGCTGCCCCCCCGAGGGGGGCGCATTTTGCCTTGGGGCGGCCCGGCGGCAAAATAGTTCTTTCTCCATTGCGCCGCGCTAGTCCTGCCGGCCGCGTTTTCACGTTTTCATCATCTACACCCGCATATCGCCATGTCAGTCATCATTAAAGAAGAAGACTTCATCCAGTCGATAGCCGATGGCATCCAGTTCATCAGCTACTACCATCCCGTCGACTACATCCGCCACCTGGCCCGCGCCTATGAGCGCGAGGAAAGCCCCGCCGCGCGCGACGCGATGGCGCAGATCCTGACCAACTCGCGCATGTGCGCCGAGGGTAAGCGTCCGCTGTGCCAGGACACGGGCATCGTCAACGTCTTCCTGAAGGTCGGCATGGGCGTGCGCTTCGAGACCAAGCGCACCCTGCAGGAACTCTGTGACGAAGGCGTGCGCCGCGGTTATCTGAACCCGGACAATCCGCTGCGCGCTTCGGTGCTGGACGATCCGCTGTTCGCGCGCAAGAACACGCGCGACAACACGCCCTGTATCCTGCACGTCGAGCTTGTCCCGGGCGACAAGGTCGACGTGCAAGTCGCTTCGAAGGGCGGCGGTTCGGAAAACAAGTCGAAGTTCGCGATGCTGAATCCGAGCGATTCGCTGGTGGACTGGGTGCTCAAGACGGTGCCGACGATGGGCGCGGGCTGGTGCCCGCCGGGCATGCTGGGCATTGGCGTCGGCGGCACGGCCGAGAAGGCCATGCTGATGGCCAAGCAGTCGTTGATGGAAGACATCGACATGTACGAGCTGCTGGCCCGCGGTCCGCAGAACAAGCTGGAAGAGCTGCGTATCGAGCTGTATGAGAAGGTCAATGCGCTGGGTATCGGCGCGCAGGGCCTGGGCGGCCTGACGACGGTGCTGGACGTGAAGATCAGCACGTTCCCCACGCACGCGGCTTCCAAGCCGGTGGCGATGATCCCGAACTGCGCGGCGACGCGTCATGCGCACTTCGAGCTGGACGGCTCGGGTCCGGCGCGCCTGGATCCGCCGTCGCTGTCGGAGTGGCCGGAAGTGCATTGGGCGCCGGACTACAACAAGTCCAAGCAGGTGGACCTGAATACGCTGACCAAGGAAGAAGTGGCCAGCTGGAAGCCGGGTCAGACGCTGCTGCTGTCGGGCAAGATGTTGACGGGCCGCGATGCGGCGCACAAGCGCATCCAGGACATGCTGGCCAAGGGCGAGCCGCTGCCGGTGGATTTCAAGAATCGCGTCATTTACTACGTGGGTCCGGTGGATCCGGTGCGCGACGAAGTGGTCGGCCCGGCGGGTCCCACGACCGCTACGCGCATGGACAAGTTCACCGACATGATGCTGGAGCAGACGGGCTTGATCGCGATGATCGGCAAGTCGGAACGCGGTCCGGTGGCGATCGAATCCATCAAGAAGCACAACTCGGCTTACCTGATGGCGGTGGGCGGCGCGGCCTACCTGGTGTCGAAGGCTATCCGTGGCGCCAAGGTGCTGGGTTTTGCGGACCTGGGCATGGAAGCCATCTATGAGTTCGACGTGAAGGACATGCCGGTGACCGTGGCGGTTGATGCTCAGGGTACCTCTGTCCATACCACGGGGCCCAAGGAATGGCAGGCCAAGATCGGGAAGATTCCTGTCGCTGTGGCTTGATTCCGTAGGTTGTGAGAAAAACGGCTGCCAGGGGACTGGCGGCCGTTTTTTTTGGCTTTAGTGCCTGGTGCTTCGTAGGCCGCCCGGGCGGCCGATAAAGACATACGTGATTTATTTGATTGTGATGGTGTTCGCTTGCGCGAACGCCCACATCTCCAGCCTCCGCTACACGGCAGCCAAATCTCCGCCTCACCCCGCGCGCAACCTGCTCATCCCTCCTTCCTCAATCCCGCGCAAAACGCCGCGATCGCTTCTGGCGTCTTCCCCAACACCTCCCGCAGCACTTCCTCCGTATGCTCCCCAAGCAGCGGCGGCGCGCGGCGGTACTCGACCGGCGAGGCCGACAGCCGCAGCGGGCTTGCCGTCACCGCCGCCACGCCGCCCGCCGGATGCGGCATGTCGCGGCGCAGCTGCCGCGCCTGCGCTTGCGGATGCGCCTGGGCCTGCGCGATATCGTTGATCGGCCCGCAAGGCACGCCCACGGCCTCCAGCCTGGCGATCCAGTCGTCGCGTTTGCCCTGGCGCATGATCTCGGTCAGCAGGCCGACCAGCAGTTCGCGGTTGGCCAGGCGCATGCGGTTGGTGGCGAAGCGCGGGTCGTCGCCCAGTTCGGGTGCGCCGATGGCGCGGCAGTATGCGCGGTACTGCGATTCATTGCCCGTGGCCACGATCAGGTGGCCGTCGCTGGCGGCGAACACCTGGTAGGGCACGACGTTCTGGTGGGCGTTGCCGGCGCGCTGGGGTGCCACGCCGGAGTTGAAGTAGTTCGAGTTCTGGTTGGCCAGCAGGGCGACGTGGCTGTCCAGCAGGGCGATGTCCAGGTGTTGGCCCAGGCCGCTGTTGTGGCGTTCCTGCAAGGCGGCCAGGATCGCGACGGTGGCGTACATGCCGGTGATGATGTCGGTCACCGCCACGCCGGCCTTCTGCGGCCCGCCGCCGGGCAGGTCGTCGCGTTCCCCGGTGATGCTCATGAGGCCGCCCATGCCCTGGATCATGAAGTCGTAGCCAGGATGCCGCGCGTAGGGGCCGTCCTGGCCGAAGCCGGTGACCGAGCAATAGATCAGGCGCGGGTTGATCTGCTTCAGGCTGTCGTAGTCCAGGCCGTACTTGGCCAGCCCGCCGACCTTGAAGTTCTCGACCAGGATGTCGCTGGCGGCCGCCAGTTCGCGGATCAGCGCGGCGCCTGCGGGCGTAGCCATGTCGGCCTCCACCGAGCGCTTGTTGCGGTTGGCGCTGAGGTAATAGGCGGATTCCTCGGTGTCCTGGCCGTTGCCGTCCTTGAGGAACGGCGGACCCCAGGCGCGGGTGTCGTCGCCCACGCGGGGGCGTTCGATCTTGATGACGTCGGCGCCCAGGTCGGCCAGGTTCTGCGTGCACCAGGGGCCGGCCAGGATGCGCGATAGATCCAGCACGCGGATGCCGGTCAATGCGGGCGCGCGGGTCATGGCTTCAGCTCCGCGGTGCCGTGGCTCATGACCACCACGCCGCGTTCTTGCGCGCGGGCCTGGAAGCGGAGCTGGCCGCCGGGCAGGCGCCAGATGTCGCACTGCAGGGTTTCGCCGGGATACACCGGCGCCGAGAAGCGCGTGTTCAGGCTGACCAGGCGCGAGGCGTCGTAGCCGCAGCAGCTTTTGACGATGGCGTGCGCGACTACGCCGTAGGAGCACAGTCCGTGCAGGATGGGTTTGGGGTAGCCGGCCGCGCGTGCGACTTCGGGATCTGCGTGCAGCGGGTTGCGGTCGGCGTTCAGCCGGTACAGCAGGGCGGCGCTGGCGGGAATGCGGATCTCGCAGCGCAGGTCCGGTTCGCCGTCGGGCGCCGCGGGCAGGGCGGCAGGGCTGTCGTCTCCCTGGCCGAAGCCGCCGTCGCCGCGGCAGAAGGTGCTTTGGCGCAAGGTGGCGAGGCAGGCGCCGTCTTCGCCATGCAGGGTGCGCTCGGTGATGATGATGGCGCCCTTGTCGGCGCCCTTGTCGATCACGTGCGTGTTGCGGCTCCTGCCGGTGACCACGCCGGCTGCGGGCAGGGGCGCATGCATGGTCAGCCGCTGCTCGCCGTGGACCACGCGTACCCAGTCGATGCCGGCGCGCGGGTCCTGGACCCAGAAGCCCGGATAACCCAGCACCACGCTCATGGTGGGAAAGGACTGCAAGCCCTTTTCGTACACGTAGCGCAACTGTCCGGTGTCTTCGGGGTCCTGCCCCAGGCCTATGCCCAGGGCGTACAGCATGGTGTCTTTTTCGTCGTAGCGCTGGCGCACCTCGTCGAAGCGCCAGTTCTTCACGGTTGCGTAGTCCAGGGGCATGGCGGCCTCAGATGGGATCCCAGTCGATGACGTCGGGCGAGCGCTCCAACGCGTAGAAGTGCTTGCGCATGGCGGGCACGGCGATCTCGGCGATGCGCTCGGGCGTCCAGCCTTCGCCGTGGTGCACGGTGCGCAGCGGGCGCGGTTGGCTCATCAGCATGATCTCGTTGGCGCGCACCGCGAAGATCTGCGCGGTGACCTCGCTGGCGGCGTCGCTGGCCAGGTAGACGGCCATGGGCGCGACCTTGCCGGCTTCCATTTTCTTCAGCTTTTCGACGCGGGCCTTTTCTTCGTCGGTCTCTGCGGGAATGGAGCTAGTCATGCGGCTCCATGCGAACGGCGCCATGCAGTTGGAGCGCACGTTGTAGCGCGCCATGTCCAGGGCGATGGATTTCGACAAGGCCACGATGCCGAGCTTGGCCGCCGCGTAGTTGGCCTGCCCAAAGTTTCCGATCAGTCCGGACGTGGAGGTCATGTGCACGAAGGCGCCGGACTCCTGTTCGCGGAAGTAGGGCGCAGCCGCGCGGCTCATGAAGAAGGAGCCGTTGAGGTGCACGCCCAGCACCTGGCTCCATTCCTCTTCGCTCATCTTGTGGAAAACCCGGTCGCGCAGATTCCCGGCGTTGTTGACCACGGCATCGATGCGGCCGAACGCGTCTATCGCCGTCTGCACGCAGCGGCTGGCGCTGTCGTACGCGGCCACGCTGTCGGTGTTGGCGACGGCCTGGCCGCCGGCCGCGACGATCTCCTTGACGACCGCTTGAGCGGGACCCTCCGCGCCGCCTTCGCCGGTGAGCGAGACGCCGATGTCGTTCACCACCACCTTGGCGCCAGCCTGCGCCATGGCCAGCGCAATGCTGCGGCCGATGCCGCCGCCCGCGCCCGTCACAATCACCACTTTTCCGGAAACTATGCCGCTCATTGAAGCTGACTCCTGTGCTGCGGCGCGCGCGCCGTGTGGAAAACAGTTCCGCATCAAACGCTCTGGTTCGAGGGGATGCACCATGGTAGATTCGACGAGGCATGCGAAGAATTCAAAATTAGATATGCCCCCCTTCTGCGTGGTGGAACATGAGACACGATCTGACGGACCTGCGTTTGTTTCTGAACGTGGGGGAAACACTCAATCTGACCCGGGCTGCGGAACGCACCTTCCTGTCCCTGCCGGCGGCAAGCGCGCGGGTGAAGAACATGGAAGAGGCCTTCAAGGCCAGGCTGTTGGTGCGCATGGCCACGGGCGTGGCGCTGACGCCGGCGGGTGAAGTGCTGCTCAAGCATGCGAACGCCGTGTTCCGGCAGCTGGAATGCTTGAATGCGGACTTGCAGCCCTACGCCAGCGGCTTGAAGGGCCGCTTGCGCCTATTGGCCAACACCACGGCCACCAATTCCTTTCTGGCCGACGCGCTGTCCACGTTTCTTGCGGAAAACCCGGATGTGGACGTGGAGCTGGAAGAAAAGATTTCCGGCGATATCGTCATTGCCATACGCGCAGGTCAGGGAGACCTGGGGCTGGTGGCGGGCAATATCGACGTGTCGGGCCTGGACGTCACGCCGTTGTTCCGCGATGAACTCACCGTGGTGACGTCGCTGGACCATCCGCTGGCCGCGTCGGAGTCCGCGCATTTCGCCGACCTGCTGGACGCGTATCAGTTCGTCGGCATCCATCCGGACAGCGCCATCCAGACCTTCCTGGAAGACATCGCCAGCGGCCTGGGCAAGCGCATCTGCCAGCGCGTGCACGTGGGCAGCTTCGAAGCGGTGTGCCGCATGGTGGAGGCGGGCGCGGGGATCGCGGTGGTGCCGCGCGCCTGCGCGGCGCGCTACAGCCGTCCGGACGCGCTGCATGTGCTCAAGCTGGACGATCCCTGGGCGTTGCGCGACCGCCTGCTGTGCCGTCAGCGTGGACGCGATCTGCCCAGTTTCGCGGAATGCTTCATCGAACACGTGCAGCGCGCGGCGCGCGGCCTGTAGCGCCTCCCGAAGAGGGGCTTTTGCAAATGTGTAGCGGCGGCTCCGCAGGTTCGGCAAATAATAAAAAAGGCGTCAGGCAGCAGTCCTAGAGCTTGGCCGCCCATAAAACCGAGAACCAGGAGACTGCCGTGACCGATCTACTACGCCGCCGCGCCGTTGCGCGGCTGGGCGCCGCATGCGCCGCCGCCGCGGTGCCCGCGCTGTTCCCCAGGCTGGCCCGCGCCGCCGCCTGGCCTGCGCATGCCGTGAATTTCATCGTGCCGTTTCCTGCGGGCGGTCCCGTGGACACGACCGCGCGCTTCACCACGCAGCCGCTGGGACAGCTGTGGTCGGTGCCCACGGTGGTGGACAACAAGTCGGGCGCCGGCGGCATTGTGGGCGCGCAGTTCGCGGCCAAGTCCGAGCCCGACGGCTACAACTATTTTTTCGCCTCCATCCACCATGCGGTGCTGCCCAGCCTGCGCGGCAATCTGAGCTACGACATTACGCGGGACTTCGTGCCGGTCGGCATGGCGGCGGTGTTTCCCATCGTGCTGGTGGTGAACGCGACGCTGCCCGTGAATTCGGTGAGCGAGTTGATCGCCTATGCCAAGGCCAACCCGGGCAAGCTGTCGTTCAGCTCGTCAGGCACGGGCGGCGGCACGCACCTGGCCGGCGAATTGTTCAACGCCATGGCCGGCGTGCGCATCCAGCACGTACCCTACCGCGGCAGCGCGCCCGCCATGCAGGACCTGCTGGGCGGACAGGTGCAGGTGATGTTCGCCGATGGGCCTTCCGCCGTGCCGCATCTGAAGGGCGGCAAGGTGCGCGCGCTGGGCGTGGGAAACCCCACGCGTTCCAGCATGCTGCCCGACGTGGCGACGATCGCCGAGTCCGGCCTGCCGGGCTACGAGGCGTACTCGTGGAGCGGCGTGATGGCGCCCAAAGGAACGCCGCCCGACATCGTCAAACGCGTGAATGCGGATTTGGTGAAGGTGCTGTCGGATCAGGCCACCGCGCAGAGCATGATCGCAGCGGGCGCCGAACCCAAGCCCGGCACTCCAGAGCAATTCGGCGAGTTCGTGCGTGATGAAATCGCCAAATGGCGCGACGTCATCAAGACGGCCAATATCAAGCTGGACTAGAACCGGCGCAGGGCGTCGCGCGCGGCGAGATACTCGGATTCCAGCTGATCCACCAGCATCGCGGCGGGCAGGATCTCCTGCGCCGCGCCCACGCCCTGGCCTGCGCTCCACACATCCTTCCAGGCCTTGGGACGCGAGCTCTTGTCCATGTTCGCGGGCGGGGCCACGCCGTTCCTGGCAAGTTCCAACGGATCCAGCCCTGCCGCCTGGATGCTGGCCGACAGGTAGTTCGCGGGCACGCCCGAGAAATAAGGCGTGTAGGTCACGTCCGCCGCCTGCGCCTGCAGCACCATTTCGCGATAGGCGTCGCCGGCCAGCGATTCCCGCGTGGCGATGAAGCGCGTACCCATGTAGGCGAAGTCGCAGCCCAGCACCTGCGCGGCCAGGATGTCCTTGCCGTGGCTGATACAGCCGGACAGCGCCAGCGGGCCGTCGTAGAAGGCGCGGATCTCGTTGACCAGCGCGAATGGACTTAGCTGTCCCGCATGGCCGCCCGCGCCTGCCGCCACCAGGATAAGGCCGTCAACGCCGGCGTCCAGCGCGCGCTTGGCATGCCGCACGTTGGTGACGTCATGGAACACCAGCCCGCCGTAGCCGTGCGCGGCGGCCACCACGGCTTCGGGGGCATGCAGCGAGGTGATGATGAGCGGCACGCGCCGCTCGGCGCAGATGGCCAGGTCGCCCTGCCAGCGCGGATTGCTGGGGTGGACGATCAGGTTGACGCCGTAGGGCGCGATCGTGGCGTCTGACGCAGCCTGGCGTTTCGCGGCCAGGCCAAGTTCGATGCGTGTGAGCCAGTCGTGCAGCTGTTCCTGCGGGCGGGCGTTGAGCGACGGAAAGGTGCCGATGATCCCCGCCGCGCATTGCGCCACCACCAGGTCCGGTCCGGAGACCAGGAACATGGGGGCGCCGATGAGGGGCAGGCGGGTCTGGGCGTGCAGCGCGAGCGGGGGATTCATCTGGATGCTCCGGTAGTACTCAATTGGCCTGGATGTTGGCGCTCTGGATGACGTCGGACCACAAGGCGTACTCACGGTCGATGCGTGATTGCAGCGCCTTGGAGTCGCCGGTGTTGATGGTGTAGCCGCCATCGGTCATGGCCTGGCGGAAGGCCGGATCGCTGGAGACTTCGTTCAACGCGCGGGTCAGGCGGGCCGCGACGGCGTCGGGCAGCTTCTTCGGCCCCACCAGCGCGTACCAGCCGACCACCTCGTAGTCCTTCATGCCGGCTTCGACCATGGTGGGCACGTCGGGCAGCTCGGGGTTGCGGGTCCTGGAGGTGACCGCCAGGGCGCGCGCCTTGCCGCTCTTGACGAAGGGGATGGCGGTGCTGGTGATGTCGAACATGAAGGTGATCTTGCCGCTGATCACGTCGACCATGGCGGGCGAGTTGCCGCGGTAGGGCACGTGCAGCATGGGCACGCCCGCCTGCTTCTTCAGCAGCTCGGCCGACAGGTGGTTGGACGCGCCGATGCCGGCGGAGCCGAAGGACACGGCGTCGGGATGGGCGCGGGCGTAGGTGACCAGTTCGCCGACGTTCTTGGCGGGGATCTGCGGGCCGATCAGCAAAACGTTGGCGTAGTCCACCACCAGTCCGATCAGCGAGAAGTCCTTGCGCGGATCGAACAGCGTGCTGCGCTGGACTAGCGGCGACATGGTGAGGGTGGGGCTGGCGGCGAAGCCCAGCATGTAGCCGTCGGGCGCAGCCTTGGCGGTGGCGTCAGAGGCGATCATGCCGCTGGCGCCGGCGCGGTTTTCCACCACCACGGACTGGCCCAGCTTGTCGCCCAGGTACTTGGCGAAGACGCGGGCGGTGGTGTCGACGGGGCCGCCGGGGGCGTAGCCGACCAGCAGCCGGATGGGGCGTTCGGGATAGGCGTCGGCCCAGGCGTTAGAAGCCGTGGCGAGCGTCGCCGTGGCGGCGGCCGCGGCGAGCAGGGTCTTGATGTTCACGCTGTAGTCTCCTTGTGGGTAAGTGGCGGGTCGTGCAGCGGAACAGCGGGTCCGCGGCTACGCCAGCCTTTCTTTCAGCGGCTGCTTGAGGATCTTGCCGCTGACGGTGGTGGGAATGGTGTCGATGGGGATGATGCGGGCGGGCCGCTTGTACGGCGCCAGCTGCGCGCGCAGATGCAGCATCAGCAGGTTGGTGTCCACGGTGGCGCCGGGCAAGGGCTCGACGAAGGCGATGACTTCTTCGTTTTGATCGGCGGTGGGGCGGCCGACCACGGCCGACAGGCGCACGCCGGGGAACGCGTTGATGACGGACTCGACTTCCAGCGGATAGACGTTGAAGCCGGAGCGGATGATCAGGTCCTTGGAACGGCCCGCGATGTACAGCGCGCCCTGTTCGTCGACGTAGCCGATGTCGCCGGTGTTGAGCCAGCCGCCGGGCAGCAGCGCCTGCGCGGTTTGTTCGGGATTGCGGTAGTAGCCCAGCATGACGCCCGGACCGCGGATCAGGATGTCGCCGCGCTCTCCCGGCGCGGGCTTGCCGCCGTCGGGGCTGCCGATGCGCATTTCCACGCCTTCGACGGCGTGGCCGGCCGAGCAGTCGCTGCGCGGCGCATCGATGCGGGTGACAAACATGGAGCCCGCGTATTCGGTGATGCCGTAGCCGTGGTGCATGGCGACGCCGAAATAGCGCTCGGCATCGCGCTTGAGCGTGGGGTCCAACGCCGCGCCGCCCGTGTACAGGTAGCGCAGGGCCGGCGCTCGCAGTTCCGCGCGTGGGGGCGCCACCGCCATCATGCGGCTGAACATGGTGGGCACGCCCTGCAGGATGCTGACGCCCGGATGCGCCAGGGCCTTGAAGGCGTCGGCGGCGTCGAAGCGGCTGCGCAGCACCAGGCTGGCGCCGGCGTGCACCGTGGCCATCAGCACGGTGGCGATGCCGAAGATGTGCGACATGGGCAGCGCGGCGTAGCCGATGTCCTGCGGCGTCAGGCGGCGCGAGGCGGCTGACACGCGGGCAAAATGCAGCAGGCCGCGATGCGGCACGAGGACCCCCTTGGGGGCGCCCGTGGTGCCGGACGTATAGATCACGGTGGCCACTAAGGCGGCGGAATCGCCGGTCTCGGCTTGCGTGGGGCTGTCCGCACGCGCAGCCTGCACGCCGGATCCCCAGACGTCGGGATCGGCGTCGGTGGCGCCGGCATGCTCGGCATGGGCTGCGGCGGCGTGCGAGACGCCGCTGGTGTAGAGCAGCAGTTCGGGTTGCGCATGAAGACGGATGGCGTCGATCTCGCGCGTGGACAGGCGTGCGTTCACGCCCACGGGCCAGGCCCCGGCCGCGCTGCAGGCAAACAGCGCTGCGATCATGGCCGCGCAGTTTTCACCCGCGATCAGCACGCGATGCCCTGGACGCACGCCCTGTTCTTCGAGCCATGCGGCCGCGGCCTGTGCGCGCCGCCAGAACTGCGCGTAGCTCAGTCTGCCGCCGCCCTCCTCGTATAGAAAGGTGGCGTCGGGCCGCTGGCCGGCTTGCTGCGCCAGCAATTGATGGATGCGGGTAAGAGGGGCTGCCGGGGACATGGTTGCGTCGTTCAAAGCGTGGCCTGGGTTCCCAGGATGGCGGTGGATTGGCTGGACAGGGTGCCGCCGTTGCCGTGCACCAGGGCGAGGTGCGCGTCGGCGATCTGGCGCGCGCCGCATTCGCCGCGCAGCTGGCGGACGGCCTCGATCATGATGAAGACGCCGTACATGCCGGGATGCACGCAGCACAGCCCGCCGCCGTTGGTGTTGACTGGCAGCGCGCCGCCCGGCGCGATGGCGCCATTGGCGATGAAGTCCTTGCTTTCGCCCTTGGCGCAGAAACCCAGGTCTTCCAGGAACAGCAGGGTGTTGATGGTGAAGGCGTCGTACAGCTCCACCACGTCGATGTCCCGGGGCGCAATACCCGCCATCTCGAAGGCCCGCTTGCCGGATTCGGCCGCGGCGGTCACGGTCAGGTCTTCCATGGATGAGATCTGCCGGTTCCAGACCGCGGTGGCGTTGCCCAGCACATAGACGGGCGGGCGCGGCAGGTCGCGGGCGCGCTCGGCGCGCACCAGCACGTAGGCGCCGGCGCCATCGGTGACCAGGCAGCAGTCGCGCACGCTCAAGGGGTCGGACACCATGCGCGCCGAGAGGATCTGCTCCAGCGTGGCGGGTTCGCGCAACTGCGCTTCGGGATTGAGCTGGGCCCATTGGTTGGCGGCCAGCGCCACCTGCGCCAGGTGTTCGCGGCGCGTGCCGTACTGATGCATGTGGCGCGCGGCCGCCAGCGCGTAGGACGACAGGGGGCTCAGCGGCTCGTAGGGCGTTTCGTACGGCTGCGGATCGAACTGCTTGCGCACCCGGCCGATCTCGGCGCGGCTCAAGCTGGAGGTGCGTTGCGTGCTGCCATAGCAGACCAGCACCGCGTTGCACTGGCCGGAAGCCAGCGCGTGCAGCGCGGGCAGCAGGTGCGCGACGAAGCTGGAGCCGCCCAGCATGGTGCTGTCGATGAAGCTGGGGCGGATGCCCAGGTGTTCGATCACCGGCATGGCCCACATCGGCGCGGCCACGCTGGCGGTGCAGATGCCGTCGATGTCGCGCATGGTGAGGCCGGCGTCCGCCACCGCGCGCTGCGCCGCCTGCACCAGGATTTCCATTTCGGTGTAGCCCGCGGCCTGGCCCAGGCCCGCGTGGCCCACGCCGGCCACCGCCACGGCGCCGCGCAGATCGTTCAGCGTCATTGCGCCTCCTTGTTGGGTACGAAGACCAGGAGGCCGCGGCCATCCTGCTGCGCCACCTGCGCGCGCACCGCCATGCCGATGCGCACGGCATCGGGCGCGACGCCCTCCACCCGGCTCATCAGCCTGACACCCTCCCGCAGATCGATCAGCGCCACGTTGTAGTCGCCGCCCGCCTCGGGCTTGCGGCGCACCACGGTGGTGGAATAGACCTCGCCGCGCCCGTCGGGCGCGGTCCAGGCGAGTTTGTCCGCGCCGCAATGCGGGCAGATCATGCGGGGGTAGAACACGGCGCGGTCGCAGCCGGCGCAATGCTGGATGAGGAAGCGGCCTTGGTCCAGCGCCTGGCGGTACTGCGCCTCTACGCCTTGCGGCGCGCCGGCCTGCTGATCGGGAACGGTCATGATGCCTACGGGTTCCAGTGGATGACGCTTGCAAGTGTCCGCACTGGCGGCGGCTTCGGCCATTCTTCATTGCTGAAGCTGGCCTTCCGCCGGCCCGTAGTGGGACGCCCTATGTCCTGCGCGAAGCCCGTCTTCGGAAGAGGCAGATTGTCCGGCGTGCCGGACCGTGGCTAGATACCGCAAAAGGAGCCCGACCATGAACCTGACCTGGACGCCGCAGGAGCGGCTATTCCGCGAAGAAGTGCGCGCCTTCGCCACGGACAAGCTGCCGCAGGACATACGCGACAAGGTGCTGCGCCACCAGCGGCTGGAGCGCGAGGACTACGTGCGCTGGCACAACATCCTGGCCGACCAGGGCTGGGGCGCGCCGAACTGGCCGGTCGAGCACGGCGGCACCGGCTGGAACGCATTGCAGCGGCTGATCTTCGAGGTGGAATGCTTCAAGGCCGGCGCCCCGCGCCTGTTGCCTTTTGGCCTGTCCATGATCGGCCCGGTCCTGATGAAGTACGGCAGCGCCGAGCAGCAGGCGCGCCTCCTGCCGCGCATCATCCGCGTGGAGGACTGGTGGTGCCAGGGCTACTCCGAGCCGGGTTCAGGGTCCGACCTGGCTTCGCTGTCGACCCGCGCGGTGCGCGATGGCGACGAGTACGTCGTCAACGGCCAGAAGACCTGGACCACGCTGGCCCAGTACGCCGACTGGATGTTCTGCCTGGTCCGCACCGACCCCGAGGCCCGCGCGCAGCGCGGCATTTCGATGCTGCTGCTGGACATGCGCTCGCCAGGCGTGACCGTGCGCCCCATCCGCACGCTGGACGGCGGGCACGACGTGAACGAGGTCTGGCTGGAAGACGTGCGCGTGCCCGTGGCCAACCTGGTAGGCGTGGAGAACCAGGGCTGGACCTATGCCAAGTACCTGCTGGGCCACGAGCGCACCGGCATCGCCGGCCTGGGCCATTGCCACCGCGAATTGGGCGTGCTCAAGCACATGGCGGTGCAGGCGCGGTCCCGGGGCAGGCCCCTGTTGGAGGACAGCCGGTACCGCGACCGCATTTCGCGCATCGAGGTGGACATCATGGCGCTGGAAATGCTGCTGCTGCGCGTGGCCTCCAGCAACGACGGCACGCCCGGGCCGGAAGCCTCCGTGCTGAAGATCCGCGGCTCCGAGATCCAGCAGGACCTGGCGATGTTGCAGATGGAGGTGGCGGGACCGGACGCCTGGCCCTATGACCCCGATTGGCTGCAGGCTGACAAGGGATATTGCGGGCCAGGGCCGGAACTGGCGGCTGCGGCCGGCGCCGGCTATGCCGACATGCGCAAGACCTCGATCTACGGCGGCACCACCGAAGTGCAGAAGGGCATCATCGCCCGCCTGGTGCTGGGCCTGTAGGCCCGGCCTCGCGCAACCCGACAGGAAGATGACGCATGGATTTCATCTATACCGAAGAACAGCGCATGCTGGCCGACAGCCTGCGGCGCCTGGTGGACCAGGAATGGACGCACGCGCGCCGCCGCGCCCGCCAGGCGGCGGGCAAGCTGGATGCGGATGCCTGGGCCGCATTGGCCGAATTGGGCGTTTTGGGTCTGACCATCCCGCAGGATTTTGGCGGTTTCGGCGAAGTGCCGGCCAGCCTGCTGCCGGTGCATGTGGAGCTGGGCCGAGGGCTGGTGTCCGAGCCTGTCATCCCCAGCGCGGTCATGGGCGCGGCGCTGCTCGACGCCTGCGGCGGCGAAGCGCGCGGCCTGTGGCTGCCGGCCATCGCCTCGGGCGACGCCATCGTCAGCGTGGCGTACCAGGAGCCCGGGCGCCGCTACGACACCGATCCGCGCGATTGCCGCGCCAGCAAGGCCGCCGATGGCTGGCGGCTGGAGGGCGTCAAACATCTGATCTGGCACGGCGCGGCGGCCACCGCCTGGCTGGTCAGCGCGCGCGGCGAGGAGGGCGAGACCCTGTTGCTGGCCGTGCCGGCCGATACGGCGGGCGTGCGGATCACGGATACGCCCACGCTGGACGGCGCGCGCTGCGCCCGGCTGGACCTGAACGCGGTCAGCCTGCCGCGCGCAGCCCTGCTGGCGCAAGGGGCCGCCGCCGACCAGGCCCTGGCGCAGTCCCTGCAGTGGGGCACGGCCGCGCTTTGCGCGCATGCCGCGGGCGCAATGGAGCGGTTGCTGGAAATCACCGTCGACTACCTTAAGGCGCGCAAGCAGTTCGGCCAGCCGCTGGCCTCGTTCCAGGCCTTGCAGCATCGCCTCGCGGAAATGCTGGTGGCCAAGGAACTGGCTTTGTCCATGGCCTACGTGGCGGTGGCGGCCCTGACCGAAACCGACGCCGCGCAGCGCCGCCGCATGATCGCCTCGGCCAAGCTGGAAGCCGCGCGCGCCGGACGCCTGGTGGCGCAACTGGCGGTGCAGCTGCATGGCGGCATGGGCATGACCGACGAGCTGGACGTGGGCGATTATTTCAAACGGCTGACCGTCGTCGACCAGCTGCTGGGCGATACGGCCGAACAACTGGCGGTGCTGGAGGAACTGACATGAGCGCGGCGTCGACGACCCAGGGCGAAGGCGGCTACACACAAATCCGATTTACGTTGGAGCGGGGCGTGGGCCTCATCACGCTGAACCGGCCCGACCGGCTGAACAGCTTCACGGAAGTCATGCATGCCGAGCTGGCGCGGGCGCTGGATGCCATGGAGGCCGACAGCAGCCTGCGCGGACTGATCATCACCGGCGCGGGGCGGGGCTTTTGCGCGGGCCAGGACCTCGGCGAACGCAAGCCCGCGGAGGACGGCGCGCGCCGCGACCTGAGCCTGATCCTGGAGCAATGCTACCGGCCGCTGATCACCCGGCTGCGCAACCTGCCGGTGCCGGTGGTGTGCGTGATGAACGGCGTCGCGGCCGGCGCGGGCGCCAGCCTGGCGCTGGCTTGCGACGTGGTGTTCGCGGTGGAGTCGGCGCGCTTCATTCAGGCCTTCAGCAAGATCGGCCTGCTGCCGGATGCCGGCGGCACCTGGTTCCTGCCGCGGCTGGTGGGTTCCGCGCGGGCCATGGGCGCCGCGCTGTTCGGCGAAGCGCTCAGCGCCAGGCAGGCGGAAACCTGGGGCCTGATCTGGCGCGTGGTGCCAGACGAGGCGCTGACGGATACGCTGGCCGAAGTCGCCGATACCTTGGCGGCGGGGCCCACGCGCGCCTATGCGGCCACCAAGGCCGCGCTGCACGCCTCCAGCGGCAACACGCTGGCGCAGCAATTCGATCTGGAATGCCGCTTGCAGCGCGAACTGGGCTACACCGACGACTACCTGGAAGGCATGCGGGCGTTCGCGCAGAAGCGTCCGCCGGCATTCACCGGTACCTGAGAGTGGCGGCTCGCTGTCAGGGCGTCCGCGCCGCCTGGATCTGCTCGATGAGTTCGCGCGCGCAGCCCGGCAGGGCGTCGATGTCGCGCACCAGCAGCTTGCGTTCGCGCACCACCCAGGGCTCGTCCAGCTCGACCACGCGCAGCTTCATGTCGGCGCCGTAGCGCCGCGCGGCGGAGTCGGGGATGACGCCGATGCCCACGCCCGCCTGCACCATCCGGCAGATGGAGTCGAAGCTGTAGAGCTGGATGCGCTGGGGCAGGCGCTGGCCCACCTGTTCCAGCTGGTCGCGCAGGAAGGCGACCAGGGTGGAACCTTCGTGCATGGTGATGAAGGGATAGCGCACCGCCTCGGCCAGCTTGATCTTTTCCTGATCCTGCAAGGGATGGCCGTTGGGCACCACCAGCACCAGTTTGTCAGTGCTGAAGTGGACGGTCTGCAATTCGGGCGCATCCACCGGGCCGGCCACGATGCCCAGGTCGGTGGTGCCGTCCAGCACGCCGCGCACGATGTCGCGGGTCAGGCGTTCCTGCAGGTCCACGGTGACGCCGGGGTGGCCGGACAGGAACTGCGCCAGGATGTCCGGCATGAATTCCGTGACCGCCGTGGTGTTGGCGAAGATGCGGATGTGGCCGGCGTCGCCGTCAGCCTGCTCCTGGAAGTCATGTTTCAGGTGGTCCACCTGGCGCATGATGACCCGCGCATGCTGCAGCAGCTTCTGGCCCGCGGGCGTGATTTCGACGCCGCGGCTGTCGCGGTACAGGAGACGGGTATTGAGCTGGTTCTCCAGCGCCTTGATGCGCACGCTGACGGCCGCCAGGGACAGGTGGGCCCGCTTGGCAGCCTGGGTCAGGCTGGGGGATTCGGCGATGTGGATGAACAGGCGTAGGTCGGCGAGGTCGAAGTGCATGGGCCATATATTACGGCGCGAGGCGTCGGGCCGGGAGGCGGGCGTGCGATTCAGGCAGCGCAAACCCCGCCTTGAGCAAAAACGAATTCACAAGCGGGACGGCTTGCGGGCATGCTTCAGTCTGTAAAAACCCCAGCAGAGGATATCGGCATGACATCTACAGATCCGGCCGCCTGGATCGGCAGCGGCGAGCGCAAGGCGGACGCCATGGATCCCGGCCACGCCGCGCGCATCGCGGCCACCCTGGGCGGCCCGGCGCCGGTCCAGGGCGATGCCTTGCCGCCGCTGTGGCAATGGGCGTTCTTCATTTCCACGGTGGGCATGGACGGGCTGGGGACGGATGGCCATCCGGCGCGCGGCGGCTTTTTGCCGCCGGCCCAGGACCGCAACCGCATGTGGGCAGGCGGCCGGGTCGAGTTCCGCCGGCCGCTGTTGGTCGGCGTGCCCGCCGAGCGCGAGTCCACGGTGGTCGACGTCAAGGAAAAGGCGGGGCGCACCGGCGCGCTGTTGTTCGTGACCGTGCGCCACGAGTTCCGCCAGGAAGGCGAAGTCGCCATCCACGAAGAGCAGGACATCGTCTACCGCCAGCCGACCCCGCCCAAGCTCACGGGCAGCGAGCCCGCGCCGCAGGCGCAGTGGCGCGATACCGTCGAGCCGTCGCCGGTGCTGCTGTTCCGCTATTCGGCGGTGACCTTCAACGGCCACCGCATCCACTACGACCATCCCTACGTCACTGGCACCGAGGGCTATCCCGGATTGGTGGTGCACGGCCCGCTCATCGCCACCGAGATGGTCGCCGCCTTCACCCGCGCTCATCCGCAGGCGCGCCTGACCCATCTGTCGTATCGCGGCCTGCGCCCGCTGATTGCGCCTGCTCCCTTCCAGGTGGCCGGCCGCTTGACCGAGCCGGGCGTGGCCCAGCTCTGGGCCGAGCAGGACGGCACGCTGGCCCACCAAGCTGAACTGAGGTTTACAGAATGAGCATAGAGGCCCCCCGTCCCCTGGACGGCATCACCGTCGTCAGCCTGGAGCACGCGATCGCCGCGCCGTTCTGCACCCGCCAGCTGGCGGACATGGGCGCGCGCGTCATCAAGATCGAACGTCCCGGTGGCGGGGATTTCGCCCGCGGCTACGACGAACGCGTGCGCGGCCTGTCCTCGCATTTCGTCTGGACCAACCGGTCCAAGGAAAGCCTGACGCTGGACCTCAAGCGCGAGGAGGCAGGCGGCGTCATGGAGCGCCTGCTGGAAACGGCCGACGTGCTGGTGCAGAACCTGGCGCCCGGCGCCGCCGCGCGTCTGGGCCTGTCGTTTGATGCCCTGCACAAGAAGTATCCGCGGCTCATTGTCTGCGACATCTCGGGCTACGGCGAAGGCGGACCCTACCAGGACAAGAAGGCCTACGACCTGCTGATCCAGAGCGAAAGCGGCTTCCTGTCGGTGACCGGCACCAAGGACGATCCGGTCAAGGCCGGCTGCTCCATCGCCGACATCGCCGCCGGCATGTACGCCTATTCCGCGATCCTCAACGCACTGCTGCTGCGGCAGAAAACGGGCCTGGGCAGCCGCCTGGACGTTTCCATGCTGGAGAGCATGGTGGAGTGGATGGGCTTTCCCATGTACTACGCCTTCGACGGCGCCGCGCCGCCCGTGCGCGCGGGCGCGGCCCACGCCTCCATCTATCCCTACGGTCCGTTCCCGGTGGGCGACGGCGCCACCATCATGCTGGGCCTGCAGAACGAGCGCGAATGGCGCGTGTTCTGCGCCCAGGTGCTGCGGCAGGCGGAGCTCGCGGAAGACCCGCGTTTCATCTCCAATTCGCTGCGCACCGCCAATCGCGACGACCTGCGCGCGCTGATCGTGGCCGCCTTTGCCGACCTGTCCATCGAACAGGTGACGCAACGGCTGGAGGACGCGCAGATCGCCAATGCACGCGTCAACGACATGGCCGGCGTCTGGGCTCATCCGCAGTTGCAGGCCCGCGGCCGCTGGAGCCAGGTGGACAGTCCCGCAGGCGAACTGCCCGCGCTGCTGCCTCCGGCCAGCAGCAACGCCTTCGCGCCGCGCATGGCCGCGGTGCCCGCGGTGGGCCAAAACACCGATGCGGTGCTAGCATCATTGGGATACGCGCCCGATCAGGTGGCGCAGTTCCATGCATCGGAGGTCGTGTGACGCATCCCGTTGTCCGTAGCGCGCTGTTCGTGCCGGCGTCGCGCCCCGAGCGCATCCCCAAGGCGCTGGCCGCGGGGGCCGATGCCGTCATTGTCGATCTGGAAGACGCGGTGGAGCATCTGGCCAAGGCGGCCGCGCGGGAAGCGCTGTGCGATTTCCTGGGGACGAATCCGCGTGCGCGGCTGTGGGTGCGGATCAACGATGCCTCCACCTCCTGGCACGACGACGACCTCAAGGCCTGCCGCGGCAAGCCCGGGGTCGCCGGCGTGCTGCTGCCCAAGGCCGAGAGCCTGGCGCAGGTGCGCCACGTGGTTCAGGCGGGCCTGCGGGTGATTCCCATCCTGGAGACCGCCCAGGGCATCCTCAACGCCGCGGAAGTCGCCGCCACGCCCGGCGTGGAGCGCCTGGCATTCGGCAGTCTGGACTACGGCCTGGACATGGGGTTGACGCCCGATACGCCGGGAGCGCAAACCGTGCTGGACCAGGCGCGCGTGCAGGTGCTGCTGCACAGCCGCGCGGCCGGGCTGGCGCCCGCGCTGGACGGCGTGTTTCCGGGCATCCAGGACCAGGCCGGGCTGGCGCATGCCGCCGCCCGCGCCCAGCAGATGGGCTTTGGCGGGATGCTGTGCATCCACCCCAGCCAAGTGCCGGTGATCCACGCCGCCTTCGTGCCCGCGGCGCAGGAGCTGGCCTGGGCGCGCCGCGTCATCGCCACGCACCGCGATACCGCGGCCGGCACCTTCATGCTGGACGGCAAGATGGTCGACGCCCCGGTCATCGCGCGCGCGCGGCTGGTGCTGGCGCAGGCGGGCGAAACCTCCGGCTTCTAGGCCGGATCCGATCACTCCTTTCCGGCAGGTCTATGAGCGAAGCGCTCTTCATCGGACACACTTATATCGACGTCACCGTGCTGGCGGACGAATGGCCCACGGGCGATGAAAAAAGCGTGGCGCGCGATTACGCCGTGTCCTTCGGCGGCAATGCGGTGACGGCCGCGTTCGCCTGCGCGCGGCTGGGGACGCCGCCAGATCTGATCTGTTCGTTGGCATCGGACTGGCTGGGCCACATGTACACGGACATGGCGGCGGCGCACGGGGTGTCGCTGCATGCGCGCAAGGTGGGCCGCTCGTCCCTGTCCTTCATCATGCCCAATCACGGCAAGCGCGCCATCGTGCGCGCGCGCGACGTGGACTACCTGAACGACTTTCCGCGGCTGGATATCGGCGGCTACCGCGTCCTGCACCTGGACGGCCATCAGCCCGACGCCGCCTTGCATTACGCGCAGGCCTGCCGGCAGGCGGGCGTGCTGACCTCGCTGGATGGCGGCGGCGTGCGCGAGAACACCGACGAGCTGCTGCGTCACATCGACGTGGCGGTCTGCGCGGAGCGCATGTGCGAGCAATTGGGGCTTGCGCCGTCAGGCCTGCTGGAACTGCTGAAGGCGCGCGGCTGCCGTATTGGCGCGGTCACCATGGGCGAACGCGGCATGCTCTGGTATGACGAGACCGGAACGGTGGATGTCCTGCCTGCGCTGGACGTGCCGGCCGCCAGCATCGTCGACACTTCGGGGGCCGGGGATGTGTTCCACGGCGCCTACGTCTGGTCCTATCTGAACCGGCCGGAGCTGCCCTGGGTAGAGCACTTCACCTTCGCGCGCGCGGCTTCGGCCCACAAGATCCAGCATCTGGGCAATGAAGCGGGCCTGCCGCAGGTCGAGGACGTGGAGCGCGCGTTGATGGCCTACGCGCCGAAGGATTGAACGCCTAGCTGGCGATGCGCGCTATCGGCTGGTCGTGGATCGCGGCGATCCAGTCGTCGATGGGCTTGCCTTGCAGCGTCAGGCCGGGGGCCAGGTCGCGCAAGGGCAGCAGCACGAAGGCGCGCAGGTGCATGCGGGGGTGGGGCAGCGTCAGCCGCTCATGGTCCAGCACGGTGTCGCCATACAGCAGCAGGTCCAGGTCCAGCGTGCGCGGCGCATTCTTGTAGGGGCGCTCGCGGCCATGCCGGTTTTCCAGCGCCTGCAGCGCGTCCAGCAGCTCTAGCGGGGCCAGATGCGTGTCCAGCGCCGCCACGGCGTTGACGAAGTCGGGGCCGGAGGCTTCGACCGGCGCGCTGCGGTAGAACGGCGATGCCGTCACCGCCGCGATGCCGCCGGTTTCCTGCAATTCAGCCAGGACACTGCGCAGCGTGGCTGCGCCGTCGCCCAGATTGGCGCCCAGCGCGACGTAGGCGCGCACAGGAGCGGTCATGACTCAACCCGCTGCGGGCGGCGTGCCACGCGACGGCGAACGGCGCGGACGGCGGCGTTTGCGCGGGGCGGAGGGGGCGTCCCCGGCATCGCGCGGCTGGCGAGACACCTCTTCGATCATCTCGCTGCGGATGACGTCGTCGGCGTTGGCCAGGTCCATCCACCATTGCGCCAGCACGCTGTCGAACTCGCCGGCCGCGGCGCGCAGCTGCAGGAAGTCGCAGGCGGCACGGAAGCGCGGCTGTTCGATCATGCGGTAGATGGTCTTGCCCATGCGGCGCTCGAAGCGCGGCTGCATGAACCAGATCTCGCGCATGTCCGACGAGAAACGGCGCTGGATGGCGAGCTTTTCGGTCTGTTCGTCCAGCACCGAATCGGCGGCTTGCGACAGCGCGGGAATGGTGTGCTCGCCTTGGGCGCGCAATTGCTTCCAGCGCGCTTCCACTTGCTGCCACAGCAGCGCGGCGAACAGGAAGCTGGGGCTGATGGTCTTGCCCGAGCGCACGCGCGCGTCGGTGCGTTCCAGCGCAAGCTCCACGAAATGCTCGCCGCCGGGCTGTTCCAGCACCACGTCCAGCAAAGGCAAGAGCCCTTTGTGCAGGCCGTCGGCGCGCAGTTGGCGCAGGCAGTCCATGGCATGGCCGCAGGTCAGCAGCTTGAGCATTTCGTCGAACAGGCGCGAGGCCGGCACGTTTTCGATGAGCTCGGCCATGGTGCTGATGGGCTGGCGCGTGGCCGGGTCGATGGTGCCGTTCAGCTTGGCGGCGAAGCGCACGGCGCGCAGCATGCGCACCGGGTCTTCGCGGTAGCGTTTGACCGGGTCGCCGATGATGCGGACCTGGCGCTTTTTCAGGTCGGCCACGCCGTTGTGGAAGTCGATGACTTCCTCGTTGTGCGGGTCGTAGTAGAGCGCGTTCATGGTGAAGTCGCGGCGCGCCGCGTCTTCTTCGTGCGAGCCGAACACGTTGTCGCGCAGGATGCGGCCGTGCTCGTCGGTCTCCTGATCTTCCGAGGCGGGTGCGCGGAAGGTGGAGGTTTCGATGATTTCCTGGCCGAAGACCACGTGCACCAGCTGGAAGCGGCGGCCGATGATGCGGGCGCGGCGGAACAGCGGACGGATCTGTTCGGGCGTGGCGTTGGTGGCCACGTCGAAGTCCTTGGGCTCCAGGCCCACGATCAGGTCGCGCACGGCGCCGCCGACGATGTAGGCGTCATAGCCGTGCTGGCGCAGCACCTCGCAGACCTTGATCGCGTGGCGCGATACGTTGCGGCGGTCGATGCCGTGCTTGTCGCGCGCGATGCGCAACGGCCCCCGGGCTGCCGGCGCGAATAGTCGGCCGACGAATTTTTTTATGGTTTCAGTGATCATTTAGGACTTCGAATCTTCCATGTGGTCGAACAAGTCGATCACCTGCCAGCCGCGCTCCTGGGCGATGCCGCGCAGGGTGGGGCTGGGGTTGGCTGCGATCGGGCGGGTCACTTTCTCCAGCAGGGGCACATCGTTGACCGAATCGCTATAGAAAAACGATTCCGAAAAATCCGCAAGCCCCAATCCCATGCCGGCCAGCCAGTCGTTGACGCGCACCACCTTGCCTTCCTTGAAGCTGGGCGTGCCCAGGATGCGGCCGGTGTAGCGGCCGCGCAGGTATTCTGCGTCGGTCGCCACGAGGTGGGGCACGCCGAAGGCGCGGGCGATGGGCGCGGTGACGAAGCTGTTGGTGGCCGTGACCACGGCGCACAGGTCGCCGGCTTCCAGGTGCGATTGCACCAGGTCGCGCGCGGCGGGCGTCATGGATGGGCGGATCACTTCTTCCATGAAGGTTTCGTGCCAGGCCGCCAGGTCGTAAGGCGTGTGCGCGGCCAGCAGGCCGAGCATGAATTCGGCGGCCTGCTCGGCGGTGAGCTCGCCGCGGTTGTAGCGATCCATCAGATCGTCGTTCTGGCGGCGGGCTTCGGCGGGATCCCCGGCGCGGCCCGTGCGAGCCAGGTAGTCGGCCCATTGATAGTCGCTATCCAGCGGCAACAGGGTGTGATCCAGGTCGAACAGGGCGAGACGTCGGGAGGTCATGTGCGTTGTGAATCAGGATCTGCGAGCATGGCCCGCAGTAGAGGCAGGGTGATGGGACGGCCGGTGGCCAGGGAATAGCGGTCCAGCGCGTCGATCAGCGCCGCCAGCTTGCGGATGTCGCGCTCATGGTGCGTGAGCATCCAATTGATGATTTCAGGCGCCAGGTGCATGCCGCGGTCGGCCGCCTGGGCCGACAGGGCGGCCAGCTTGTCGGCGTCGGACAGCGGATCCAGGCGGAAAACCAGGTCCCAGCCCAGGCGCGTGCGCAAGTCCTCGCGCAGCGGCATCGACAGCGGGGCGCGGTCGCCGGCCAGCGCCAGCGCGAAGGCGCGGCCGGTGGCGGCGGATTCGCGCCAGCGGTTGTAGAGCGCGAACAGGGCGGCCTGGCGGCTGTCGTTCATGCGGTGTACGTCGTCGACCGCCACGAACTTGGGCATGGGCGACTTGGAATCGGCTTCGGCCAGGCGGCGCAGCATGTTTTCGCCATTGTTGGCGTCGATATAGACGGCGTCGGGGCGGGCGGTCAGCGCGCGCAGCAGATGGCTGCGGCCGCAGCCCGCGGCGCCCCAGATATACAGGGCGCGGCCGGGAAGCAGCGCGCGCACTGCCGCCAGCGCTTCCCCGTTGGGGCCGGCGATATAGTTGTTCAGCGATGGCGCTGGCGCGGGGAGAACGTCAAGCAGCAGCTGGCGGTTCATGGGAGCTTACAGGGTGCCGAAACGAGGCGGGTAGTACGGGTCAATACGGCTACAGGTCAAAACAACAGGTCAAAACGTCACTGGCCCCGGGGTTTCCACCACGGGAACCGGCAAAATCAATACCGGCCAACCCTACACTTTAAACCACCTGGGGCCAGGGTGTCGCGTCGACGGGCCTGGACTGGCTTGGGTTTGCGCCGACCCGGCCCCGCTTGCCCGCCCTGGCCGGGCGAGCCGGCGCGGTCCCTGTCCGGAGCGCTTTGGCGGCGCCGATCCCTGCTAGTCCCCGCAACATCGTAAAATGCAGGGCGTTCCACCAAAATCCCAGCAATTGTTACATACCCCACGGCATTTCTCATGACGAATCAACCTACCGCCCCTATGACCTACCGCGATGCCGGTGTCGACATCGACGCAGGCGACGCCCTGGTCGACCGTATCAAACCGCTTGCGGCGCGCACCATGCGTCCCGGGGTGCTGGCCGGTATCGGCGGCTTTGGCGGCTTGTTCGAAGTGCCGAAGTCGTACAAGGAACCCGTGCTGGTCTCGGGCACCGACGGCGTGGGCACCAAGCTGCGCCTGGCGTTCGACTGGAACCGCCACGACACCGTGGGTATCGACCTGGTCGCCATGAGCGTCAACGACATCCTGGTGCAGGGCGCGGAGCCGCTGTTCTTCCTGGACTATTTCGGCTGCGGCAAGCTTTCGGTGGATACGGCGGCGGCCGTGGTGGGCGGCATCGCCAAGGGCTGCGAATTGTCGGGCTGCGCGCTGATCGGCGGTGAAACCGCAGAAATGCCGGGCATGTATCCGGACGGCGAGTACGACCTGGCCGGTTTCGCGGTGGGCGCGGTGGAAAAGTCCGTCATCATCACGGGCCAGTCGATCAAGACCGGCGACGTGGTGCTGGGCCTGGCTTCCAGCGGCGCGCACTCCAACGGCTATTCGCTGCTGCGCAAGATCCTCGAACGCGCCAACGCCAAGCCCGACGACGATTTCCACGGCCAGCCGATGGTCGACGTGGTCATGGCGCCGACGCGCATCTACGTGAAGCAGGTGCTGGCCGCCCTGGCAAAGCATGGCACCAGCATCAAGGGCCTGGCCCACATTACGGGCGGCGGCTTGCTGGACAACGTGCCGCGCATCCTGCAGCCCGGCCTGTCGGCCAAGCTGCACCGCGCCAACTGGGAAATGCCCAAGCTGTTCCAGTGGCTGCAAGAGCAGGGCCAGGTCGAGGACACCGAGATGTACCGCGTCTTCAACTGCGGCATCGGCATGGTGCTGGTGGTGGACCCGGCGCAGGCCGAAGCCATCGCCGCGACGCTGCGCGAGCAGGGCGAGACCGTCAGCACGCTGGGCGAGATCGTCGAGCAAAAGGAAGGCATGGCGCAGACCTTCGTGGTGTAAGCCTGGCCGTCTGCAATGAAAACCGCGCCTCGGCGCGGTTTTTTTTGTGCCTGTGTCCGCCTAGCCGCGTCCCGCCAGCGCCACGGCCATCGCGTCGATGGTCTGCGCCACGGCATCCGCCGCCAGGCAGTCCACGATGACGCGCTCGGGCTGCGCGCGCAGCCAGGTGATCTGGCGCTTGGCCAGTTGGCGCGTGGCGGCGATGCCTTGTTCGCGCGCGGTGGCCAGGTCGACCTCGCCGTCCAGGTGCGCCCACATCTGCCGGTAGCCCACGCAACGGACCGAGGGCAGGCCAGTGTGCAGGTCGCCTCGGGCGCGCAGGGCGCAGACTTCGTCGAGCAGGCCGCGCTCCAGCATGGCGTCGAAGCGTTGTTCGATGCGGGCATGCAGCGCGGCGCGGTCGGAAGGTTCCAGGCTGATGGTGAGGTACTGGTTACCCGTCGCGTCGCGCGGACGCTGGCTGCGCAGCAGCAGGGCGGACATGGGCTGGCCGGACAGCATGCAGATCTCCAGCGCGCGCTGGATGCGCTGGCTGTCGTTGGGCGCCAGGCGCGCGGCGGTGACGGGATCCAGCTGCGCCAGTTCGGCATGCAGCGCGGGCCAGCCCTGAACGGCGGCGCGCGCTTCCAGTTCGGCGCGCAGCGCCGGATCGGCCTGCGGCAGATCGTCCAGGCCGTCGCGCAGCGCCTTGTAGTACATCATGGTGCCGCCCGCCAGCAGCGGGATGCGGCCGCGCGCGCGGATCTCGTCTATCAGGCGCAGCGCGTCGGCAACGAAGTCGGCGGCGGAGTACGACTGGATGGGGTCGAGGATGTCCAGCAGATGCTGCGGCACCAGCGCCTGTTCCTCGGGCGAGGGCTTGGCCGTGCCGATGTCCATGCCGCGATAGATCGTGGCCGAATCGACATTGACGATTTCCAGCGGCCAGCGCTCGGCCAGCGCCAGGGTGGAAGCGCTTTTGCCGGCCGCGGTGGGGCCGGCCAGGCAGATGACCAGCGGCGCCGCGGTGGGGAAGGAGGACGGCGACAAGCTTATTGCCCACGCAGGAAGAGCTTGTCCAGGTCGGACACCGACCATTGGATCCAGGTGGGGCGGCCGTGATTGCACTGGTCGGCGCGTTCGGTGGCTTCCATCTGGCGCAGCAGCCCGTTCATTTCTTCGATGGTGAGCTTGCGGTTGGCGCGCACGGAACCGTGGCAGGCCATGGTGGACAGCAGTTCGTTGCGCTGTTCGGTCAGCAGGCGCGAAACGCCCACGGCGCCCAGGTCGCGCAGCACGGCGCGGGCCAGCGTTTCGATGTCGCCGCGGGCCAGGATGGCCGGCACCGAACGCACCGCGATCGAGGTGGGGCCGGAGGGACGCATTTCGAAGCCGAGTTCGTTCAGCTGTTCTTCGTATTCCTCGACCAGCGCCACGTCTTTTTCCTGGGCATGGAACACCACGGGCACGAGTAGATCCTGGCGCGGCAGGCTGCGCGCGTCCAGGGCTTGCTTGAGCTGTTCGTAGACCACCCGCTCGTGCGCGGCATGCATATCCACCAGCACGATGCCGCGGCGGGTCTGCGCCAGGATGTAGATGCCGTGCAGCTGCGCCAGCGCCATGCCCAGCGGATGTTCTTCGTCCGCGGGCAGGACGGCGGCGGGAGCCGGCGCGGGTTCGCGCAGCGGCGCGGTCTTGGCGGCCGAGTCGTCATCCAGCGGGCGGTAGAGCGATTGCCAGTCCGCGGCCGGAATGCCGGCGGGTTCGGCATGCAGGCGGAACGGCACCTGGGTGTGCGGGCGCTGTGGCGCGGGCGATGGACGCAAGCCGTAGGACGATGGTGAGCTGGCGCCGTTGTAGGCGGGCCGGGGCGCGTCCGCCATGGGCCGGGGGCTGGCGGCTGGCGTGTAAGGCGTCGCTTGCGCGGCGGTGTCAGACGTTGCGGCGGCGGGCCGGGCCACGGTTTCGAAGCCGGCATCGTCCGCGTCGTCGTTTTGCGCGGCGGGCGTCGCGGCGGACGCGCCGCCGGTCTGCGCCAGCGTCTGGCCGACCGCATGCGAGACGAAGCGATGCACCGCGCCGCTGTCGCGGAAGCGGACCTCGTGCTTGGCAGGGTGCACGTTCACGTCCACGGCGGCCGGGTCGATGTCCAGGAACAGCACGTAGGCGGGCTGGCGGTCGCCATGCAGCACGTCGGCGTAGGCGGCGCGCAGGGCGTGGCTGACGGTGCGGTCGCGCACGTAGCGGCCGTTCACGTAGAGATACTGGCGGTCCGCGCGGGCGCGGGCCGCGGTGGGGCGGGTGATCATGCCCGCCAGGCTGACCGTGCCGACGGAATGCGACAGCAGCAGGCCGTGTTCGGCGAATTCCGCGCCCAGCACGTCGCGGATGCGCTGCGGCGGTTCGGCGGGCAGCCATTGGCGCTGCGCGCGGTCGTGATGGAACAGGCGGAAGGCGATCTGCGGATGCGCCAGCGCGATGCGCTCCATGGCATCGACGCAATGGCCGAACTCGGTGGCCTCGGAGCGCAGGAATTTGCGGCGGGCCGGCACGGCGTCGAACAGCTGGCGCACGTCCACTGTGGTGCCCGGAGGACCCGAGGCGGGGCTGACCTGCATGCTGCCGGCATCGATCTGCCAGGCATGCTCGCCGTCGCGGGTGCGGGAAATGATGGTGACCTGGGCCACGGACGCGATGGAGGCCAGCGCTTCGCCGCGGAACCCCATGGATGCCACCGATTCCAGCTCGTTCAAGGAGCGGATCTTGCTGGTGGCGTGGCGCGCCAGCGCCAGCGGCAGCTCTTCGGGCGGAATGCCGCCGCCGTCGTCGGTCACGGCGATGCGGCGTATGCCGCCGCCTTCCAGGCGCACTTCAATGGCGCGTCCGCCGGCGTCGATGGCGTTTTCGAGGATTTCCTTGAGCACGGATGCCGGCCGCTCGATCACCTCGCCGGCGGCGATCTGGCTGATCAGCAGGTCGGGAAGCGCAAGAATGGAGCGGCGTTCGGTCATGTGGCTGGCGTTCAGGTATGGCTATGTGGACGATTTTAGCGTCATGGGCGGGTGGGCTATAGTCGCGGACTGATATCCCATTCCGCTGGCAGGGTTGCTTCAATGCTCGAATTTTTCAATATGGTGCTCCACATCGACAAGACGCTCGGCGTCTGGGTCGCGCAGTATGGCGTGTGGGTGTACCTGGTGCTGTTCCTGATCGTTTTTGCGGAGACGGGGCTGGTCGTGCTGCCCTTTCTGCCGGGGGACTCGCTGCTGTTCATCGCGGGCGCGTTCGGCGCCACCGGGCATATCGATCCGATCCTGATGGGAGGGCTGCTGATTGTCGCCGCCATCACCGGCAATACGGTGAACTACTTCATCGGACGCTATATCGGGCCGCGCGTGTTTTCGATGAATCTGCGCTTTCTGGACCGCGGCGCGTTGATGCGCACGCACGCGTTCTATGAAAAGCACGGCGGCAAGACCATCGTGATGTCGCGCTTCATTCCGGTCGTCCGCACCTTCGCGCCTTTTGTCGCGGGCGTGGCCGACATGCCGCAGTCCCGCTTCCAGCTGTTCAACATCCTGGGCGCGCTGCTGTGGGTGGTGAGCCTGGTGGCCGCGGGCTACTTCTTCGGCAACATCCCGCTGGTGCGCGAACACCTGAACACCATCGTGCTGCTGGGCCTGGCCGCCGCCATCGTGCCGGTGATCGGGGCGGGCCTGTTCAAGCTGATCAAGGCCAGACGCGGCGCGTGAAGCGCCGCAGCGTACGCTGCGGCACACGCGTCAAACCAGTGAAAAGGGCGTTGCGCCGTGAAGCGCAACGCCCTTTTTTATGCGGCGGCAGCCGTCGCCGTCAGCTTACGTCGCCCAGCCGCGCCAGCGGCGGATTGGCGGTGAAGTAGCGCTGGATGCCCGTCATCATGGCCTGCGCCAGCTTGTCCTGATGCGAGGTGCTGCGCAGCAAGGCTTCTTCCTGCGGGTTGCTGATGAAGGCGGTTTCGACCAGCACCGAAGGAATATCCGGCGCTTTCAGGACCGCGAAGCCGGCCTGCTCGACGCTGTTCTTGTGCAGGCGGTTGATCTTCTTGATTTCGTCCAGGAAGGCGCTGCCGACCTTGAGCGAATCGTTGATCTGGGCAGTGGTGGACAGGTCCAGCAGCACCTTGGCCACCTGGCGGTCGTGGCTGCCGAGGTTGACGCCGCCGATCAGGTCGGCCGCGTTTTCCTTGTCCGCCATCCAGCGCGCCTGGGCGCTGGTGGCGCCGCGCTGCGACAGCGCGAACACCGACGAGCCGTTGGCCGAAGGCTTGATCCAGGCGTCCGCGTGGATCGAGATGAACAGGTCCGCGTGTACGCGGCGCGCCTTCTGCACGCGCACGTGCAGGGGCACGAAGTAGTCGTCGTCGCGCGTGAGATAGGCGCGCATGTAGGGCTGGCTGTCGATCAGCGCCTTCAGGCGCCGGGCGATGCGCAGCACCACGTCTTTCTCGCGCAGGCCGCTGCTGCCGATGGCGCCCGGGTCCTCGCCGCCATGGCCGGGGTCCAGCGCGATGGTGACCATGCGCTGCTTGCCGCGGCCGGCGGTGGCGGGCGGAGGCTTGGGCGCGGTGGGCAGCGGAGGCGCCGGCTGCTGGCCGCGCACGCGCGGCGGCTCGGGCGGATCGGCGCGGGTCACCGGGTTGCGCTGGATGTCTTCCAGGATGCGGGCCAGCGGGTCGTCCACATCGGGGCCGGTCTGCTTGTTCAGGATCGCGACCAGCGGATCCTGGGCGATCTTCGGGTACAGGTCCAGCACCAGGCGGTACTGGTAGTCGGCCACGGGCTTGAGCGTGAACACCTGGGGCGCCACGGGCTGCTTCAGGTCGAACACCAGGCGCACCACGTTGGGGCGGTTCTGCGCCACGCGCAGGCTCTGGATATAGGGGTCGTCGGGCCGGACCTTGGAAACCAGATCGTTCAGGGCCGCGCTGATGGTCAGTCCCTCAATGTCCACCACCAGGCGGTGGGGGTTTTCAAGCGTGAACTGCTCAGCCTTGAGCTCGCTGTCGAGCTCCAGCGTGACGCGGGTGTATTCGTCGGCCGGCCAGGTGCGCACAGCCAGGATGGTCGCCGCCTGCGCCAGGCGCGGCAGGACCGGCAGGACGAGCAGGGTGGCGGCGACGCTGATCAGGCGGCGCCGGGTGGCGCCTGCCGAGGGGAGGGCGCCGACTGGGGCGGGGGGACAATCGCGTTCAACCATGTTTGTCCTCGAGCGGTGTACGCGGTCAGGGTGGCGTCGCGTCCGTCGCCTGCATAGGCTAGGGAAATCAGCAGGTCGGGAGGGGGCAAAAGACCCCCGGCCCGCTCCGGCCATTCGATCAAAACGACTGCGTCGTCACGCAGTAAATCCCGGAATCCTGCGTCCAACCATTCTCGCGTATCACTAAATCTATAAAAATCAAGGTGATAGAAGTATAAGTTAGAAACTTTATAGGATTCAAGCAGCGCGTAGCTGGGACTTTTGATCCGTCCCGTGATGCCGCATTCCCGCAACAGGGCCCGTGTGAAGGCGGTTTTCCCCGCGCCCAGGTCCCCTTGGAGGTGGATGTGTCCCCCTGCCGGACCGGCCTGGCCGCCGGAAACCAGGGGGGCGAGCCGACGCGCCAGCGCTTCCGTGGCGGCTTCGTCGGGCAGGTGCAAGGTCAGGCTGCAAAGAGGGGCGGACATGGCGCGGGGCGAGTGGTAAAAACGGTGGAGGGAGCACGGATGTTTGCGCAATTATAGGAATGCGGGTTTCTGCTAACCTATAACTGATTGTCATTCTCAACACTATCGTGGTTGGCGCGCCGCCGCCAACCGCAATCGACGTCGCCACGGAGTAGCACGCGCCATGAAGACCCGCATTGAAAAAGACACGTTTGGTCCCATCGAAGTCCCTGAGGATCATCTCTGGGGCGCCCAGACCCAGCGTTCGCTGCATTTTTTCGCGATTTCCACCGAAAAGATGCCGGTCCCCCTGGTCGAGGCGATGGCGCGGCTCAAGCGCGCGGCGGCCAAGGTCAATGCCGATCTGGGCGAACTGGATCCGAAGATCGCCGATGGCATCGTCCGCGCCGCCGATGAAGTGATCGCCGGCAAATGGCCCAACGAGTTCCCGCTGTCGGTCTGGCAGACCGGCTCGGGCACGCAAAGCAACATGAACATGAACGAGGTGCTGGCCAACCGCGCCTCGGAGCTGATGGGCGGCGTGCGCGGCGAAGAGCGCAAGGTGCACCCCAACGACCACGTCAACCGCGGGCAGTCGTCCAACGACACCTTCCCGACCGCCATGCACGTGGCGGCGGCGGTGCAGGTCGAGCATCATCTGCTGCCGTCGCTGAAGGCCCTGCGCGCCACGCTGGCGGCCAAGAGCGCCGAGTTCTACGACATCGTCAAGATCGGCCGCACCCACCTGCAGGACGCCACGCCGTTGACGCTGGGCCAGGAGCTGTCGGGCTACGTGGCCCAGCTGGACCTGGCCGAGCAGCAGATCCGCGCCACCCTGCCTGGCCTGCACCAGTTGGCCATCGGCGGCACGGCCGTGGGCACGGGCCTGAACGCGCACCCGCAGTTCAGCGCCAAGGTTTCGGCCGAACTGGCGCATGCCACCGGCACCGCCTTCGTGTCGGCGCCCAACAAGTTCCAGGGCCTGGCCTCGCACGAAGCGCTGCTGTTCGCGCACGGCGCACTGAAGTCGCTGGCCGCCGGCCTGATGAAGATCGCCAACGACGTGCGCTGGCTGTCCAGCGGTCCGCGTTCGGGCCTGGGCGAAATCAGCATTCCCGAGAACGAGCCGGGCAGCTCGATCATGCCGGGCAAGGTCAACCCGACGCAATGCGAAGCCATCACGATGCTGGCCGCGCAGGTGCTGGGCAACGACGTGGCCATCAATATCGGCGGCGCCAGCGGCAACTTCGAACTCAACGTGTTCAAGCCGCTGGTGATCCACAACTTCCTGCAATCGGTGCGCCTCCTGACCGACGGCATGGCCAGCTTCAACGAGCATTGCGCCGCCGGCATCGAGCCCAATCGCGAGCGCATCGCCGAACTGGTCGACCGTTCGCTGATGCTGGTGACGGCGTTGAATCCGCATATCGGCTACGACAAGGCCGCGCAGATCGCCAAGAAAGCGCACAAGGAAGGCCTGTCGCTGAAGGAGTCGGCGTTGGCGCTGGGCTACGTGACCGAAGCGCAGTTCGCCGAATGGGTGGTGCCGGCTTCCATGACCAACGCGCACAAGTCTTCGTAAGCAGGCTGTGCGCGCATGAAAAAGACCGCCGTGGCGGTCTTTTTTCGTTGCCGGCGCATTGCCGCTCAGCCTGCGCCGGTGAGCATCAGCCACAGAGGAATCGTCAACGCCGACAGCAGCGTGCCCAGCGAAATCAGCACGGCCACCATGCGGCCGTCGCCGCCCATGCGCATGGCCAGCACATAGGCCGCGGACGCGGTGGGCAGGGCCGCGAACAACAGCAGCATCTGCGATTCCAGCGGCGGCAGCGCCAGCAGATGCGCGATCAGCAGGGCGGCCGCGGGCAGCGCCAGCAGCTTGACCCCGAGCATCCAGGCGATCAGCGCGCCATGGCCCTTGCCGCCTTCCCAGGAGAGGCTGGCGCCCACGCAGATGATGCCCAGCGCAAGCGCCGCCGCGCCCAGGCGCCCCAACGCCGTGTCCAGCGGGCCAGGCAGATGCACGCCGGCCAGATTGCAGGCCAGGCCGGCCAGCGTGGAAATGACCAGCGGGTTGCGCGCCAGTTCGCGCAGCAGGTTGCCGCCGCTGTGGCGCGCCAGGCCGTAGACCGCCGCCATATTGGCCATCGGCACGGCGAAGCCCACGATCAGCGCCATGACCGTCTGGCCCTGGACGCCGCCCAGGCTGGCCGACAAGGCCAGGCCGAGATAGGTGTTGAAGCGGTAGCCGCATTGCGCGGACGAGGCCAGGCTGAGCGGCGACGGCCGCAGCACCCAGCGCGCCAGCCACGTCAGCGCGACGCCGGCTGCGATCACGGCTGCGCAGGCCTGCAGCAGCATGGCGGCGTTGCCGGCGGTGATGGGGGTGCGCAGGATGGACTGGAACAACAGCGCGGGCAGCAGGACGAAGTAGACCAGGCGCTCGGTGCCGGCGAAGAATTCGCGCGAGAAATTCAGTTTGTGACGCAGCGCCCAACCCAGCGCGACCAGCATGAAATCAGGGAAAACCAGAAGGGCAACGGACATGTGAGAACACGTATTTGATGCGCGTCAGAGGGGGACCGCTGCGCTATGCGTCTGTAAGTATTTGCTGCTATTCTCCGTCATTCTGGCGGGCGCGTGTGCCACAAGCAACGTATAAAAGCAGTGCTCACCCTGCGCACAGAGCATGCGCCCACCACCGTTAATTGCGGACCTGCCCACAGGCAGGCGCATCACACAACGGTCCGTATACACACGGGCTCGCATATTGGAGGAAACACACCTATGAATAAAGTCCGCTCCCTGGCCGTGGCCATCGCCCTGGCCTCCGGCGTTGCCGGCACCTTCGGCGCCTCCGCCGCCTTTGCTGCCGACAAGTACCCGAGCAAGCCTATCCGCGTGATCGTGCCCTTCGCGCCTGGCGGCTCGACCGACATCATCGCGCGCCTGGTGACGCAGCGCATGAGCCAGGAACTGGGCCAGCCCATGGTTGTGGAAAACAAGGGCGGCGCCGGCGGCGCCATCGGCGCGTCCGAAGCCGCGCGCGCCGATGCCGACGGTTACACGCTGTCCATCGCCACCGTGTCGACGATGGCCGTGAACCCTGCTTGCCGTCCCAATGACCTGCCGTACGATCCGATCAAGGACTTCCAGCCGGTCACCAACTTCGCCAACACCGCCAACGTGGTGGCCGTGAACCCGAAGTTCCCCGCCAAGGACTTCAAGGGCTTCCTGGAAGAGCTGAAGAAGAATCCGGGCAAGTACTCCTACGGCAGCTCGGGCACCTGCGGCGTGCTGCACCTGATGGGCGAATCGTTCAAGATGGCCACCGGCACGGACATCGTGCACGTGCCGTACAAGGGTTCGGGTCCGGCCGTGGCTGACGCCGTCGGCGGCCAGATCGAAATCCTGTTCGACAACCTGCCGTCGTCGATGCCGCAGATCCAGGCGGGCAAGCTGCGCGCCATGGCCATCGCGTGGCCGACCAACATCGACTCCATCAAGGACGTGCCCACGTTCAAGGACGCCGGCTTCCCGGTGCTGAACCAGCCGGTCTGGTACGGCCTGCTGGCGCCCAAGGGCACGCCGATGGAAGTCGTGAACAAGCTGCGCGACGCTGCCGTCGTGGCCCTGAAGGACCCCAAGGTCGTCAAGGCGCTGGACGACCAGGGCTCGGCGCCGTCGGGCAATACGCCGGAAGAATTCGCCAAGGAAATCAAAGAGCAGTATGACTGGGCGAAGGACGTCGTGAAGAAGCAGAACATCAAGCTGGACTGATGCCGCGCGGGGCGGGCGCTGCCTGCCCCGGTCTGCAAGCCATGACGGGCGCCTTCGGGCGCCCGTTTTTTTTGCGCGCAGGCCGCTCAGGCCGTGGCGTCGAGCCCCGCCTGCAGCGCTTCGCAAGCGGCGCGCAGGCGCTCGATGAAGTCGCGGTGCAGCGCCGACAGCGGATCCTGGTTGCGCACCATGATGCTGATCGGCACGCGCAGCGCCGGGTCCAGCCGGCGCAGGTTCATGCCGGGACGCAGCATCGCCTGCGCGGTGATGGCGTCCACGATGGCGTCGCCGCAGCCCGCGTCGACCAGCGCGCAGGCCACGTAGTGCGTCTGTACCTGGATCGCCACTTGCGGATCCAGGCCCTGCGCGTCCAGCGCCATCTGCAAAAGGGCGCCGGAGGCGTCGGCCGCGTCCAGCACGATCAGCGTGTCGCCGGCCATGGACGTCAGCTCCGCCAGCGGCAGCGGCCCCGCGCCATCCTTGCGGCTCAGGTGCACCAGTTCCGTGTGGCCCAGCCCCATGCGGGTCAGGCCGGGATAGTCGTTGGTGTCGAAGGTGATGGCCAGGTCCAGCTCGCGCGTCAGCAGCCCCTGCACGAGTTCGGTGCTGTGATGCGTGTGGATGTCGAAGGTGATGCCGGGCTGTGCTTCGCGGCTGTCGCGCACCACGCCGGGCAGCAGCCCCAGGCCCAGCGCGGGCGCGCAGCCCAGCCGCAGGTGGCCGTTGGGATGGTCGCGCAGGCTGGCGGCCAGCCTGCGCACGCTGTTGAGGTCCTGGTTCAGGCGCGCGACTTCGGGCGTCAGGATCTCGGCCTCGCGCGTGGCGACGAGCCGGCCCTTGACGCGCTCGAACAGCTTGAAGCCCAGCTGCGCCTCGGCGTGCGCCAAGAGCTTGCTGGCCGCGGGCTGCGAGATATGCAGCGCGGCAGCAGCCTCGGTCAGGGATCCGGTACGGCGGATCGCTTCGAAAATCTCGATGTGGCGCAAACGCATGGCACGGTGGGGGCGGTGGGCGGAAACCGCGATTCTAAGCCGGATGCGGCCCGTGTCGCGACAGCCGCCTGCGCCTTGACTATCATGAATCCCTGCCGGAACGCCGGCGAACACCGGAGCTTCCCATGCGCGCACCCCGCCACGCCGTCGCCCTCATGCTTGCCGCCGCGCTTGCCGCCATGCCTGCGGCCTGGGCGCGCACGCCGCAGGCCGCCGAGGATCTGAACCCCGAGGCCGCCAGCGGCATGCAGACGCGCCAGCTGGTGCGCGCGCCGCATTTCATGATGGCATCGGCCAATCCGCTGGCGACGCAGGCCGGCGACGAGATGCTGCGCCGGGGCGGCAGCGCCGTGGACGCCGCCATCGCCGCTCAGCTCGTGCTGAATCTGGTGGAGCCGCAATCGTCGGGCATCGGCGGGGGCGCCTTCATGGTGGTGTATTCGGCCAAGAGCGGCCGCATCCAGACGTACGACAGCCGTGAGACCGCGCCCGCCGCGGCCCAGGCGCAGCGTTTCCTGGATGCGGACGGCAAGCCGGTGTCCTTCGCCCGCGCGGTGAACAGTGGCCTGGCAGTGGGCGTGCCGGGCTTGCTGCGAGGCCTGGAGCTGGCGCACAAGGAACAGGGCGTGCTGCCCTGGGTCGACCTGTTCCAGCCCGCTATCCGCCTGGCCGAACAAGGCTTTGCCGTGTCGCCGCGCCTGCACAAGCTCCTGGCCGGCAACAAGGAGCTGCGCACGCAAGCCGCGGCCGCGGCCTATTTCTATGCGCCCGACGGCGCGCCCTGGCCGGTGGGCCACGTGTTGAAGAACCCCGAGTTCGCGCGCACGCTGCGCGCGGTGGCGGAGCAAGGCGCGGACGCGTTTTACCAGGGCGATATCGCCCGGGATATCGTCGCCGCCGTGCGCGGCCACGCCGTGCCTGGCGACCTGACCCTGGCCGACCTGGCGGGCTATCGCGCCAAGACGCGCGATCCCGTCTGCGGCGCCTATCGCGGCTACCAGCTGTGCGGCATGGGGCCGCCCAGCAGCGGCCCGATCGCGGTGCTGCAGATGTTGGGCGAGCTGGAGCAGTTTCCCCTTGGCCGCTACAAGCCGGGCAGCCTGGAGGCGGTGCATTACTTTTCCGAAGCCGGCCGGCTGGCGTTCGCCGACCGCGATTTCTACGTGGCCGATCCGGATTTCGTGCGGGTGCCGGTGCGCGCCATGCTGGACCCGGCCTATCTGCGCGCGCGCGGCGCGCTGATCCAGCCAGACCGCAGCATGAAGGTGGCGCTGCCCGGCGATCCGGAAGGCAAGCTGCTGTCGCTGGGCAAGGACGACGCCCTGGCGCTGCCCTCGACCAGCCATCTGGTGGCCGTGGACGCCCAGGGCAATGCCTTGAGCATGACGACCACCATCGAGAACGAATTCGGCAGCAAGATCTTCGTGCGCGGTTTCCTGCTGAACAACGAGATGACGGATTTTTCCTCGTCCTACAAGGATCCCGAGGGCCGCCTCGTCGCCAACCGCATCGAACCAGGCAAGCGCCCGCGCAGCTCGATGGCGCCGATGATCGTGCTGCGCGACGGCAAGCCCTATCTGCTGGTGGGTTCGCCGGGCGGCAGCGCCATCATCAACTACGTGGCCAAGACCATTGTGGGCGTGCTGGACTGGGGCCTGGACATCCAGGCGGCCATCGACCTGCCCAACATGGGCAGCCGCAACAAGGACACCGAGCTGGAGAAGGGCACCGCGCTGGAGGCGCTGGCGCCAGAGCTTGAGCGCATGGGGCATCCGGTGCGCATCACCGAATTCCCCAGCGGCATCCACGGCATCGTGATCGAGGCGGGCGGGCTGCAGGGCGGCGCCGATCCGCGCCGCGAAGGCGTGGCCCAGGGCGGCTGAGGCCGCGCGGGCTTATTCGCCGGCGTCGGCGGGACGCAGCGCCGGCGGCAGCTTGCGCAGCGTGGCCGGCGTGCGCGACAGCTTGATCGGCGAGCCTACGCCCCGGTAGTCGCCTTGTTCCAGCACCATGCCGCGATGGCGGGTGTGCGGATGCGCCAGCGCCTGGTCCACGGTCTGCACGGCGGCCGCGGGCACGCCGCAACGCAGCAGGCGGTCGGCGAGCGCGGCGGCGTCGTGGTCCGCCAGCAGCGCGGACAGGTCGCCGCGCAGGGCCTGGCGGTTGCGCAGGCGGTCGGCGTTGGTGGCGTAACGTGCATCGTCCGCCAACCGCGGCGCGTCCAGCGTCTGCGCCAGCTGCGCGAACTGGCGGTTGTTGCCGACCGCCAGGAAGATCGGGCCGCTGGCGGTGGGCAGCGTTTCGTAGGGGGCGATGTTCGGGTGTGCGTTGCCGCTGCGCGCGGGCACCTTGCCACTGTAGAAGTAGTTGGGCGCGTGCGGATGCAGCAGCGACAGGGCGCAGTCGTACAACGTGATGTCCAGGAACTGGCCCAGGCCGCTGCGGGTACGCTCATTGAGCGCCAGCAGGATCGCCACGGCCGCGTTCAGGCCGGTCACCATGTCCACCACCGGCAGGCCGACGCGGGTGGCTTCGCCGTCCGCGTCGCCGTTCACGCTCATCAGGCCGCACATGGCCTGGGCGCAGGCGTCGTAGCCGGGCAGGCCGCCCAGCGGACCGTCCGCGCCGAAGCCGCTGACGCGGCAATGGATAAGCGCGGGGAAGTCGCGGCTCAGCGTGTCGTATCCCAAGCCCCATTTCTCCAGCGTGCCGGGCTTGAAGTTTTCCACCAGCACGTCGGCGTCGGTCAGCAGGTGGCGCAGCAATTCCTGCCCTGCGGGCTGCGACAGGTCCAGCGTCATGCCGTCCTTGTTGCGGTTCACGCCGATGAAATAGGACGCGGTATCGCCCAGGAAGGGCGGCCCCCAGCCGCGCGTCTCGTCGCCGCCGGGCGGCTCGATCTTCAGCACGTCGGCGCCGTGGTCGGCCAGGATCTGCGTGCAATAGGGGCCGCCCAGCACGCGCGACAGGTCTATCACTTTGCAGCCGGCGAGCGCGCCGGCGTTGGGCAGGGTTGCAGCCATGTGGGGTCCGTTCAGTCGATGGAAACGTGGGCGCTCTTGATGAGGTCGCGCCATTTGGGCACTTCGGCCGAGATGAAGGTCGCCAGGCCCTGCGGCGTCTGGTCCTGGGCTTCAACGATGCCCTGGCTGCGCAGCGTCTGCGCGACCTCGGGATCGGACAGCGCGGTCTTGAAGGCGCGGTTCAGCGTGTCCACCACGTCGGGCGGCGTGCCTTTGGGCGCGACGATGCCGAAGAACACGCTGACGTCGTAGCCCTTGAGCCCCTGCTCCGAAAGCGTGGGCAGGTCGGGCAGCGCGTCCGAGCGCTGGGCGCTGGCCAGGCCGATGGCGCGCAGCTTGCCCGCCTTGATGTAGGGCAGCGCGGTAAGGATGTCGGTGAACGACATCGACACCTGCCCGCCCAGCAGGTCATTGAGCGCCGGTCCCGTGCCCTTGTAGGGGATGTGCATGATCTGGGTGCCGGCCATGTTGTTGAAGAGTATGCCGGCCAGGTGCGACGAGGCGCCGTTGCCCGACGAGGCGTAGCTCAGCTTTTCCGGGTTCTTCTTGGCGTAGGCGATGAGTTCCTGCGCGTTGTTGGCGGGCACCGACGGGTTCACCACCAGGATATTGGGCAGGTGGCCGATGCGGATGATGGGCGCGAAGCTGGTCTCGGGGTTGTAGCCCTGCTTCTTGTACAGGCTGACGTTGATCGCCAGCGGCCCCGAGGTGCCGAACAGCAGGGTGTAGCCGTCCGGCTTGGCCGTCGCCACGTATTCCGAGCCGATGTTGCCGCCGGCGCCCGCGCGGTTTTCGACGATGACGTTCTGGTTCAGCGGCTGCCGCAGCTTGTCGGCCAGCCTGCGCGCCAGGGCGTCGGTGGGACCGCCCGGCGGGAACGGCACGATCAGCGTCACGGGCCGGGCCGAGGGATAGGCGTCCGCGGCCAGTGCGGGCGCGGCGGCGGGGGCGATGGCGGCGGCCGCCAGCAGCAAAGAGGCGAGGGTTCGGTTCATGCTTGTCTCCAGTGGTTGCGCGCCGGCTGTGCCGCCGGCGTCGGTGCTTACAGCGCGTACTGCAGGATGGCCCGGCACGCCGCGCTTTCGTCGGCCGGGATGGCATAAGGATCGCGCGGACCCAGGCGGTGCTGCAGCACCTGGTCGGCCAGCAGCGCGCGGCTTTCCAGGCCGGGTTCGGTGGCTTCCCAGCGCAGGGCGGCCATCGACACCGCGTGGTAGAGCAGCGAAGCCGCCTGGCGTGCCAATTCAGGGCGGTCGGCCTGCGCGGCGTGTTCGGCCAGCGCATAGGTCTGCTCCAGCGCGCGCGCCTGCATGTCGGCCAGTTCGGGCGGGCAGGGGCGGCCTGCGGCCAGCAGGCCGTCGATATGGCTGCGCAGCGCCGGCAGCGAATTTTCGCGGGTGATGGCGCGCAGCACGTCCAGCGCCACGATGTTGCTGGTGCCTTCCCAGATGGAGCCCAGATGGGCGTCGCGCACCAGCCGCGGTTCGGTCCATTCCTCGATGTAGCCGCAGCCGCCGCGCACTTCCATGGCGTCGCCGGTCACCTTGCGGGCATCGCGGCAGGCGCGGAACTTGATCAACGGCGTGAGGATGCGCGCCAGCGCCGGATCGGCCGCGCCCCGGTCCGCGTCGGCCAGCGCGCGCGCCGTCTGGAACATCACGCTGCGGGCCTGTTCGGCCCAGACCGTCATTTTGACCAACTGGCGCTGCATCAGCGGCATGTCGATCAGGCGCTTGCCGAAGGCGCGCCGGTGCTGCGAGACATAGACCGCTTCGGTCACGGCGCGGCGCATCAGGCCGGCGGCGCGCATGCCATTGGACAGGCGCGAGTTGTTGATCATGTCGGCCATGTGCTTGAAGCCGCGGCCGCGCTCGCCCACCAGCCAGGCCACCGCGCCTTCCAGGCGGATCTCGCCGCTGGCCATCGAGCGCGTGCCCAGCTTGTCCTTCAGGCGCAGGATGCGGTAGTGGTTGTGGGTGCCGTCGGCCAGGTCGCGCGGCAGCAGGAACAGCGATACGCCCTTCAGGCCGGGCTGGGCTTCGCTGCGCGCCAGCACCATGGCGTAGCCCGCGTCCGGATTGGAGCAGAACCATTTGTCGCCGTGGATGAGCCAGGTGCCGTCGTCCTGTGCGGTGGCGGTCACTTCGGTGGCGCTGACATCGGACCCGGCGCCCTGTTCGGTCATGAACATGGCGCCCTGGCGCAGCGCATCGAAATCCTGCGAGGTCACTTCGGGCAGGACCCGCTCTACCAGTTCCGGGGAGCCGAACTTGCGCAGGGTGCGCGCCAGCGAGTCGGTCATGCTGACCGGGCAGCACAGGCCGAACTCCGCCTGCACGAACAGGTGGCTGAGCGCGTACTTGGCGGCCGCGGGCATGGGTTCGGGCCAGCCCAGCACGCCGCCGCGGTGCGACAGCGCAGCCAAGCCGAATTCGCTGTAGGCCAGGCGTTCCAGTTCGACGTAGGCCGGATGCTTGTCGATGCGCGATTCGTCGGCGCCGGCGCGGCTGCGCACGGACAGCGTGGGCGGATGCTTGTCGGCGGTGGCGGCCAGTTCGTCCATGACGCCGCCGGCTAGCGCGCCCAGCCGTTCAAGGTGGGGCAGCAGATGGGCGTGCAGCGCGGGCGGCAGGTAACGCCGGCTGAGCGCCTCGGCGTAAGGGTCCGCGCTGAACAGGTTCTGCCCGCGCGAATCCGGAACGGGCGTGGCGGCGGTGGGCGCGGTCTTGACGGGGGTATCCATGGCGGCATCCTGCTAAAGACGGGAACGATGCCTGTGATGGTGCTTGCATGGATTAATCTATACAAATACTGTTTGTGTGTAGAACAATCCAAAAAAAGTATGGATTGCAGTCCCAGGGGAGACAAATGGACCTGGATCCGCGCCTGTTGCGCTATTTCATCGCCGTGGCCGAAGAACGCCACTTCAGCCGCGCGGCCACGCGGCTGCACATTTCCCAGCCGCCGCTCAGCTACGCCATCCGCCAACTGGAGGACAACGTCGGCGCGCGCCTGCTGACCCGCACCAGCCGCCATGTCGAACTGACCGACGCCGGCCAGGTGCTGTACCGGGAAGCCCTGACGCTGCTGCGCCAGGCGGAAGAGGTGCGCACGCTGGTGCAGCGCGTGGACGCGGGCCTGCGCGGACGGCTGCGCATCGGCTTCGTGGGTTCCATGCTGTACCGCGGCCTGCCGGCGCTGCTCAACGCCATGCGCGCCGGGCTGCCGGACGTGGAACACGTGCTGACCGAATTGAATTCCCATGACCAGATCGAGGCCGTGCGCCGCGGCGAGCAGGACCTGGGCTTCATCCACGCCAATCCGGTGCCGCCAGGCGTGCTGGCGCGCGACTTGATGGCCGAGCCTTTCGTGGTGTGCCTGCCGCAGGCGCATCCGTTGGCCAGCCGGGAATCCCTGCGGCTGGCGGAATTGGCCGCGGACGATTTCGTGTTCTTCGCCCGGGCCGCTTCGCCCAGTTATTACGAGACGGTGCTGTCCATGTGCGTGTCGGCCGGCTTCATGCCCGTGATCCGGCACGAGGTCCGGCACTGGCTGAGCGTGGCGTCGCTGGTGTCGCAGGGGCTGGGCGTGTCCATCGTGCCGGCCTGCCTGTCGCGCAGCGGGCTGGCGGGGACGCGCTTCATCGCCTTCGAGCACGCGGCCCGCTCGGTCAGCCAGATGATCTGGCCCGAGGCCGGACGTACGCCGCTGCAGGAAAAAGCGGTGGAAATGGCGGGGAGGCATGGCTGGGAGTCCCCGGAAACCCCGTGAAATCCGCCGCCGGCTAGGCAGAGCCCGCCCGAAGGCTTATCGTTAGCGGTATCCCCGCGCCGCCAGTCGGGCGGCCAGGGAGGGAACCGTTTGCATACGAACGCGAATTCCGGGTATCAGCCATGTCCTACCGTCCAGTCCTGCCGCTCACGCGCCGCAGGCGTTTCATCACCAGGCTGCGCCATTGCGGCCCTCCGGCGAAGTACTGAACCCCACTGCAGGGTTTTTCGGTTCCGCTTCTCCGGAGTCTTTCGTGGAAATTCCTTTTTCGTTTCATCCGCGTCTTTTCGACGCGTTGCGCGATTACGACCGTGTCCGCTTCGCCCAGGACCTGGGCGCGGGCCTCACCGTGGCCGTGGTCGCGCTGCCCCTGGCCATGGCCTTCGCCATCGGGTCGGGCCTCAAGCCCGAGGCCGGGCTGTTCACTTCCATCATCGCGGGCTTCCTGATCGCCCTGCTGGGTGGCAGCCGGGTGCAGATCGGCGGACCGGCGGGCGCCTTCATCGTCATCGTTTACGACATCGTGCAGCAGTACGGCGTGGCCAATCTGATCATCGCCACGGCGCTGTCCGGCGTGCTGCTGTTCGTGATGGGGCTGCTCAGGCTGGGCACGCTGGTGCGTTTCATCCCCGTGGCGGTGATCATCGGCTTCACCAACGGCATCGCGGTGCTGATCGCGCTGTCGCAGGTCAAGGATTTCCTGGGCCTGGCGATCCCCAAGATGCCGGGTGACTTCTTCGGCATCCTGGGCGCGCTGGGCAGCCATCTGTCCTCGCTGAATCCCTGGGCGGCCGGCATCGCGCTGCTGTCGCTGGCGGTGATCGTCGGCTGGCAGCGCTGGCTGCCTAAATGGGGCGGCCAGCGGGCGGCCAGGCTGGCCCGCGTGCCGGGCTCGATCATCGCGCTGGTGCTGGCGACCGCGGCGGTGGCAGTGTTCGGCCTGCCCGTGGAAACCATCGGCAGCCGCTTCGGCGGCATTCCGGCCGCGCTGCCGGATTTCACGTTGCCTGCGTTCAGTTGGGAGTCGGCCCGCTTCCTGCTCATGCCCACCATCACGCTTGCGGCGCTGGGCGCCATCGAGTCGCTGCTGTGCGCGCGGGTGGCCGACGGCATGATAGGCGACCGGCACGACCCCAACCAGGAGCTGATGGCCCAGGGCGTCGCCAACTTCGTCACGCCGTTCTTCGGTGGCATGCCGGCCACGGGCACGATTGCGCGCACCGTGACCAATGTGAAAAGCGGCGCCACCAGCCCCGTCGCGGGCATGGTGCACGCGCTGGTGCTCCTCGTGGTGATGCTGGCGGCGGCGCCCCTGGCGGCCTCGATACCGCTGGCCACCCTGGCGGCCATCCTGATGTTCGTGGCCTGGAACATGGGCGAATGGCGCGAGTTCGCGCGGCTCAAGAGCTACCGGCTGCCGTACCGGATCACGCTGGTGTCGGTGTTCGTGCTGACGGTGGTCTTCGACCTGACGGTCGCGGTCGAATTCGGCATTTTCGCAGCCTGCCTGACCTTCATTTACCGCATCTCCAGCCTGTCGCGCGCCGAGCGCATCACGGCCGCCGAGCAGCCCTTGCTGGCTGGCATGGATGGAAAGATCGAGGTCTGGCGCCTGTACGGCACCGTCTTCTTCGGCGCGACCAAGCTGGTGGAATCGCTGGAAGACCGCCTGCCGGCCCGGGCGCTGGTGCTGGACCTGAAGAACGTGATCTACGTGGATTCGACCGGCGCCGAAGCGCTCGAAGCACTGAGCAAGGCGTGCGAGACGCGTGGCGTGGCGCTGATCGTCTCGGGCCTGATGGGGCAGCCGCAGGACATCGTGCGCCGCGTCGGCCTGTACAAGCGGCTGCAAGGTCATCTGCAGCCCGACGTGGCGAGCGCCACGGTTGCCGCCCTGGCGCTGGAGGCCGAGGGCGGTTAGACGGTTGGTGGGGGCCTGGGAGCCCCCATCTCCCTAGCGGAAGACGACGGTCTTGTTGCGGTTGAGCAGGATGCGGTGCTCGACGTGGCTGCGCACGGCGCGCGACAGCACCAGGGATTCGATGTCGCTGCCGACCTGGGTCAGGTCCTGGGCGGTCATCGTGTGGTCCACGCGTTCGATGTCCTGGTCGATGATGGGGCCTTCGTCCAGGTCCGAGGTCACGTAGTGGGCGGTGGCGCCGATGATCTTGACGCCGCGCGCATGCGCCTGGTGGTAGGGACGGGCGCCCTTGAAGCTGGGCAGGAAGCTGTGGTGGATGTTGATGGCGCGGCCGTTGAGCGCGCGGCACATGTCTTCCGACAGGATCTGCATGTAGCGGGCCAGCACCACCAGGTCGATGCCTTCCTGATCGACCAGGGCCAGCACCTGCTTTTCCTGTTCCGCCTTGGTGTCGGCGGTGACCGGCAGGTAGTGGAACGGGATGCCGTAGGAAGCGGCCAGGCTGGCGTAGTCGTTGTGATTCGAGACGATGGCGGCTACTTCGGCATGCAGATGGCCGCTATGCACGCGGAACAGCAGGTCGTTCAGGCAGTGCCCCTGCTTGCTGACCATGATCAGCAGGCGTTCCTTGCGGCGGGCGTCATGCAGCTTCAGCTCCATGCCGTACTCGGCGGACATGCCGTCCAGCCGCGCCCGCAAATCATCCACGGACACGCCCGCCGGCACGTCGAAGTGCACGCGCAGGAAGAAGCGGCCGGTCTCTTCGTCGCCGAACTGCTGCGAATCCAGGATGTTGCAGCCCAATTCGAACAACAGGCCGCTGACGCGGTACACGATGCCCGTGCGGTCGGGGCAGGACAGGGTCAGGATGTAGTCGTTGTGCTGCATGGTTCAGGGACAGGAGAAAAAGGAGAAAAGGTGACAGTATTTATTGATGGCGCCACGCGCGGCATGCACGGCGCGGAGATCATCCGTTCAGACGGGCCAGGGCCTCTTCGGCCAGGGCCAGGCTGGAGGTCAGCCCCGGGGATTCTATGCCGAACAGGTTCACCAGGCCGGGCACGCCATGCGCGGCCGGGCCGGCGATGACGAAATCGGCCGCGGGCTCGTGCGGGCCGGAGATCTTGGGGCGGATGCCGGTGTAGCCGGGCGCCAGCGCGTCATCGGGCAGGGCCGGCCAATAACTGCGCACGGCCTCGTAGAAGACTTCGGCGCGGGCCGGGTCCAGCGTGTAGTCCTCGGTTTCGACCCATTCGGTGTCGGGGCCGAACTTGGCCTGGCCGCCCAGATCCAGCGTCAGGTGCACGCCCAGGCCGGCATGCTGCGGCACCGGGTAGATCAGGCGCGAGAACGGCGCGCGGCCAGACAGCGTGAAATAGCTGCCCTTGCACAGGTAATCCTGGGGGATGCTGGACGCGGGCAGACCCTCGATGCGGCGCGCCAGCGCCGGCGCGTGCAGGCCGGCGGAATTGATCAGCACGTTGCAGCTCAGGGTCATGGCGTCGTCGCCGCCGAATTGCAGCTCGAAGCCGCCCTCGGGACGGACGCGGGCCGACTCCAGCGGCGTGTGGAAGACGCACTGGGCGCCCGCGTTTTCGGCGTCGCCCTGGAACGAGAGCATCAACGCATGGCTGTCGACGATGCCGGTGGACGGCGAGGACAGCGCCGCGGCGCAGCGCAGCGCGGGCTCCAGGCGCATGGCGTCCTCGCCGGAGATGAATTGCAGATCGTCGACGCCGTTGGCGCGGGCGCGCTGGGCGATGCCTTCGAGTTGCGCGGCCTGCTCGGTGTCGGTGGCGACGATGAGCTTGCCCAGGCGTTTATAGGGCACGCCGCGCTCGGCGCAATAGGAATAAAGCAGGTGCTTGCCGCGCACGCAGAGGCGCGCCTTGAGGCTGCCTGCCGGGTAGTAGATGCCGGCGTGTATGACTTCGGAGTTGCGCGAGCTGGTGCCGGTGCCGATGGCCTCGGTGGCTTCCGCCACCAACACCTCGCGTCCGGACTGGGCCAGCGCGCGCGCGATCGCCAGGCCCACCACGCCCGCGCCGATGACGACGCAATCCACATCCACGCTCATGGCGTTTTCCTTTCCGAACGGGCGCCTGCCGGGGTCAGGTCGAAACCGCCGGCATGGAAGACCAGTGGCGGCTCGCCGCTATGGCCGCAGCGCTCCACTTCGCCCACCATGATGACGTGGTCGCCCTCGACGTAGCGGCTGCGGTTGTGGCATTCGAACCAGGCGGCGCAATGGCCGTCCAGCATGGGCGTGCCGCCCGGCGCGTGGTGCACCGTCAGCCCGGCGTAGCGGTCCGGCGTCTTGCCGGTGGCGAAGCGGCGCGCCAGCGCGATCTGCTCCGCGCCCAGTACGTTGACGACGTAGCGCTCGCACTGCTCGAAGGCCGCCAGCGACGACGAACTGCGCGACAGGCTCCACAGCACCAGCGGCGGGTTCAGCGACACGGAATTGAAGGAGCTGACCGTCAGGCCGATGGGCGCGCCATCGGGGTCGGCGGTCGTCACGACCGTCACGCCCGTGGCGTAACGGCCCAGCGCGGTGCGGAAAAAGGCGGCGTCAAAATCAGGGGAGGAGGCGGTCATGCAATCGTTAATTGGGGGCGGGCGCGAGGCGCCCGGCATCAAGGCGACAGGCGTTCGATCTTCCAGGCCTGGCCGTCGGCGACATAGCGCAGGCGGTCATGCAGGCGCGAAGGCCGGCCTTGCCAGAATTCGAAGGCGGTGGGCTTCAGGCGGTAGCCGCCCCAGTGCGGCGGGCGCGGCGGCTGTTCGCCGAAGCGCTCGCGGAATTCCTGTTCGCGGGCTTCCAGCTCTTCACGGGTGATGGGCTGGCTCTGGCGCGAGGCCCAGGCGCCGATGCGCGAACCGGCGGGCCGGCTGTGGTAGTAGGCGTCCGACTCGTCGCCGGCCACTTTTTCGACCACGCCTTCGATGCGGACCTGGCGCTCCAGCGGCTGCCAGAAGAACAGCAGGCTGGCGCGCGGCTCGGCCTGCAGGTCCAGGCCCTTGCGGGATTCGTAATTGGTGAAGAACGTGAACCCGCGCTCATCGAAGCCCTTGATCAGGACGATGCGCGCGCTGGGCTGGCCGCTGGCGTCCACCGTGGCCAGGGTCATGGCGTTGGGTTCGGGGACCTTGGCGGCCAGGGCCTCGTCGAACCAGCGGGTGAACTGCTCGAACGGGGAGGCGGCAGCCTGGCCTTCGAGCAGCACGTTCTTGTCGTAGCTTTGACGCAGATCAGAGACGGACATGGGGCTAGTAGTTCAGCGTTGATAACAAGGAGTTTATACCGCCTGGAAGGCGGTACCCTTATTGACCCCGCTCAGGGCGCAGGCAAGATTTCCCGAGGCCGGGCCTCAGGCGCCTTCCGGCAGCGTGTGCGCGTCCAGCTCCAGCCGGCGCGCGATGGCGTCCAGGCGGGCGTCATGGATGCCGGCGGCGCGCAGCGCCTGGGCGGTCTGCACCACATATTCGGTGCAGGGGCCATAGCGGCCGGCGGCGCGGCGCACGATGGCCAGCAGCTCGGGCTCGGGCAGGGCGCGGATGTAGGCCGGATTGTCCCGGTTCATGATGAAGACCAGCGCCCGCACGGTGCCGGTATCGGTGGCGCAGTTGATCCAGCGGGGCAGATAGGCGCCGGTGGACATCTCGCGCTCCCAGAGCGCGGGGAAATAGGTCGGCACCTGGTCGCCCGCCAGGCGGTAGACCACCCCGCGGCAGGAGCCTCCCCGGTCCAGGCCGAATACCAAACCCGGGCATTCCGGGGTGCCGCGGTTGACCCGCGACCACAGGCATAGCGCCCGGTGGTGGCCGCGCAGGGTCGCCAGCCGACGCTCGACGAAATCGAAGTCGGGCCGCCAGATCAGGGAACCGTAGCCGTAGACCCACACGTCTTCGCCCGATTGCCAGTGGCGCAGGGCCTCGTCCAGCGATTCCTGCCGCTCTTGCGCAGTCCAAAGACGAAAGGGCAGGCTGGCGCCGGAATTGCCGGCGGCGGGAGGAGAGGACAGCATGTTCACGGCTACGCTTTGCGTTCAGATTCGATCGGGGGATTGCGGTTGGCCCAGCCTCCGGCCATCAGGGCCACGGAGTACGCCCAGAAGAGGGGGGCAACGCCAATTACCGCACCGAGCGCGCCGAAGGTCAACGGCAGGGACACCTGCGAGCCGTTGATCAGGGCCATCCGCAGGCCCACGGCCTCGGCGGCGCGGCCTGGCGGAGAATGCTGGTGCAGCAGCGAGAGCATGCTCGGCTGGCAGCAGCCCAAGGCCAGACCGAGGATGAAAGACAACACGATCAGGACGTTAACGTCGGTGAACAGCGGGTAAAGCATGAAATCGATGGCTGCTGTCGCCATCGCTACCCGCACCAGCGTCCAGGACCGCACGCGGCGCTGGATGAAGGGCAATATCAGGCGGATAACGAAAGTAGCCGCTGCGAAGGACGCAAGAATGATGCCGATCGTGGTCGCTGACAGGCCGATGGCGACGCCGAAAATGGGCACGACGAACAAATGGGTGTCCCACGCGCCGGACAAAATCGTGTTGACCATCAATATGCGGCGCAATGCCGGCACTTCCAGCAATTCGGTAACGCGCCGCTTTTCGGCCTCTTTTTTGCCTGACAGCTGCGAATCCACTGCCTTCAATTGGTGACGCAACACATAAAGCCCGCCCGCCGAAATCAGCGGACCCAAGGTCAGTAGGCCGAAGGCCAGGCGCGTGCCCAGATGGTCGATGGCCAGCCCGGCGATCAGCGGGCCCGAGAATCCGGACCCCGCCAGCGCCAGCGACATGAAGGAAAAATTGCGCAGCCGCTGCGCCGGTTCGGCGTGGCCCAGCAGATCCTGCGTGGCGACCTGATGCAACATGAAGCCGATACCGATGCAACAGGAGGCAATCAGCAGGGCGAACTGGGTCTGGGAGATGAAGGGCAGCGCGGTGCCGGAGGCGACCAGGGCCGTGCCGATGACCAGCGGCCGCACGATGCCGACCCGGTCGACCCAGCGGCCGGCGCGCACCGAGAACAGCATGGGCAGTACCGCGAACACCGCAACCAGCGTGCCCACCTTGAAGGTCGACAGCCCCATCTGCAGCGCGGTGAGTGAGACGGTGATCCGTCCCCCTGTGAGCGCCACGTGGTTCATCATGGCCAGGAGGCACAAAAGCACCGCCCCGGAAAACTCTGGGGAACTGGGTGACGAAGAGGGGGATCTATGAGAAGTGGACACGGATACGGCTTAACTGCGTTCATTCTGGCCATATCGTCGCCCTATGTCGAGGCGTGGCTGTTTTGCAGCGCCGCAAACGCATATTGGCGCCAATCGCATGATGGCGGCTATCTAGGGGCGAACTCGCATGCTTATGGCGCAAGATGGCGGCACGTTCGCCGCATCTACGGGCAAGGGCTTTCGCGAGTGACGGACAAAGCGTTGTATCGTTCATGCAACGGAACAATCACGCGGACCTTGACGTTCCGGCCCGCTTTACTGTTTTTCACCGTTTTGCCACAGATCGTCGATGGTTCCGGCGGACGACACGTTTAGGATGAGCAAGCATCGTGGGCAAGGTCGCTTGCCTGGTCCGCAATTCGCAATACCGGCGCCGGCCCGATAGCCGGCGCTACATCCGGCAGGTTCAATGAAAAAGTCCCGCAGCAAGTTCAAGCGCTACTCCCTGATCGCCGTTTTGCTCCTGTTAGCCGTGTTCGGCGTGCGCGCCGCGTTCTTCTCCGCGACGCCGCCGCCCACTTTCGCGGTGGCCGAGGTCACGCGCGCCGATCTTGAAGACAGCGTGCTGGCCAGCGGCACCATCGACGCCATCGAACGCGTCAGCGTCGGCGCCCAGGCCACCGGCCAGCTGAAGTCCCTGAAGGTGGCGCTGGGCGACCGCGTCAAAAAGGGCCAGCTGGTGGCCGAGATCGACGACATGACCCAGCAGAACGAGCTGCGCAACGCCGAGGCCGCCCAGCAGACCCGCCGCGCCGAGCGGGCCGCCAAGGTCGCCACGCTGAAGCAGGCCGAGCTGGCCTTCCGCCGCCAGCGGCAGATGCTGGCGGCCGACGCCAGTTCGCGCGAGGCCTACGAGAGCGCCGAGGCGACGCTGGGCGTGACCCGCGCCGAGATCGCCTCGCTGGACGCGCAGATCGCGCAGGCCGAGATCCAGGTCGACACCGCCCGCGTCAACCTGGGCTACACCCGCATCGTCTCGCCCATCGACGGCATGGTGGTCGCGGTGGTGACCAAGGAAGGCCAGACCGTCAACTCCATCCAGAGCGCGCCCACCATCATCAAAGTGGCTCAGGTCGACACCATGACCATCAAGGCGCAGATCTCGGAAGCCGACGTCACCCGCGTGAAGCCGGGCTTGCCGGTGTACTTCACCATCCTGGGCGAGCCCGACGAGCGCTACCGCGCCCAGCTGCGCGCGGTGGAACCGGCGCCGGATTCGGTGCAGAAGGACGACGCGACGTCTTCCCTGACCGGATCGGCCAGCGGCAGCTCCACCACCGCCGCCGTCTACTACAACGGCCTGTTCGACGTGCCCAACCCGGACGAGAAGCTGCGCATCTCCATGACCGCCCAGGTCTTCATCGTGCTGGGCGAGGCCAAGGACACGGTGGTGGTGCCGGCCTCGGCGCTGGGCAAGCGCGGCCAGGACGGCCGCTACGCCGTGCGCGTGGTCCTGAAGGACAACAAGACCGAAACGCGCCAGGTCAGGATAGGCATGAACAACAACGTCCAGGCGCAGGTGCTGGAAGGGCTGGAGGTGGGCGAGCGCGTCGTGTCGGCGGATGCCGCGCCGGCCGCCGCGCCGGGAGCCTGACATGAGCGGGCCTCTGATCTCGCTTAAGGGCGTGCGCCGCGAGTTTCCCGCGGGCGAGCAGACCATCGCGGTCCTGAAGGACATCAACCTGGCCATCGAGTCCGGCGAGATGGTGGCGATCGTGGGCGCGTCCGGGTCGGGCAAGTCCACGCTCATGAACATCCTGGGCTGCCTGGACCGTCCCACCCGCGGCGAGTACCGGGTTGACGGCCGCAGCACGGGCGAGCTGGACCCGGACGAACTGGCCGAACTGCGCCGCGAGCACTTCGGCTTCATCTTCCAGCGTTACCACCTGCTGTCGGACCTGACCGCGCAGGGCAACGTCGAGGTGCCGGCCGTCTACGCCGGCAAGCGGCGCGAGGCGCGCCTGGCGCGTGCCGACGAACTGCTGCGGCGGCTGGGCCTGGGCGACAGGACCGGGCACCGGCCCGGGCAGCTGTCCGGCGGCCAGCAGCAGCGCGTCAGCATCGCGCGCGCGCTGATGAATGGCGGTGACATCATCCTGGCCGACGAGCCGACCGGCGCGCTGGACACGCACACCGGCCAGGAGGTGCTGCGCATCCTGGAAGAACTGAACGCGGCTGGCCATACCATCATCATCGTCACGCACGACATGAACGTGGCGCGCCACGCCCAGCGCATCATCGAGATCAGCGACGGCGAGATCGTCGCCGACAAGCGCAATCCCGACGCGCCGCGGACCGAGCGCATCAAGGAAGACGCGCCGGCGCTGGCCGCGCGGCCCGTCTGGCAGGCTTACCTGGACCGTTGCCGCGAGGCGCTGCGCATGGCGCTATTGGCCATGAACGCGCACCGGCTGCGCACCTCGCTGACGATGCTGGGCATCATCATCGGCATCGCGGCCGTGGTGTCGGTGGTGGCGCTGGGCGAAGGCTCGCGCCGCAAAATCCTGGACGACATCAGCGAAATCGGCACCAACACGGTGGAGATCTTTCCGGGCAAGGACTTCGGCGACGAGAAGGCCGTGAATATCCGCACCCTGGTGCCGGCCGACGCCGACGCCCTGGCGCGCGAGTCCTACGTGGACAGCGTCACGCCGGAAGTCTCGACCAGCAACACGCTGCGCTATCGCAACGTGTCGGTGACCGGCGTGATCCAGGGCGTGGGCGAGCAATATTTCCGCGTGCGCGCCATCAAGCTGGCCCAGGGCAAGTTCTTCGACGAAACCAGCGTGTTGCGGCGCGCGCAGGAAGTGGTGATCGATGACGCCACCCGGCGCAAGCTGTTCGGTTCGCATACCGAGCCCATCGGGCAAGTCGTATTTCTGGGATCGATGCCGGCGCGCGTGATCGGGGTGACGCAAAAGAAGGAAACCGTCTTCGGCAGCAACGACTCGTTGAACGTCTGGGTTCCCTACACCACGGCGCTGTCGCGCGTGCTGGGCCAGCAGCATCTGAAGAGCATCACGGTGCGCGTCAATGACGCCTCGCCGCCCGCCGCGGCGGAACAGGCCATCGTCCGCGTGCTGACGCGGCGCCACGTGACCAAGGATTTCTTCGTGTTCAACACGGACGCGATCCGCAAGACCATCGAACGCACCACCGCGACCATGACGCTGCTGGTGTCCATGATTGCGCTCATCTCGCTGATGGTGGGCGGCATCGGGGTCATGAACATCATGCTGGTTTCCGTGACCGAGCGTACCCGCGAGATCGGCGTGCGCATGGCGGTGGGGGCGCGGCGCAGCGACATCATGCAGCAGTTCCTGATTGAAGCGGTGCTGGTGTGCCTGATAGGCGGCGCCATCGGCATCGTGCTGTCGCTGGGGCTGGGCGTGCTGGTTTCCAAGGCGACGCGCGGGTCGTTCCAGATGATCTATTCCACGACATCGATGGTGGCGGCGTTCAGCTGCTCGACCTTGATCGGTGTGCTTTTTGGCTATTTGCCGGCGCGCAATGCGGCGCGTCTGGATCCCGTCGAGGCCCTGGCCCGGGAATGAGGAAGATGAAAGCGGTTTCCCTGATCTGCAAACCCGCCGCCCTGACGCTGCTGCTGGCCCTGGCCGGCTGCGGCAGCCTGCTGCATACGGACTACGAACGGCCGCTGACGTCCACCCCCGCGGCCTGGACCCATGCGCCTGCCGGCGACTTCCAGGCCGGGCCGCTGGCCGATGGCGGCGAGTGGTGGCGCAATTTCAACGACCCAACGCTCAACGGCCTGGTCGACGCCGCGCTCGCGCGCAACAACGACCTGGCCGCCGCCGCGATCCGCGTGCGCCGGGCGCAGTACCAGGCTGGAATCACCGAGGACAAGCTGCTGCCGCAACTGGGCGGCAATGCCGATGTGACGCGCAACCGCAACCTGTACGGCGATCGCGCCATTACCCGGACCAACGCCGTGCAGTTGACCGTCAGCTACGAAGCGGATCTGTGGGGCAAGCTGTCCAGCCAGCGCGACGCGGCGCAATGGGACGCTCTGGCGACCGAGCAGGACCGGCAGAGCGCCGCGCAGTCCCTGGTGGGCACTACCGCCACGCTGTACTGGCAGACCGCCTTCATCAACCAGCGCATCGCCAGTAGCGCCGAGAGCATCGCCTACGCGCGCAAGACGCAGGATCTGGTGCGGGCGCAGTACGCGGCGGGCGGCGCGTCGGCGCTGGAAATGGCCGAGGCCGAACAGACCGTGGCCAGCCAGGAAGCCGCTCATACGCTGCTGGTGCAGCAGCGCGTGGAGTACGCCAACGCGCTGACCATCCTGTTCGACGGCCCGCCGGACCGCATGATGGCCGACCCGGCGCGGTTGCCGGGCTATCCCTTGCCGCAAGCGCGCGCCGGCGTGCCGGCCGACCTGCTGGGCCGCCGTCCCGACCTGCGCGCCGCCGAACTGCGCCTGCGCCAGTCCCTATCCACCGTCGACGCGACCCGCGCCAGCTTCTATCCGCCATTGACGCTGACCGGCGCCTTGGGAAGCTCGAGCCCCTCGCTGTCCGACGTTCTGAAGAACCCGGTAGGCTCGCTGGGGGCGGCGCTGACGCTGCCGTTCCTGCAATGGAACCAGATGCAGCTCAACATCAAGATCTCCAAGGCCGACTACGAAGAGCGCGTGGTGAATTTCCGGCAGGCGCTGTACCAGGCGATGGCGGACGTGGAGAACGCGTTGTCCAATCGCACGCAACTGCGCTTGCAGGCGGAACAGCTGGATGCATCTCTGCGCGCGGCGCGCGAGGCCGAGCGGCTGTACGAAGTGCGCTACCGGGCGGGGGCCGTGCCGCTGAAGGATTGGCTGGATGCGCAGGAGAAGCGGCGGGTGGCTGAGGTTTCGCGGGATGAGAATATGTTGAATCGGCTGGTGAATCAGGTGACGGTTTATCAGGCGCTCGGTGGGGATGATGCTGAGTCTGCTGGCGGTGCGGCGGCGGGTTCTTAAGGCGCCTGGCGCGTCGGGGGCCTGCGATGCGCCAGGCTCCGCTTTGGAAACTTGACGTCAGCTGGGGTGACCGGACTTCGTAGGGTTCTCGCGGACGGTGGGGGTGGGCGAAGGTCTTACGATGCTCGCCCCAATAGGCCGCCCGGGCGGCCTATTGGGGCTTACGCGGTGTCTTGCGATTTGTGATGGCGCTGCGCGCTGATGATCGTCCGTGCTCGAGCAGGAAGCGTTGTTGGTCGACGAGCTGCATATGAGCGTGGGCCTGCGTCAGCGCGCAGCGTCTCTCGCACGACTAACGATATCCATATGCCAAAGAAGGCCGCCCGCGCGGCCGTCTTTGGCGTCCCTGCAAGATCTTTCTCTCTTCCTCGTCGGGGAGAAGAACGTCAAGCACACCACCCGTCCCAGCGGCCGG
>NZ_JAOCAT010000012.1:0-184367 GCF_029839485.1 Achromobacter sp. GD03932
TGCAATCCTTGCAATAACCGCGCGGCGTTCATTTCTGAGTGCTTTGCGGCAGGCCTGGCTCGAATCTTCTTGCTTGACCTGTTGTGCTTGCTTGGCTTCGCGTTTCAGAATTGTCCGAACTGCGAAGGAGCGAGACTATAGCACAAGTTTTCCGTCTGTCATGCCATGCGGCCAAATATTTGTTCCAGATGCATCCACCATCTGCGACGCCTCACCAGCCGCGCGCTCTAGCGCCCTCCGCCTCGCTATATATAGAGAGCTAGAGACAGACCATCCTCCTGGCAAGCGCGCGGCCCCGCTCCTGCCTAATAGGAGACGGGGCCGCGAAGGGGAATCGGCAAGGACGCCGGGCCGCTTACCAGAGGCCAAAGCCCCACCTACCAGCGCAGGTAGTCCACGTCGCGCAAGCGCGCCAGGTCGCGCTTGACCGCGACCTCGTTCATCAGCCATCCGGGCGCGCCCAGATCCTGCAGCATGTGCTCATCCAGATCGGCAGCCAGTTGGCGCAGGCGCGCTTCATTGCGGCGCTTGCGATAGGCGGCCGCAAGCATCGCGATGAATCCCGCGCGCGGCGCCGCCAGCTCGGCGGGCTGCGCCGCGACCGGCTGTGCGGGGGACTGTTGGCGATCCCTGGCAATGGCGGCCAGGGCGGAAGAAGACGGGGTGCAAAGCTGTGCAGACATGATGGGCTCCAGGTATTTATGCACTTTGGTAAGCGTAGTCGCCCAATACCCCGCTGAAAATCGAATTGTTTTGGGGATATCGGTAAGCTATGATGACCAATCTCTCCCTGGGTCCCCATCATGCGCCTGCCGCTCAGTACCCTCCCCGCCTTCCGTGCCGTGGCCGAGCTGCAGAATCTGCGCGCGGCCGCCGAACGGCTGCATCTGACCCACAGCGCCGTCAGCCAGCAGATCAAGGTGCTGGAAACCCAATTGGGCTTTCCCCTGTTCGAGCGCAGCGGCCGGGGCATCGTTCTGAATTCGGCCGGCGCCGCGCTCTTGTGCAGTGTGCAGGGCGCCATGGCGCTGCTGGATGAAGGGACGATGGCGGCGTCGGCCGCAGCCTCTGGCAGCGAGCAGCGCTTGCGCGTGTCGGTGCTGCCCTCTTTCGCGCAACGCTGGCTGTTGCCGCGCATGGCGCGCTGGCGCGAGCGCAATCCGGGTCTGACACTGGAAATCGAAACGTCGCAGCAGGTGGTGGATCTGTTGCGCGACGGTTTTCACGCCGCGCTGCGTTTTGGGCGCGGCCCCTGGGCGGGCGTGGAATCGGAACCTTTGTTCAACACGCCGCTGCCCCTGATCGTCCTGGCGTCGCCCGAAACCGCGGCGGCGCTTCCAGACTACTCGCCCCAGACGCTGGCGCGCCAACCGTTGCTGGGCGAGCGCGAGCTCTGGCAATCGTGGTTCAGCGCCGCCGGGTTGGACACACCCGTCACGCCGGTGGCTTCCTTCAACGATGCCGGCATGATGATGCAGGCCGCCGAGCAAGGGCTGGGCATCACGCTGGGACGCCAACTGCTGGCCGCGGATGCGCTGTGCTCAGGCCGGCTGGTGCAGATTTCTCCGATCAGCATCGAGTACGAACAGGCGCAGACCTATCACCTGGTCTACCGGCCCAGCCTGCGCGACTGGGCGCCGCTGGTGGAACTGAAGCAGTGGCTGCGCGACGAGCTGGAGATGTCGCGCGAAAACCTGACCATCCCCAAGTCCGGCCCCGGCAAGAAAACCCACGCAAAAAAAAGGTAAGACAGCCTCCGCTGCCTTACCTCTACCAAATCGCGACGCCAGCGAAAACCACGATCCGCAAGCCGGGATGCGCTACGCACGCAAACCCGGCAGGCGTCGCGGCGGCGGCAGGCTCGCGTCGCGGCGGACCTCAGGCTACCTTGCGCGCAGCCGGGCTGGCCGGCCGCATCGTGTCGGTTTCATTGAAGCGCTGGTGCCAGGAGAACGCTTCCTCCAGCAGATGCGGCGTCTGGCCGCCGCGTTCGCAGGCACGGTCGAAATAATCCTGCAGGGCGTCGCGGTAGGACGGATGCACGCAGTTCTGGATCACCGCGCGCGCGCGTTCGCGCGGCGCCAGGCCGCGCAGGTCCGCCAGGCCGCATTCCGTGACCAGCACATCGACATCGTGCTCGGTGTGGTCGACATGGGACACCATGGGCACCACGCTGGAGATGTCGCCGTTCTTGGCCATGGACTTGGACACGAAGATCGCCAGGTGCGCGTTGCGCGCGAAGTCGCCCGAACCGCCGATGCCATTCATCATGTGCGTGCCGCCCACGTGGGTGGAATTGACGTTGCCGTAGATGTCGAACTCCAGCGCCGTGTTGATGGCGATGATGCCCAGACGGCGCACGATCTCGGGCGCGTTGCTGATCTCTTGCGGGCGCAGCACGATGCGCTCGCGGTAGTGCTCCATGTTGGCCAGGATCTTTTCGTACACGGGCTTGGACACCGTGATCGAAGAGGCCGACGCGAACGCGAGCTTGCCCTGGTCCAGCAGTTCGATGGCGCTGTCCTGCAGCACTTCCGAATACATCGTCAGGTTCTCGAAGCTGGACGACTCGAAGCCGTGCAGCACCGCGTTGGCGATGGTGCCGATGCCGGCCTGCAAGGGCAGCAGCTCGTTGGTCAGGCGGCCGGCGTCGACCTCGCGGCGCAGGAAGTCATTGATGTGGCCGGCGATGGCATTGGTTTCCTCGTCGGGCGGCAAGGCGTTGGACGGACTGTCCGGCTCTTGCGTGATGACGATGGCGGCGATCTTGGCCGGATCCACTTCGATGCAGGACTGGCCGATACGCTGGTCGGGGGAAACCAGGCCGATGGGCTGGCGCGCCGGACGGGCTTCGGGCACGTAGATATCGTGCAGGCCCTCGATGGCGGCGGGCACGCCCATGTTCAATTCAATGATGATGACGTCCGCCTGCTGCGCAAAAGAGGCGGAGTTGCCTACCGACATGGTCGGCACGATGGCGCCGGTCTCGGTAATGGCGGCGGCCTCGATGATGGCGACGTTGATGGGGCCGATATGGCCCGCGCGCAGCTGTTCGACCGTTTCCGACAGGTGCTGGTCGATGAAGGCGATTTCACCTTGGTTGATCTTGCGGCGCAGGGTCGTGTCGACCTGGAACGGCATGCGGCGCGCCAGCGCGTTGGCCTGCGCCAGCATCTTGTCCGTGTCATGGCCCAGTGATGCGCCGGTGATCAGGGTGATGGAGAGCGGCTCGCGCTCGGCGCGGGCCGCCAACGCCGCCGGCACCGACTTACAGTCGCCTGCGCGGGTGAAGCCGCTCATTCCGACGGTCATGCCGTCCTGAACCAGCAAAGCCGCCTGATCGGCGGAAGTGATCTTGGCGCGCAGCCCAGGGTGGCGGATACGGTCGAGATGCATGGTGTCTCCAGATTCAAGGGCCTACGTGCGGCGGGGCGCGGCGTTGCCGCTGTGCGCCCAGGCGCCGTCTGACGCGGCGTTTCCCGAGGTTCCCGGGCCGACTCGAAGCGGTCCGGGAACGAATTTTCGGCAGTATAGGAAGGCCGGCTCAAATCTCGTAATGACTTAAAATCATCCAAATAAGTCATTTTTTTCATCGTTTGAGAGTTTTGCGCATAACGCGCGAGGGAGTCCCGGTCCATGGACGTGCGCGCATTGCGGTACTTCGTCGAAACCGTCAAGCACGCCAGCTTCACGCAGGCGGCCAAGACGCTGTTCGTGACGCAGTCGACGGTAAGCAAGATGATCCGCCAGCTGGAGGAAGAGGCCGGCACGCCGCTCTTGATCCGCGACGGCCACACCGCCCGCCCCACCGACACCGGCCGGGTCATGTACCAGCGCGGCCTGCAGGTGCTGGAAACGATGCGCCAGCTGTCCGAAGAATTGCGCCAGACCGCGGACCTGCGCCGCGGCGCGCTCGAGGTCGGAATTCCGCCCATGATCAACTTGCTGTTCACGCCTGTGGTCAAGCGCTTCCGTGAACTGCATCCGGGCATCCACCTGACCCTGCGCGAAGGCACCGGCCAGGCCGTGGAAGGCCTGGTCGCCAGCGGCGAACTGGAGGTGGGCGCAACCATTCTTCCTATTGCGCCAGACGGCGGCCTGGCCGCCCAGCCCTTCGGCAGCTACCCGATCTGGGTGATCGGCCCGCCCGACGCGCCCTGGGCCGGCAAGACCTCGCTGCCGCTCTCCGCCCTGCGCGATGCGCGCCTCTTGATACCCACGGACGACTTCGCCATCACCCGGCGCTTGCGTCAGGCGTTTGCCGATGCCGGCTTCCAGCCCGGCATCGCGGCCCAGAGCGCGCACTGGGACTTTCTGGTGGCGATGGCCTCGGCGGGCCTGGGCGTGGCGCTGCTGCCGGAACCCCTGATGCAGCGCATGAAGACGCGCGGCCTGAGCACCGCCAAGCTGGCCAAGTCCGGCATGCAATGGGAGGTCGGCCATATCTGGCAGCGGTCCGGCTATTTGTCGTATGCCGCCCACGCCTGGCTGGAGGTATGCGACGCGGTGCTGGGCAAGCCGAAAAAGCGCGCCGCGCCGAGCGCCCGTCCTGTTTGAGTTGAATCCAAACGTTGGCCGCGTAAATAGGGTTTGCGGACGGCGCCCGCAGCAGAGCCTGCCTGCGGCGTCCGATCGCCTATCCGGCCCTATTTCTACCCTGGGTCCGCGCCGCCACAACGGCCGTCGGGCGCACCAAAAAAAATAGGGCCGCAGCGCTCGTTTTTGTTGCAACGGATGAGGCGGCGGCTTGCTATGCTCCCGCCTCGAATGCGAGCGACTCGCCCCAGAACATGACACAGACTTCCCTAACCCTGCGCGCGCAACCTCGTCGCGCCCGCGCCTCCATTTTCACTGCGCTGATCGCGGCGCTGCTGCTAGTGCTTGTCCTGCTGCCGGCCCATGCCGCGGCGCCGCCCACGCCGGCGGACACGGAAGCGGCGCTGGCGACCGCGCGCAAGCAGATCGACGACATCCGCAAGCGCGTCGCCGACGAAACCGATGACGCCACCCTGGTGAAACAGCGCAGCGACGCGTTGGACATCCAGTCCAAGGCCGACGCCGCCGCCGAGGCCCTGACGCCTCAGCTGGCCAGCGTGACGGCCCGGCTGAGCGAGCTGGGCACGCCGCCCGAAGGCATCAAGGAAGCCTCCGACGTCGCCGCCCAGCGCATGCAGCTGGACAAGACCAGCCGGGCGCTGGACGCGCAGATCAAGCTGGCCAGGCTGCTGTCCGTGGACGCCGGGCAAACGGCCGAGCAGATCTCGGCGCAGCGGCGCAAGCAGTTCCAGGCGCGCTTGGGCGAGCGGCGCGATTCCTTCCTGTCCGACCAATTCTGGACCGAGTTCCGGGAGGAGTTCCCGCGCGACCTGGAACGCCTGGAAGCGCTACGCGACGACCTCGCGACCGCGGTCGGACAGACGCCGAAATGGGGCTGGCTGCTTTTGGGCGCGGCGATCGCGCTGACGATCGCCCTGCGTGTCGCCATCGGCCGGGTGCTGCTGCGGATAACCGCCACACGCGTGCCGCCGGGGCGTCTGCGCCGCTCCTTTCTAGCGGTTACGCATGTGGTCCTGGCCGTCGCCACGCCGGGTGTGGTCGCGCTGTTGATCCATATGGGGCTGGATTGGAATTCGCAGCTGAGCGACAACACCTCGTCGCTGCTGGCCAACCTGGTGGGAACGGTGTGCTTCGGCGGCTACGTGTCCGGCCTGGGCTATGCGCTGCTGTCCGCGAACCGGCCGTCGTGGCGCCTGCCGCCCGTCAGCGACATTGTGGCGACGCGGCTGCGCTGGCTGCCCGGCGTGCTGGGCGTGCTGGTGGTGATGATCTGGCTGGCCGAACGCCTGCCAGTGCTGTTGAACGCCAGCCTGACCACCACCATCACGCTGACCGGCATCGTCGCGGTCCTGACCATGGCGACGCTGGGCGCGGTGCTGGCCATCAGCCGCCGGCTGCGGCGCCAGGCCATGCAGGAAAACGAGGCGCCGATCCCCTTCTGGGTGTCGCTGCTGCTGGGCGCGGTCTGGACCGTGCTGATCCTGAGCCTGGCCAGCCTGCTGGCGGGCTATGTGGCGTTCGGCAGCTTCATGGTCAAGCAGGTGCTGTGGGTGCTGATCGTGCTGGCCTCGGCCTATCTGCTGTCCACCTTGATCGAGGACGGCTTCAGCACGCTGCTGGGCACCTCGCACCGCGACGGCGGCGAGCACGAAGCGCCCAGCATGCGCGACCAGGCTGCCGTGCTGCTGTCGGGCGTGGGCCGCGTGGCGGTCGGCCTGCTGGCCGTGATCCTGCTGCTGGCGCCCTTCGGCGAAGCGCCGATGGACCTGCTGCAGCGCTTCGATCAGTTGCGCAAGGGGCTCGCCATCGGCGAAGCCCAGATCCGCCCCGGCGCGGTGCTGCAGGCGCTGATGGTGCTGGGGCTGTCGCTGCTGGCCGTGAAGATGCTCAAGCGCTGGCTGTCCAACCGCTACTTGCCCACGACCGAGCTGGATCCGGGCATGCAGTTGTCGGCCGCCACGCTGTTCGGCTATGCCGGCTTCGTGATCGCCGTGGCGCTGTCGCTGTCGGCCGCGGGCATAGGACTGGAACGCGTGGCGTGGATCGCGAGCGCACTGTCGGTGGGTATCGGCTTTGGCTTGCAGGCGGTGGTGCAGAACTTCGTGTCCGGCCTGATCCTGCTGGCCGAGCGCCCGGTCAAGGTGGGCGACTGGGTGTCGCTGGGCGGGGTCGAGGGCGACATCCTGCGCATCAACGTGCGCGCCACGGAAATCCAGATGGGCGACCGCTCCACGGTGATCGTGCCGAACTCGGAGTTCGTCACCAAGACCGTGCGCAACGTGACCCGTTCGAATCCGTTGGGGCTGGTGCAGATCAAGCTGCCCTTGCCGCTATCCACCGATGCCGAGCAGGTGCGCGAATTGATTCTACGAGCCTTCTCGGACCACGAGGACGTGCTGGACACGCCCGCTCCCAACGTCTTTCTGGACGGCATCGAAGGCGGCAACCTGATCTTCAACGCCAAGGGCTACGTGTCCTCGCCCCGGGCGGCCTACGGCGTGCGCAGCGCCTTGCTGTTCACCCTGCTCAAGCGCCTGCATGACGCGGGCCTGGAGGTGTCGTCGCCGCCCACCATGCTGCTGGCCTCGGCCCCGCTGCCGGCGTCGGCCCCTCTCGCCGTCCCGCCGCCCGCGCAATCCTAGCGTCCACACATCCTGGCTTCGTCCCGCCCCGCGCGGGACGCACAGGACTCCCGCCTCAGCCCGGCGTATACAGATCGGTATAGGTGCGGTTGCGCAGCGGCGGAGACGCCAGCGCGGCGCTCTGCACGCTGCGCACCGGATAGGCCTGCGCCTCGGGCGCGGGAGGCGCGGGCGGCGCAGGCCGGTCGGCCAGCACCGGGCCGCCTGCGGGCGGCGCCGCCTGCGCCACCGCGTTGCTGTCGAAACGGTGATCCGCCGTCGTCAATGCGGGATTGGTGCACAGCCCCTGCGCCACCAGCGCCGCCTTGGTGCGGTCGTCGGTCTGGCACAGGATGTCGATGGCCGCGGTCTCCAGACGGCGCGAACGGTCCGCATCCTTGGTCGAGGCGGCCGCCTGCATGGTCCGCTCGAAGTTGCGCCGCAGGCTGCACTTCTGGTCCTCGATCGGAATCGCAACGTTCATGCCGAAGCCAACCACGGCGCCGCCCCCGCCCGCCGAAACCATGCAGCTGTCGGACGAGAATGAACCGTAGAAACTCTGTCCGCCCAGCGGCGGCACGCTGCGCAGCGTGCTGGTCCCGCTGTTGCTGGAGTTGAGCGTGATGCCCTGATTGTTGCCGGCGTTGGTCGATCCCGAGGACGCCGATGTCGTCGCGCTGGAACTGCTGGTCTGGGCGCCGGCGGACACCGCCGCCAGCGACAGGGAAATGGCAAGCACTATGGTCTTCATGATGTCCCCTCGCCCGGACGGCCGAAGCCGTCCGGATAACTGGGTCAGTGATTGAAACCGCCGACATGGCCCACCGGGCCGATGCCGTGTATCGACCCGAACGCACCCACATTCACCGCATGGAAGGAGCCCGTCGCCGAAGCGCTGGTATCCGTCTTGGCGAACGTGGCGCCGCCATTGGCGATGCTGTCGCCCACCATGATGGGCGCATTGCCCGAGACATGGCCGTACGAATCGCTATTGGCGTACTGTCGCGTGCTGGTGACCACTTGCGTGCCATCGCGGCTGAAGGTACCCCCCACCTCCGCAACGCCGCCCGTCATGCCGAACGACACCTGGGTGGATGAACCGTAGCCATTGATCTGGGTGGCGGCCACGGAGCTACCCGTGGAGATGGATGACGCGGTGCCATTGATTGCGCCCGCGTGACCCGTGATTGAGCCACCAGGGTCCGCATAGGCCGAGACAGCGAACAAGGACAACGCGGCGACTGCCATGAGCTTTTTCATTTCAGCTCCTCCTGCTCCGTGCATGCACGGATTCACGATTACCGGCGACCGACCGGCGCGGACCGTTACCGCTCAGCGCCACGCCTGGACAATGACGAAAGGCGTGGGACTTTCGTATTGGTACGGAATGATTGCGCCGTCCTAGGCAAGTCGATATCGCCTAAACGGGCGACCGGGTCCCGATGGACGACGCCCGGCTGTAAAACAATCGGCCAGATTTGCGGCAATCTTGCGCGGCGCCCGTGCGTATGGACGAGGGAAACCGCGCCTGCGGCGCCGCGCGCGCATGCGGGTTCAACTCTATGGATGGGAATGAGCGTCGCCGCCTCGGGCAATTTCCCTAACGCGCACAACTGAAGCGGCAGGGTCCTGGGCGCGCCCGGTCCGGAAATTTCAGCGATACTACGGCGGCCGGCCGGGCGCTACCCGGCCTCATCTGTTTGGAGACCAGACCATGATCCAGGAGATTGCCAGCATCCATGTCCGCGAAGGACAGGAAGCGCTGTTCGAAGCAGGCGTCGCGCAGGCGAAGCCGCTGTTCTTGCGGGCCCGCGGCTGCCACGGCATGGAGCTATACCGCAGCATCGAACAACCGCAGCGCTATACGCTGGTGGTGGACTGGGAAACCGTCGAGAACCACATGGTGGATTTCCGCGAATCCAGCGATTTCCAGGAATGGCGCAAGCTGGTGGCGGGCTTTTTCGTTGAACCGCCGCAGGTGCATCACGAGCAAAAAGTGCTCTGAGGCGGCCGGCCTGGCCGCGCCGCGCGCGAGTCAGGGCTGTTCGGGCGGATCGTCGTACTTGCGCGCGCTGCCGCGAAAACGATCCGCCGGATACTTCCGCGCATTCTTGACCATCTTGCCTGCGACCGCGTCGGCGATATCGATGCCGAGCTGGTCGGCCAGGGCCACCAGGTACATCTGCACATCCGCGATTTCGTCCGCGGCATCCGCCAGTTTCTCCGGCGGCATCTGGCGCGACTCGGCCTCGCTCAGCCACTGGAACAGGGACACGAGTTCGCCCGCCTCTCCGGCCAGCGCCATCGCCAGGTTCTTGGGCGTATGAAAGGGCTGCCACTCCCGCTCTTCGGTAAACCGGCGCACGGCCAGCCGGATCTGTTCCAGGTCAGACATCGAAACTCCTAGCCCGCGGCCAGGCGGGAACTCGCCGCCAACGCCACGGCCACGGTGGTGCGCACGTCGGCCAGCGCGCGGTGGGTGGGATCCGAAGCGCCCACATGGCGCGCCAGGATCTCCAGCTTGTGCGAGGGCAGCTCCGGCCATGCGCGCCGCGCCAGCGCCAGCGTGCAATGGGTCGAGTTGGCAAACGGCAGGCCGGTCAGATCCGCCGCCGCGCCCAGGAAACGCCGGTCGAACGAGGCATTGTGGAAGAACACCGGCAGGTCTTCGACGAAATCCAGGAAGGAGGAAAACGCCTGCGCCACCGGCACGCCGTCGCGGTCGACCTCGGCCTGCGTGATGCCGGTCAGGCGGCTGATGAAGGGCGGCACCGGCCCGCGCGTGCGCACGACCTGCGTGTACTCCCGCTCAAGCGCGCCTGCCGCGCCCACGCGCACCGCCGCGAACTCCAGGATCTCGCAGGTAGCTGTGGACAGGCCGGTGGTTTCCAGGTCGGCCACGATGAACGGACCGCGCAATGCCTGCAACGCGGCGGCCAACGCCTCGCCGCCCGCCTTGCCGCCCGTCGCGCGGGCAGGCGCAGCGCCGCTTGCGCGCGGCCGCCGGTAGTAGAACGCCACGGCCTTACTCCGCCGGCCGCAAGGGCGCGAAGCGGGGCGTGCCGTCGGGCAGCTGACCGAAGAACATATCGGCCGGACGCACCCACAAGCCCCGCTCGTGAGGCCAGAGGTGTTCATAGACCACCAGGGATTCCTCGGTTTCGGAGTGGCGGGCGGTGCCCACATAGAGGTAGAGGCCGCCCTTGTAATGGCGGTGCGAGGCGAGAGCCAGTGCTTCGGATTCGGTCATGGACGGTGGCTGCAAATGACGCGGCCCGGGCAGAGGGTCCCTGCCCGGGCCTGCGGGTTCAGATCAATACCGTCTTTATAGCGCATCGGACCGGCGGCGCCGGCTCAGTAGCGCACGTACTGCCGCTCGGCCTGCGGCTGCAGCGGTCCATTGGCGGCCGGCCTGGCCCGCAGCGCTGGCGCCACGGGCCTGACCGCGGCGGCCGCCGGCGGCGCGCCGCGCGCAGCCTCTCCCGCCCGCTGCGTGATGTCCTCGGTGACTTCGCCGAGCCTGGCGGACTGGGCCAGCGACACCTCCACCACCTCCGCCATGATTTCAGTCACGCGGCGCGACGATGCCACGATATCGTCCATGGTAGAGCCTGCCGACTGGACCTGGCGCGCGCCGCTTTCGACCTGCTGCACCGAGGAAGTGATCAGGTCCTTGATCTCCTTGGCTGCCGCCGCGCTGTTCTGCGCCAGGCTGCGGACCTCGGCCGCGACCACGGCGAACCCCTTGCCGTGCGAGCCGGCGCGCGCGGCCTCGACCGCGGCGTTCAGCGCCAGGATGTTGGTCTGGAAGGCGATGCCGTCCATGACTCCGATGATTTCCGAGATGCGGCGCGAGCTCTGGGTGATGCCGCCCATGGTCTGCACCACTTCCTGCACGGTATGGCCGCCCTGCTCGGCCACCCTGCAGGCGTCCAGCGCCAGCGTATTGGCCTGGCCCGCGCGCTCGGCGTTTTCGGTCAGGCCCTGGACCGCGACGCGCAAGGTCTGCGCGGCGGTGAAACGCCGCGTGATGTCGGTCGCGTATTTGACGACTTTGACCGGGCGGCCCTCGGCATCGAAGATCGGGTTGTAGCTGGCTTCGATCCAGACCTGGCGACCGCCCTTGCCGATGCGCAGGTACTGCCCGGTGTCATGTTCGCCGTTGCGCAGCCTGCGCCAGAATTCCTTGTATGCCTCGCCGCGCGCCTCTTCAGGCGGGACGAACATGCTGTGGTGGCGCCCTTGGATCTCGTCCGCGCGATAGCCCACCGCGCCCAGGAACAGATCGTTGGCGCGGATGATGGTGCCGTCGAGCTCGAACTCGATGATGGCCTGCACCTTGGAGATCGCGGCCAGCTGGCCTTCCACGTCCGCCTGCCGCTGTTGCTGCGCGGTGATGTCCACGGCGTACTTGACCACTTTCACCAGCCTGCCGCGGCGGTCGTGAATCGGGTTGTAGGACGCTTGCAGCCAGACGTCGCTGCCGTCCTTGCGGATGCGGCGGTAACGCCCCGCATCGCGCCCGCCTTGCCGCAGGCGGCTCCAGAATTCCGCATAGGCGGCCGATGCACGCTCTGCCGGATCGACGAACATGCGGTGGTGCTGCCCCGCGATCTCGTCCAGCGCATAACCCATGGTGTTCAGGAAGTTCGGGTTCGCCGCCAGGACGTGCCCGTCCAGGTCGAACTCGATGACGGCCTGGGCGTTGTGGATTGCCGCGACCTGCCCAAGCATGTCGGCCTTCTGTATGCCACGGTCCATGCGCAGCAGTTGGCTGAGAGTGATCCATTTCATCTTGACGTCTCCTGCCCGGAGTCCGGGTGGTTTGATGCCGTTCGACCTATCTGCCGCGAGACAAATGGAAATATTTATTAAACAATTTGCAAATATTTAATCTTAAAAATGAGCGGGTCTCAAGATTTTCAAGAGACCGATCAAAAAAATCGGGATTCAGCAACACCAGGGTTTGTCCGGACTCAAGCCGCGTCCAATTCGCGATATTGGCGAAAGATCCCTTCCCCGAAAGGCAAGCGCCTGCCGCTGTCAAAGTAAGGCTGCAATTCCGCCAGCGCCGCCACGCGCGCATGCAGCGCCATGACGTTCTGATAACGCACGGCCAGGGTCGCCATGCGTTTCGGAAAAGCGTAGAGCAGGCCATCCACGAGGTGGAACAGCGACAGGTCCACGTAGGTCCAGCGCTTGCCGCCCGCCAGCCAGGCCTGCGGCCCGCCCAGCACGCGTTCGAAATAGCCCAGGAACTTGGGCATGCGCTCCTCGCGAAAGCTGCGCGCTCGGCGCGCGGCCTCGACCTTCTGGTCTTCGTAGTACTCGCTGGCGGATATCGGATGATGCGTGTCGTGCGCTTCGGCCACCATGTCGGCGATGGTGAGCTGCAGCTGGTTCACCCACAGCCGCCCTTCCAGCGAGTCCGGCGCCAGGCCGTGCTTTTCGCCCAGGAACAGCAGGATGTTGGCGGTCTGCCCCAGCGTCATTTTGCCCGCGACCAGATACGGCGGCGCGAACGGCGGATGCTTGCGCGCCGAACTCAGGTCCGCGGCCAGCGTGCCTTCATCCGCGCCGGGCTCGCGCGCGCATTCGCGGTAGGGAATGCCGCCGGCCTCCAGGGCCAGGCGCACGAACTCGCCGCGCCCGGGGATGCCGTCCCAGTACCAAAGGTCATAGGTCATGTCGTCTCCTTCCGTTGATAAGCCCATGGCTTGCCGGCGCCGGAACGAGCCGTGCAGAAGCCTCAGGCGGGAAACACGCTGACTCCGCCGTCGCGGCCGGCGGCCTGCTGATACTGGCGCGGCGACTGGCCGAAATGCGCGCGGAAATCGCGCGAGAAATGCGCGCCATCCGCAAACCCGCAGTCCAGCGCGATCTGCGTGATGCTGCTGGGATTGTTCAAAAGCAGCCAGCTGCCGTATTCCAGCCGCAACTGCCGCTGGAACGCCATCGGCGACATGCCCGTGGCCATGCGGAAGGCGCGCTCCAGCTGCCTGCGCCCGACGCCGACGTAGCGCGCGATCGCATCCAGCGGTGGCGGATTGTCGATGCGCTGCTCGATGAAGTGCGCGGCCTGGCGCACGCGCAGATCCTGGATGCCCGACAGGTCCGTGTGGAAATGCGCCTGCGGCACGCGCCCCGGGCGCACGCCTTGCAGCATCATGTGCCGCATCGCCTGCTGGGCCTTGTCGCGCCCGCAGTGCCGGGCCACCAGGTACAGCGCCAGGTCGATTGCGGCCGTGGAGCCCGCGCAGGAAATCAGGTCGCCTTCATCCACGAACAGCCGGTCCACCACCGCCCGGGCCTGCGGAAAGCGTTCGCGGAAAGTATCCAGCACGTTCCAGTGCACGCAGACCGTGCGCGGCCCGATGACGTCGGCCTGCGCCAGCGCAAAGGTGCCCGTACAGATGCCCAAGAGCCGCACGCGCTGCGCCGCCGCCAGCCGCAGCCAGTCGCGCAGGGGCTCGGGCAGGCGGCCATTGAAGTAGTCGTTGCCGCCGCAAACCGCCACGTAGTCGAACTGGGTCGGGTCTTCGGGCAGGCCGTCGGCCACGTCTATGGTCAAGCCCGCACTGGAGCAGCGCGGCTTGCCGTCCCAGCTCATGACGCGCCAGGCAGTATGGATCTGGCGGCTGCGTCCGCCGTGGTCGCCCGCCAGCCGCAAGACGTCCACCAATCCGGCAAAGGCGGCCAGCGTGAACTGGTCCAGCAGCACGATGCCTACGGTCAGTGCGGGTTTCCCCTGAGGCAGGCCGCTGTACTCATCGTCATAGGAGAAAGACGGTGCAGCGGCGGACATAGCGGTTTCCATGTCGCAATTATTCAAGTTTTTGTCCCAGGCCTTCAAGCTGGTTTTCCCGGGGATCGCCCAAGATGCACCTATGGCACCGTCCCGCAGCGCCCGCCGGCGCAGGCCGATCGGAGCCGATAAATCGACAAGGGGAATCCGACATGGCAACACCTACCCGCCGCGCCCTGCGCGCCGCATTGCTGGCAGCCGGACTGCTGAGCGCCGGCCAGGCGCTGGCCCAGCAGCAGAAGATCACCGTCGCCTGGTACGGCGGCAACTGGGGCGACGCGTTCCGCGCCTGCGTGGCCGAGCCCTACACCAAGGCCACCGGCGTGACCGTGGTGCCGGAAGTGGGCACCTCCACCACCACGCTGGCCAAGCTGCAGCAGCAGAAGGACGCGCCCACCATGGACGTGGCCTGGATGGACGGCGGCATCAGCGAACTGGCCGCCGCAGCCGGCGTGCTGGACGCGCTGGATCCCGCCGGCATACCCAATCTGAAGAACGTCATCGACCAGGGCGTGTACCGCAATGGCGGCAGCGCCTACGCGGTCAGCACCGGCTACTACTCGCTGGGCATCGCCTACAACACCAAGGAAGTGCCCCAGCCGCCGACCAGCTGGAAGGACTTGTGGAAGCCCGAGTACGCCGGCGCCGTGGCCATACCCTCGCCGGCGAACTCGTCGGGCGTGCCGTTCATCTTCTTCCTGGCGCGGGTGTTCGCGGTCGACCCGTCGAACCTGGAGCCGCTGTACGCCAAGCTGGCATCGCTGGACACCGCGCTGTTCTTCGACAGCTCGGGCGCCGCCACCAACGCCTACCAGAGCGGCGAGGCCATCATCGGCGCGCACTTCAACGTGGGCGCCTGGGATCTGATCGACAAGGGACTGCCCATCGGCTTCGCCGTGCCCAAGGAAGGCGCCTGGGCCACGGATGCGCGCCTGCATCTGGTGAAGAACGCGCCGAACAAGGCCGCCGCGCAGAAGTTCATCGACACCGCGCTCACGCCGGATGCCGCCGCCTGCCTGGCCACGCGCCTATACCTGGGCCCCGCCGTCAAGGATGTGCAGGTGCCGAAGGACGTGGCGCGCAAGCTGCCCTGGGGCGCGGAGGGTTCGGTCAAGAACCTGAGCCTGTTCGACTGGAACCTCATCAACAGCCGCCGCGCCGAGGTCACGGACGCCTGGAACCGCCAGGTTGCCCGCAAGCGCTAGACCGGGATCGAACATGTCCGCTTTGCTTACCATCGCAGGCGTGTCGATGCGCTTTGGCGCCTACCAGGCGCTGGACCGCATCGACCTGGAGATCCAACAGGGAGAGTTCGTGGCCCTGCTTGGTCCCAGCGGCTGCGGCAAGACCACCCTGCTGCGCTCGATCGCCGGATTTCTCAGGCCCGAATCGGGCCGCATCCTGATTGAAGGCCAGGACATCAGCCGCCTGGCCGCGCACCACCGGCCGCTGAACACGGTGTTCCAGAACTATGCGCTGTTTCCGCACATGAGCGTGCTGGAAAACGTGGCCTACGGCCCGCGGCGCCAAGGCGCATCGAAGCAGGCAGCCGCCGAACGCGCCCGGTCGGCGCTGGACATGGTGGGCCTGGCGGACTTCGGTGCGCGCTATCCCCGCGAAATGTCCGGCGGACAGCAGCAGCGCGTGGCGCTGGCGCGCGCCATCGTGAACCAGCCCAAGCTGCTGTTGCTGGACGAGCCGCTGTCGGCGCTGGACCTCAAGCTGCGCAAGCGCATGCAGCTGGAACTCAAGCACCTGCAGGCCAAGCTGGGCATCGCCTTCATCTTCGTCACGCACGACCAGGAAGAAGCCATGACCATGGCCGACCGGGTGGTGGTCATGCATGCGGGCAAGATCGAACAGGTGGGCGGCGGGACCGAGATCTACCGGCATCCCGCCACCCGCTTCGTGGCCGAGTTCATCGGCGACGCCAACTTCATGCCCTACACGGCCAGCGGCGATGCGCTGCAGCTGGATGCCCAGGGACTGCGCGTGCCGTTCCCCGGCAAGGCCGCGCCCGCGCGCGGCGTGGCGGTGCTGCGGCCCGAGGATTTGCGCCTGGCCGATGAATCGGCGGCGCATGGGTTGAACGGCACGGTCACCGACGTCATCAACGTGGGCAGCCACTGCATGATCCACGTGGACATCGGCGGACAGATCCTGGTGGCGCGCCACGGCGGCATTGCGCCGTCGGGGCTGGGCCCGGGCGCCGCGGCGCGCCTGGCCTTCGCGCCGGAGCACCTGCACCTGATCGGTGAACAGCCATGAACGCGCGCGCCTGGCGTTCGCCCTGCCTGCTGCTGGCGGCTCCCGTGCTGTTCTTCGCGGCCTTCTTCCTGGCGCCGCTGGCGGTGGTGGCGCTGGCCAGCATCACAGGCGGCGCCGATGGCTTGACCCTGACTCCGCAGCAGTACCTGCGCGTGCTGGGCGACCAATACCACTGGGACGTGATCCTGGTCACCTTCCGGCTGGCTTTCTTCACCACGATCGTCTGCGTGATCCTGGGCTATCCGCTGGCCTGGTACCTGGTACGCGTGGTGCGCTGGCAGGCCTGGCGGCGCTTCTGCGTGATCCTGCTGGTGGTGCCGCTGTTCACCAGCAATATCGTGCGCGCCTTTGGCTGGATGGTGCTGCTGGGCCGCAATGGGCTGGTCAACCAGGCGCTGGTGGGCGCGGGCGTCGCCGACCGTCCGATGCGTTTCATCGGCACCGAACTGGGCATCCTGATCGGCATGGTCTACGTGCTGCTGCCTTTCGTGGTGCTGGCGGTCGGCAATGCGCTGGCGCGGGTCGATCCGGCCTGCGAACAGGCATCCGCCGACCTGGGCGCCAGCCCCGCTGCCACCTTCTTCCACATCACCTGGCCGTTGACGCTGCCCGGCGTGGTGTCGGGCGCCATCATGGTCTTCACCCTGGCCGTCAGCGCCTACGTGACGCCTGCGCTGCTGTCCGGCGGGCGCGTGTCGGTGCTGTCGATGCTGATCTTCCAGCAGTACAGCACGGTGTTCGACTTCCATTACGGCGGCGCGCTGAGCATGGTGCTGCTGGTGTTCACCCTGATCCTGGTGGCGCTTGCCAACCGCGCCGCCGTCCTGCCGGGAGCCGCGCGATGATTGCCCGCAACCTGATCCGCCTGGTCGCCCTGGGAGTGCTGGCCTACCTGGCCCTGCCGCTAGTGGTGATCCTGGGTTCCTCGTTCACGTCCACGCCCTACCTGGCGTTTCCGCCCAAGGGCTTTACGCTGGAGTGGTACCGCACGCTGCTGATCGAGGCCGGCTACGTCGCCGCGTTCACGACCAGCACGGTGCTGGCCCTGGCGGCGACGGCCGCGGCCGTGCTGCTGACGGTGCCGGCCGCGCTGGCGGTGGCGCGCTACGAGTTCCCGGGCAAGGCCGCATTGACTTCGGTGTTGATGTCGCCGCTGGTGCTGCCGCACATCGTTCTGGGTGCGGCGCTGTTGCAGTACGGCGCCTACTTCGGCCTGACGCGCAGCTTCCTGTCCCTGCTGATCGGGCACATCGTCATCATCGCGCCCTTCGTGCTGCGGTCCACGCTGACCCTGCTGACGCCCGAACAGCGCGCGCTGGAGGAGGCATCGGCCGACCTGGGCGCGAATCCCTGGACGACCTTCTTCCTGGTGGTGCTGCCTCAGATCCGGCCAGGCATCGTCACCGGTTCGATCTTCGCGTTCATCTCTTCCTGGATCAACGTGGAGCTGTCGATTTTCAACACCACGGCGGACCTGAACACCATCCCCGTGAAGCTCTTCAACTACGTGCAATACACGATAGATCCGACCATCGCAGCCGTATCGGGCGCCACGATCGTGGTTGCGGTGATCGCCATCGTCATCCTGGATTTGACCGTCGGGCTGGACATGCTGTCCGAACGCGGCAAATAACCTTTCTTCCCTACCTTACTGTCTGGAGCCACAGTCATGCGCAAGCAAGACGCGTTCGATGTCATCTATACCCATACCGAAGGCGAGCCCCTGTGCATCGTGCACAGCGGCATCCCGTACCCCGCCGGCTCCACCATCCTGGAGAAGCGCGCCTTTCTGGAACAGAACTACGACTGGCTGCGCAAGGCGCTGATGCGCGAGCCGCGCGGCCACAAGGACATGTTCGGCGTGTTCCTCACGCCGCCGTCCAGCCCCGAGTACGACGCCGGCCTGATCTACATCGACGGCACCGAGTACTCGCACATGTGCGGCCACGGCACCATCGCGGTCAGCATGGCCATGGTGGCCAATGGCCTGGTGCCGCGCGGCAAGGACGGCATCACCAAGATCCGCTTTGAAACCACCGCCGGCCTGGTGGTGTCGGAAGTGGCGTCCGAGGGCGACAACGTGCTGTGGACGCGCTTCGAGAACGTGCCGGCCTACGTGGCCGCGCAAGACATTCCGGTGGAACTGCCCGGCTACGGCAAGCTGTCCGCCGACATCGTCTGGGGCGGCAACTACTTCGGCATCGTCGACCTGTCGGGCTGCGACCTGCGCATCTCGCCGGACAACGGCACGGAGCTGTCGCGCATGGGCCTGATCGTGCGCGAACAGCTCAATGCCCGCCACCGCATCCAGCACCCGACCGAAGCGCACATCAACAACCTGAACTTCATCACCTTCTGGCACCAGCCGACCATCGAAGGCGCGTTCTACAAGAACGTCCACGTGTTCAGCGCCGGCCAGCTGGACCGTTCTCCTGGCGGCACCGGCACCAGCGCGATGATGGCCATGTTCGAAGCGCGCGGCAAGATGGGCTTGAACCAGCCGATCAAGTCGGAAGGCCTGTTGGGCAGCGGGGTGTTCGAAGGCTGCCTGCTGGGCGAGGTGGACCTGAACGGCACCCGCGCCGTGCGTCCCACGGTCAAGGGCACGGCCAGCATCCTGGGCACGGCGCGCTGGGTGATCGACAAGAATGACCCCGTCGGCGCCGGCTTCCTCATCCGCTGAAGGGTGTTGCCCCCCACGCCGCGCGCACTTCGTGCGCTAGCTGCCCCCCCAAGGGGGGCTCTTTCGCCTTGGGGCGGCCCGGCGGCGAAAGGCCCCCACGCCACGCGCACTTCGTGCGCTAGCTGCCCCCCAGGGGGGCTCTTTCGCCTTGGGGCGGCCCGGCGGCAAAAGGCCCCTCGCGCGGCTGGCTTACCTATTGCCGAGCCGCGTCCTCCAGAATCATCTCCGCCCCCCGCTCGGCCACCATCATGACGGCACCCTGCGTATTGCCGGACACCATCTTCGGCATCACCGACGCATCCACCACGCGCAGGCCGGACAGGCCGTTCACCCGCAAGCGCACGTCGGTGACGGCGGCGGCATCGGAACCCATGCGGCAGGTGCCTATGGGGTGGTAGATGGTCTGGCCGTTGCGCCGCGCGAAGTCCAGCCATTCGTCGTAGCTGTCCACCGCCGCGCCGGGGCTGATCTCCGATTCGATATAGCGCCGCATGGCCGGCTGGCCGACGATGCGACGGGCCGCCTGCATGCCGCCCACCAGGCTGTCGCGGTCCACCTGGGCCGACAGGAAGTTGGGCCGGATCGCCGGTCCGGCCTGCGGATCCGCCGACTTGATGTGGATGGATCCGATCGACTCGGGACGCAGTTGCGCCACGCCTATCGTCATGCCCGGCTGCCGGTCGAGGATACGTTCGGCCGCATTGGCGTAGCTGGCGTGCACGAAGAAGTACTGCACGTCAGGCGCCGGCAGGTCCGGCGCGCTTTTCACGAAGCCGTGCACCAGCCCCGTGCCCAGGGTCAGGATGCCCTTGTGGCTGGCGTAGTAGCGCGCCACCTGCTGCGCCAGGCGCCAACCGCGCGACATCTCGTTGAGCGTCACCGTGCCTTTCACCCGCCAGTTCATGCGGGTCGCGAAGTGGTCGATGTAGTTTTCGCCGACCTGCGGCTGCGCCAGCACCGGCGCGATACCGAACGCTTGCAGCAAGGCGGGATTGCCAACGCCGGACAGTTCCAGCAACTGCGGCGACTGCACCGCGCCCATGCACAGCAGCGTCTCGCGCCGCGCGCGCACGATGTGCTCCTGTCCGTTCTTGCGATAGGCCACGCCCACGCAGCGCTTGCCCTCGAACACCAGCCGCGTCACGTGCGCGCCGCATTCCACCGTGAGGTTCTTGCGGCCGGAAGCGGGTTTCAGGTAGCCGTCCACCACGCTCCAACGCCTGCCCCGGTGCTGCAGCACCTGGTAGTAGCCCACGCCCTCCTGGCTGCCGCCGTTGTAGTCGGGATTCAAGGGCTGGCCGTCCTCTTGCGCCGCCTTCAGGAAGGAATCCGATATGGGAAAGCGTTCGGACACTTCTTCCAGATGCATCGGGCCGCTCTTGCCGCGACTGGCGTCGCCGGGTTCGTAGCATTCGATCTTGCGGAAGATGCGCTCGGCCTGGCTGTAGCCCCAGCCGGTCGCGCCCGCTGCCTCCCAGCCGTCGTAGTCCTGCGGCTGGCCACGGACGTAGATCATGCCGTTGATGAGCGTCGACCCGCCCACGCCCTTGCCGCGCGGCACGGCAATGGTCCTGCCGTGGACGTTGTCTTCCGGCTCGGTGGCGAAGCGCCAGTTGTATTCCGGGTTGACCAGCAGTTTGGAAAAGCCCGCCGGGATCGAGATCCACATGCTGCGGGCCTCATGTCCGGCCTCCAGCATCAGCACGCGATACTTGCCGTCGGCGCTCAGGCGGTTGGCCAGGATGCAGCCCGCCGTGCCGCCCCCGGCAATGATGAAGTCGTAGTCGCTCATACGGATCAGCGTCCCGCGTCGGCCGGCTTGTCCGCCGCCACGCCCAGCATTTGCGCCATCAGTTCGATCTGGCAGGCCAGCATCGGCGCGCCATAGTGCACCTTGCAGCCGCGGGCCTGCGCCGCCAGCAGCAAGGCCGTGTCCTTGGGCTGCATGATGACTTCGCAGACCAGTTGGTCCGGCGTCAGGCGGCTGGCGTCCAGCGGCAAGGCGTCGTCCGGCTTCATGCCCAGCGAGGTGCCGTTGACCACCAGGTCGTGCCCCGAGGGGTCGGCCGTGCCCACGTCGATCCGGGCGCCGGGATGCAGCGACAGGATGCGCGCCTTCAGATCCTCGGCCTTGGCCGTGGTGCGGTTGGCGATGGTCAGCCGCGACACGCCGGCCTGGACCAGCGCGAAGCCGATTGCATTGGCCGCGCCGCCCGCCCCCGCCAGATAGGCGCTCTTGCCCTGCGGCGACACGCCTGCGCTTTGCAGCCCGCGGACAAAGCCTTCGCCGTCCAGCATGTGCGCCACCAGCTTGCCGTCCGCCTCGCGGCGCACCACGTTGGCCGCGCCGATCTTGCGCGCCACCGGAGTGGCGTCGTCGACCAGCTCCAGTATCGCGGTCTTGTGCGGCACCGTGACGATGACGCCGCCCAGGTTTTCCAGCCGCCGCAGTCCAGCGACCACCTCGGCCAAGTTATCCGGCCGGGCGTGGAACGGCACGCACACGCCGTCGAAGCCGATGGCGGCAAAATGCTCATTCATGCGCTGCGGCGTCTTCACGTGGTGAATGGGATCGGCCAGGATGCCGAACAGGCGCGTGGTGCCGGTGATTTCCTTCATGTCTGTCTCCGTGTCTCAGGGCTGGAGCGTAGCGCGCGCGACGTCGGCGATGCCGTCCGCGTCCAGCTTGTAGTGCGCATACAGGGTGGTGGGCGGCGCGATCAGGCTGTATTCGTCGTAGATGCCATGGCGGCGCAAGCGCGTGCCTGTGCCCGCGTCGGCCAGCACCTCGGCCACGGCCGAACCCAGCCCGCCCAGCACGTTGTGCTCTTCCACCGTCATCAGCACGCGGGACTTGCCCGCCGCGGCCAGCACGGCGTCGCGGTCCAGGGGCTTGATGGTGGGCATGTCGATCACGCCCACCGACAATCCTTCGCCGCGCAGTTGTTCGGCGGCCGCCAGGGCCGCGTGCACAGTGATGCCGCAGGCGATGATGTTCAGGTCCGAGCCGCTGGAATGGACAATGGCGCGGCCGAACTGGAAAGGCGCGCCGTCTTCATAGACCTGCGGGTCGCGGCCGCGGCCGATCCGGAAGTAGATCGGCTCGGGCCAGTCCACCGAGGCCTTGATAGCGGATGCCAGCTGCGGGCCGTCGGCGGGCGAGACCACCGTCAGGCCGGCCAACGCCCGCATCGTCGAGATATCTTCGGTGGCGTGGTGCGAGGTGCCATAGAAGCCCAGGCTGATGCCGGTGTGGTGGCCGATCAGGCGCACGGGCAGCTTGGTATAGGCCACGTCCATGCGGATCTGTTCGCAGCACAGCAGGCCCAGGAAGGACGCGAAGGTTGCGACGAAGGGCATCATGCCGGTGGTCGCCAGGCCTGCCGCGGCCGACACCATGTTCTGCTCGGAAATGCCGAATTGGACATAGCGGTCGGGATAGGCCTGGGCAAAGCGGTTCAGGCCGTTGGAGTACTGCAGGTCGGCCGAACCGGCGACCACCGGATGGCCGGCCGCAGCCAGCTCGATCAGCGCGTCGGAAAGATAGGACAGCCCGGGGTTCACCGCATTCAGCGCGCGGTACTGCCAGGAATCGGGAGAGAGGACTTGTGCCTGTGCCATTCAGATCTCGCGGGAAAGGATTTCTTCAACGGCGCTTTGCGCGTCTTGCGGCGCCAGGTAGCCCAGATGCCAGCCCGGCTCGGTTTCCATATAGGACACGCCCTTGCCCTTGATGGTCTTTGCGATCACGCAGGCCGGCCTGGCGCGCGACTCGTCCGCGCGCAGGCGGCGCAGCAAAGCGGTCAGTTCCACCAGGTTGTGGCCGTCCACCTCATGCACTTCCCAGCCGAAGGCCAGCCATTTTTCCTTCAGCGATTCCACGCCCATGACCTCGTCGACCTTGCCGTCGAGCTGGTAGCCGTTGCGGTCGACGATCGCAACCAAGCGCGACAGGCGGTTGTGGGCGGCGAAGAGCGCCGCCTCCCAAACCTGGCCTTCCTGCATCTCGCCGTCGCCCAGCAGCACGAAGACGTTGAAGTCGCGCCCGCTCATGCGCCCGCCCACCGCCATGCCCACGCCGTTGGACAACGCGTGGCCGATGGAACCCGAGCTGAAGTCCACGCCCGGCACCTTGCTCATGTCGGGATGATCGCCCAGCGGGCTGCCCAGGCGGGTGTAGCCGTCCAGCAGCTCGCGGGCGATGAAGCCATGGTCCGCCAGCACCGGGAAGAGACCCACGGCGGCATGGCCCTTGCCCATCAGGAAGCGGTCGCGGTCGGGCCACTGCGGCTCGCCCGGACGCAGCCGCATCACGTCGTAGTACAGCGCGGCGAAGATTTCCGCGCACGAGAACACCGAGCTGTAGTGCCCGACCTTGGCGATCTCGATCAACCTGATGGTCTCCAGCCGGATATGGCGGGCCTTTTCCCGCAGCAGCCCGACCTCCCCTTCGGTGGGGACCTCCCTGTCACTCCTCATGGCGCTTCCTTTTTGCTGTTAGGATATATGATATATAATATACCCATCGCGCTCGAATTTGCCATGGCGGGATAGAATTCATCCCGAATCCACCCGCCCCCATCAATACAGCAAGCCTGAGCCTGTCATGTCCAGCCTTAAACCGGTAAAGAAAGAGAACCTCTCCGTCAGGGTCTACAACGAAATCCGCAATGCCCTGATCAACGGGCAGTACGAACCCGGCGAACGCCTGATCATTGGCGAACTGGCCCAGGAAATGGGCGTCTCCATCACGCCTGTACGCGAGGCCATCTTCCGGCTGATCAGCGAGCAGGGACTGGAAATGCAGGCGGCCACCGCGGTCTACGTGCCTTACGTCAATTCGGAAAAGCTGCGTGAAATCCAGCAGATCCGCTTCCACCTGGAAGGCATGGGCGCGGCCGAAGCCGCACAGAACATCACGCGCAAACAGCTGGACAACCTGATCGCGCTGCAGCGGGATTTCATCTCCTGCACATCCAGCGATCCCAAGCGCGCCAGCTACCTCAACCGCAAGTTCCACTTCGGCATCCTGGAAGCCAGCAACAAGCCCATCCTGCGCGCCACGGTGGAATCGTTCTGGGTGATCACCGGCCCCATCCTCAAGGTGTTCCACGTCAAGACCTCTGGGCTGGACTATTCGCAGAACGAGCACCGCCACGAAGCGGTATTGGAAGCCCTGGAAGCGCGCGACTCCGAAGCCGCCAGGCAGGCCATCCAGGCCGATCTGGTCTGGGGCGGCAAGATCATGATCGACTGGCTGGTCGAGCGCGAAAAGGAACTCGACTACCGCCCCCCCGCTGCCCGCAAGTAGGCAAACCCGAAGGAATCCCCCATGCTGAAGATTTTTGGCGCGCCCAGCCGCTACATCCAGGGCGCCGGAGCCCTGGACACCCTGGGACAGTACGCAGCCCTGTTCGGCCGCCGCGCCGCCCTGGTCATAGACAGCTATGTGCATGGCGTGCTGGGGCCAAGAATCGAAGCCTTGTGCGCGGCGCATAACGTGTCGCTCGCGCCGCTGATCGTCGAAGGCGACCTGACGCCCGCGGCGATCACGCAATTGCGCGCGCAGGCCGCGCCTGCCGGCATCGACATGGTGATCGCGGTGGGCGGCGGCAAGGCGCTGGACGCGGGCAAGGCCGTGGCCAAGTCCTCGCACTGCCATCTCATCACCGTGCCGACCGTCGCCTCCAACGACGCGCCCACCAGCAAGAACTACGTCCTGTACGACGCCCATCACAACCTCCTGGCGGTGGAGCACATGCTGTTCAACCCCACCATCGTGCTGGTCGATACCGCCGTCATCGCCACCGCGCCGGCGAATTTCTTTCTCGCCGGGCTGGGCGATGCGGTCTCGAAGAAATTCGAAGCCGAGCAATGCAGCCGCAACGGCGGCCGCAACATGTATGACGGCGCGCCGCCCCTCACCGCCCAGTTCATCGCCGACGGCTGCCTGCGCACCCTGCTGGCCGACGGCGCGGATGCCGTGGCGGTTGCCGGCAGCGGCCAGCCCACGCCGGCCTTCGAACGCGTAGTGGAAGCGATGATCCTCATGAGCGGCCTCGGTTTCGAAAGCGGCGGCCTGTCCATCGCTCACGCGCTGACGCGCGGGCTGCCCAGGATCAGCGGCTTGGCGAGCGCCCCGCATGGCCTGCAGGTGGCGGTCGGACTGCTGGTGCAGCTGGACCTGGAAAACCGGACGGACGGCATGCTGGCCGAGCTGACCCGCTGGTATGCCCAGGTGGGCCTGCCCACCACCTTGCGCGAACTGGGTGCGGCCGACATACCGGACGACACGGAACTGCGGCTGGCTGCGGAGCTGAGCCTGAAGGCCCGCCACGCCGCCAACTTCGACCGCGCGCTCGATACCGACACGCTGGCCGCCGCGCTGCGCCGCCGCGCCTGACGCGACAGGGGGCCGGATAGCTGCCGGCCCCTGGCCGCATCAGAACGCCACGTTGTCCTTGCCCTTCAAGTCGAGCTTGGCGCGCGCCTCTTCGGGCGTGGCGATTTCCAGGTTCAGCGCCTCCAGGATGGTGCGGATGCGCTCCACCTGGACCTGATTGGATTGCGCCATCTCGCCCGGCCCGATCCACAACGAATCCTCCAGCCCCACCCGCACGTTCGAGCCCATGGCCGCGCCTATGGTGGCCAGCGGGATCTGGCCGCGGCCGGCGCCCAGGATCGACCATTCATAGTCGTTGCCGAACAGGCGGTCGGCCGTGCGCTTCATGTGCATCAGGTCTTCCGGGTGCGGGCCGATGCCGCCCAGGATGCCAAACACCGATTGGATGAAAGGCGGCGACTTGACCAGGCCGCGGTCCACGAAATGCGCCAGGTTGTACAGATGGCTGATGTCGTAGCACTCGAACTCGAAGCGGGTGCCGTTGGCGTTGCCCAGCGCGAGGATGGACTCGATGTCCTGGTAGGTATTGCGGAACACCAGCGAGCGGCTGTTTTCCAGATGTTCGCGTTCCCAGTCGTGCTTGAACTCCTTGAAGCGGCCCAGCATCGGGTACAGGCCGAAGTTCATGGATCCCATGTTCAGGGACGCCAGCTCCGGCTTGAAGGTGGTGGCCGGACGCATGCGCTCTTCCACCGTCATATGCGGGCTGCCGCCGGTGGTAATGTTGATGATGGCGTCCGTTTCCCGCTTGATCCGCTCCAGAAAGGGCTTGAACAGCGCCGGGTCCTGCGACGGCTTGCCGGTCTGCGGATCGCGCGCATGCAGGTGCAGCACCGCTGCGCCCGCCTTGGCCGCGCCGATGGCCGCTTCGGCGATCTCGTCGGCCGTCACCGGCAGGTGCGGCGACATGCTGGGCGTATGGATAGCGCCCGTCACGGCGCAAGTGATGATGACTTTCTGCTTGGGCTTAGCCATTGTTGTCTCCGTTGTCCTGTTTATGGCGCATGAGGCGCATCAGTTTTTCATCGCGCCAGAAGCGGCGCTTGGCAAGATCTTCCTGCGGCAGCAGGCCGCGGCGTTCCTCCGACAGCGCGTCGACCAGCGCGCCGTCCCAGGCGACGGGTTCGCCCTGGGTCGCGCCGATGGACTGGTACAGCCCGCCGTAGCGCGCGCAATAATCGGCAATGCCGCCGGGTGCGTTGAGGTCTATGGTTTCGAACGGCCCCATGAACGACCAGCGCAGGCCCAGGCCGTCCTTCACCGTGGTGTCGATGTCCTCGGCGCTGGCGACGCCCGCGCTGGCCAGGCGGAACGCCTCATGCAACAACGCGCCCTGCAGGCGGTTCAGGATGAAGCCTTCGATTTCGCGCCGCACCAGCACGGGCTTCTGGCCGATGCCGGCCATGACGGCGCGGGCGGAATCGACGGCCTCCGGGCTGGTCCAGGGCGCGGGGCACAGCTCCACCACCGGGATCAGGTACGGCGGATTCACCGGGTGCGCCACCAGGCAGCGGTGGCGTCCGGGCAGATGCCCGGTGAATTCGCTGGCGGGGATGCTGGATGTGGAGCTGCCGATGATGGCGTCGGGTTCGGCCGCCGCGTCCAGTTCAGCAAACAGCGCCCGCTTGATTTCCAGATTCTCGGGCGAGTTCTCCTGGACGTAGCGGGCGCCCTTCAAGGCATCGGCCAGGCTGCTTGCCACATGGACGCGTCCGCCTATGGCCTCGGCGTCGGTCAGCAAGCCCTGGGCTTCAAGTTCGCGCAGTTGCCGCAGGATCAGGCCGCGGGCTTCGGCCAGCATCGCGGCATTGACGTCGTGCAGGCGCACTTCCCAGCCCATGCGGGCGAACACGATGGCCCAACCCTGGCCTATCAGGCCGGTTCCGATGATGGCGGCGCGCTGCGCCTTGGACCCGGCGTCCATCAGTAGAGCTTCTGCGTGAAGCCGTCCACCACAATGGCCTGCCCCGAAACGCTGCGGGCGGCCTCGCTGGCATTGAACAGCACCATGTTGGCGATATCGCGCGCCGTGACCATGCGGCCCAGCGCGGCCTGGTTCTCGTACTGCGCGGCGATCTCCTCCACCGGCCGGCCCAGCGTATCCGCCTTGGCCGCGATGACGGCGCGGATGCGCGGCCCTTCCACCGCGCCCGGCAGGATGGCGTTGACGCGGATGCCATAGGGACCCAGCTCGATGGCCAGGGACTTGGTAAAGCCGATCACCGCCCACTTCGAGGCGGAATAGACGGAACGCCCGGCAAAGCCGAGATGGCCGGCCGCGGACGACAGATTGATCATCACGCCGGCCTTGGACTCCTTGAGCAGGCCGATGGCCTGGCGCGCGCACAGGAATTGCCCGGTGATGTTCACGGCCAGCGTGCGGTCCCAGTCCGCCTTGGACAGGGTTTCGACGTAGCCGGTGGGACCGGCCACGCCCGCGTTGTTGACCAGGATGTCCAGGCCGCCCAGCTTGGCGCGGACCTGGTCGAACAGCGCGGCGACGCTGTCTTCGTCCGAGACGTCGGCCAGGGCCGCATGCACGCCAGGCAATTCGGCCGGCAGCGCGGCCAGGCGCTCCTGGTTCACGTCGCATACGAACACGGAGGCGCCGGCATGGCGGAACACCTTCGCCATCTCCAGGCCCAGCCCGTCCGCGCCGGCGGTGATGAGCACCTTTTTCCCGGCGAAATCCACTTCCTCGAACATGCCTCTGTCTCCTGATTCTTATGAAAAACGGCCGATTGATGATATACGATATATGAAAAAAACAGCTATTTTCTAGCGTTTGTTGCAACCGTTGCAGCCACCGGAATGCTTCATCCCAAAGCCGTAAAACCCCCGCCATTTGCTTGATATCAGCCCGCTAAGTCTTTATTCATGCGGCTTTAGGGAATTCCCCGATTCGGCGGGTTACGGCCCCAACTAGAATCCAAGGCGGGGTTTGCTACCCGCCCGGCCGATATATCATATATTCAAAAAAACGGACCAAACAAGAAAGTCCGCATCCCATACCGACAAAGGAGCGTAGACAGTGTTCAAGTTCAACAAAATTGCTTTGGCGCTGGGCCTGTGCGGCGCGCTGGCAAGCGGCACCGCAGCGGCCGACATGAAGGTAGGCGCCCTCTTCCCGTTCAGCGGCGCGCTCGCGCTTCTGGGACAAGAGAGCTATCGCGGCCTGGAACTGGCCGTCAATGAGATCAATGCCGCCGGCGGGGTCAACGGCGAAAAGATCGAGATCATCAAGGCCGACGCCGTCGATCCGACGCAAGCCGTGTCGGAAACCAAGCGCCTGATTTCCTCCAACGTGGTCGGCGTGTTCGGCAGCTACGCTTCCGGCATCTCCTATGCGGCCTCGCCCGTGACCGAGCTGGCCGGCGTGCCCTATTTCGAACTGGGCGCCACCGCGCACAAGATCACCACCCGCGGCTACAAGTACCTGTTCCGCAGCAACCCCAACACCGCGCTGTACGGCGTGTCGGTGGTCAACGCGCTGCACGACACCATCGCGCCGGGCATGGGGCTGAACCCCAAGGACATCAAGATCGGCATCATCCACGAGGACGGCCCCTACGGCACCGACGTGGCCGCCACCGAGAAGAAGCGCGCGCAGGAACTGGGCTATACGGTCGCGGAAGTGCTGCCGTACTCGGCCAAGACCGTGGACCTGTCCTCGCTGATCCTGCGCCTGAAGGGCGCCAAGGTCGACGTGGTGCTGCAGACGGCCTACCAGAACGACGCCATCCTGTTCTTCAGCCAGGCGCGCGCCGCGGGCTTCAAGCCCAAGGTCGTGATCGGCGCGGGCGGCGGCTATTCGCTGGCGGACACCGCCAAGGCCGTGGGCGCCGACATGAACGGCGTGTTCGACCTGGACTTCCCGCAATCCTCCATCAACCCCGCGGGCGCGCCCGGCCTGGACAAGTTCCTGGAAGCCTACAAAGCCACCTACAAGAGCGACCCCCAATCCGGCCACAGCCTGACCAACTACGTCGGCGCCAAGGCCTTCTTCGAAGCCATCGGCAACGCCAAGTCCACCGACAAGGACAAGATCCGCGCCGCGGTCCTGGCCTACAAGAAGCCGGCCGGCCAGACCGCCAACGGCTGGGCCTTCGACTTCGGCGAAGACGGCCAGAACAACGCATCCACGTTCTACGTGATGCAGTGGCAGGACGGCAAGCTGGTCACCATCGCACCCAGCAACCTCGCACTCGGCAAGCCGGTCTTCAAGAAATAAGCGCCACGCCAGTGCTCAGGCGCTCGGGGGCGCCTGACGTTTCCCGGGGTCCGCGCGCCCTTGTGCCACCGACAGCTCGGCGGCACAGGGGCCGCGTCCCGCTCTAAGAGGTTGCAACATGGAACTATTCATTCAACTGGTCATCAACGGCCTGTTGCTAGGCGGCGCGTACACCATCATCAGCCTGGGGCTGACGCTGATCTTCGGCGTGGTGCGCGTCGTGAACTTCGCGCACGGCGAGTTCCTGATGATAGGCATGTACATGGTCTATCTGATCGCGGCGCAATTCGGCGTGCATCCCTATGCCGGCCTGGTACCCGTCGCCGTCATCCTGTTCGCGCTGGGCGCGCTGACGCAGAAGGGCATCATCCAGCCGCTGCTCAACGCCGACCAGCACATCCAGATCTTCGCCACGGTGGGCGTGTCCACCATCCTGCTGAATCTCGCCCTGGTGATCTTCGGCGCCAACGTCTACCGCGCGCCGGTGGAGCTGGGCACCAATGCCATCGACATCGGCCCCTATTCGATGGTGACCGGGCAGCTCGTTACCTTCGTGATCGGCCTGACCCTGGCGGTGCTGCTGCACCTCTTCATGCACCGCACCTACCTGGGCCGCGCGCTGCGGGCCGTGGCGCAGCACCGCTACGCCGCCACCCTGATGGGCGTGAACGTCAACAACGTCTACGCCATCGCCTTCGGCCTGGGCACGGCCTTCGTCGGCATCGCCGCCGGCCTGCTGGCGCCGCAATATCCGGTGTTTCCCACCGTGGGCACGTACTTCGTGCTGACGGCGTTCGTGATCGTGGTGCTGGGCGGCCTGGGCAGCCTGTACGGCGCGGTGGCCGGTTCCATGATCATCGGCATCGTGGACACGCTGGCCGGCTTCTACATCGCCCCCGACCTGAAAGAGGTCGTCTATTTCGGGATCTTCCTCTTGATCCTGGTGCTGCGTCCGAACGGCCTGTTCGGCGTCGGCACAGAGTGATCAGAGCAACAAGGAGCGAGATGTGTTTCCCGATATCCGACACCCCAAGACCTACGTCAGCCTCATCCTGCTGATCGCGATGTTCCTTGTGCCCGTGGTCATGGGCACGCCATTCTGGACCAACCTGTTCGTGCTGCTGTTCGTGTTCTCGGCCCTGTCCGTGGCCTGGAATATCGTCGGCGGCTACGCCGGCCAGCTGTCCCTGGGCCACGCCGTATTCTACGGCATCGGCGGCTACACCGCCACGCTGCTGACGCAGAACTTCGGCATTTCGCCGTGGTTCGGCATGCTGGCGGGCGCGGCGATCTCGGGCGCGGTTGCCATCCTGATCAGCTATCCCACCTTGCGCCTGCGCGGCCCGTTCTTCGCGCTGGCCACCATCGCGATCCTGGAAGTGGTGCGACTCCTGGTGATCCACGAGGAAAGCTGGACGGGTGGCTCCAGCGGCATCAGCCTGCCGCTGAACATAGGCTGGACCTGGATCGTGTTCCGCGAGAAGGTCAATTACGTGATCATCGCCTTTGGCCTGTTCCTGCTGGTGACCTGGGCCTCCTGGTACATCCGCAAGTCGCGCATCGGCCACTACCTGATCGCGATCCGCGAACGCGAGGATGCGGCGCTGGCGGTCGGCATCCATACCGTGCGCATGAAGATCATCGCCGCGGTCGTGTCGGCCATGCTGACCAGCATCATCGGCACCTTCCACATCACCTACCTGACCTTCGTGGACCCCAGCTCGGCGTTTTCGCTGGAACTGTCGATCCAGGTGGCCATGTTCGCGCTGATCGGCGGGCTCGGCACGGTGGCCGGCCCCATCGCCGGCACCTTCCTGGTGCTGCCCATCGCCGAACTGGCGCGCGGCTGGCTCAGCAGCGTGGGCAACGGCATGCACGGGCTGATCTACGGCCTGATCCTGGTCGCGGTGGTGCTGACCATTCCGCGCGGCCTGGCCGGCGCCTTCGGCCCGGCCATCGAACGCTGGCTGTCGCGTCTGCCCTATCTGGGCGCACCTCGCGCCAAGCTCAAGCTGGCCGACGAACTGCGCCTACACAACGCCGAACGCACGAATCAGCCGGTGCTCAAGGCCGACAAGCTGTTCAAGAGCTTCGGCGGCCTGCGCGCCACCAACGACGTGTCGCTGACGCTGAACCAGAACGAGATCCTGGGCATGATCGGCCCCAACGGCGCGGGCAAGACCACCGTGTTCAACCTGCTGTCGGGCTTCCTGTCGCCGGACAAGGGCGGCATCACCATGCTGGACGCGCAAGGCAAATGGGTCACCTGCAAGACGCCCGACGAGTTCGCGCACCAGGGGCTGGGCCGCACCTTCCAGATCGCCAAGCCGTTCACCGGCCTGACCGTGCTGGAGAACATCATGCTGGGCGCCTTTATCCGCACCTCGAACCGGGACGAGGCCGAACAGATCGCGCTTAAGGTCGCCGAACAGACCGACCTGGTGAAGTACCTGGACATCGAGGCGCGCAACCTGACCGTGGGCGGCATGAAGCGCCTGGAAGTCGCCCGCGCGCTGGCGATCAAGCCCCGCATCCTGCTGCTGGACGAGGTGATGGCGGGGCTGAACCCCACCGACATCGAGAAGTCGATCCAGATGATCCGGCGCATCCGAGATTCCGGCGTGTCGGTGCTGCTGATCGAGCACATGATGCAGGCCACCATGGCGCTGTCCGACCGCATCATCGTGCTGAACGAAGGCGCGGTGCTGGTCAGCGGCGCGCCCAAGGACGTGGTGGAGAACCCCGCCGTCATCGAGGCCTATTTGGGCAAGGAGTACCAGGATGCTTAAGGTTTCGAATCTGTCCTCGGGCTACGGCAAGAGCCAGGTCCTGAACGGCCTGAACTTCGAGGTCCATGCGGGCGAGATCGTCACGCTGATCGGCGCCAACGGCGCCGGCAAGACCACCACCTTGAAGACGCTGTGCGGCGTCATCGCCGCCATGGACGGCAAGGTCGAGTTCGAAGGCCAGGACCTGACCAACCGCAAGCCCTACGACATCGTCGACGCGGGCATCACCATGATTCCCGAAGGCCGCCAGCTGTTCCCGCACTTCACGGTGCGCGACAACCTGCTGATGGGCTCGTACAAGCGCGCCGCGCGCCCCATCGTGCAGCGCAAGCTGGACGAGGTGCTGGGCATCTTCCCGCGGGTGCAGGAACGCTTGAACCAGTACGCCGGCTCGCTTTCCGGCGGCGAACAGCAGATGGTGGCAATCGCCCGCGGCATGATGGCCGATCCCAAGCTGCTGGTGTTCGACGAACCCTCGCTGGGCCTGTCGCCGCTGCTGGTGCAACAGATGTTCGACATCATCCGCGGCGTCACCGCGCACGGCGTGACCGTACTGCTGGTGGAGCAGAACGTGTTCCGCACGCTGCGGCTGGCGGACCGCGGCTACGTGCTGGAGAACGGCGCCATCGTGCGCACCGGCACCGGCGCGGAGCTGCTGAGCGACCCGCATGTGAAGAAGGCCTATCTGGGCCATTGATACCAAGGACTCCTTATGTCTTTACGCTGCACATACATCGACCACGGCCAGGGCGGCGCGCCCGACTGCATGCGCCTGGCCGAACGCGACATGGAAGCGCCCGCCGGCCGCCAGGTGCTGATCGAGGTCGCCTACGCCGGGGTCAACCGCCCCGACGTGCTGCAACGCTCGGGCTCCTATCCGCCGCCTCCGGGCGCCTCGCCCCACCTAGGGCTGGAAGTGTCCGGCACCGTCATCGCCGCCGGACCCGACGCCAGCCTCTGGAAAGTCGGCGACCAGGTCTGCGCGCTGACGCCGGGCGGCGGCTACGCCCAATACTGCCTGGCGGACGAACGCCATTGCCTGCCCGTGCCGCGCGGCCTGGACTTGCTGACGGCCGCCGCCATCCCCGAGAACTACTACACCGTCTGGACCAATGTGTTCGACCGCGCCCGTCTGGCGGCCGGCGAGCGTTTCCTGGTGCACGGCGGTTCCAGCGGCATCGGCCTGACCGCGATCCAGCTGGCGCGCGCCTTTGGCGCCGAAGTCTGGACCACGGTGGGCAATCAGGAAAAGGCCGACGCCTGCCTGGCCGCCGGCGCGCACCATGCCGTGCTGTACCGCGAGGCCGACTTCGAGGCAGCGGTGCGCCAGGGCAGCGGCGGCGCGGGCGTGGACGTGATCCTGGACATGGTGGGCGGCGCCTACATGAACAAGAACCTGCGGCTGCTGGCGCTCAATGGCCGGCTGGTGCAGATCGCTTTCCTGGAGGGCAGCAAGGCCGAGATCGACGCCATGCCCATCATGCTCAAGCGCCTGCAATTCACCGGCTCCACATTGCGCCCCCGCTCCGACGAGGACAAGGGTGCGATCACCCGCAAGCTGGCGGAAAAGGTGCTGCCGCTGATGGAACAGGGGCAATGCCTGCCGCGCATCCACAAGGTGTTCCCGCTGGCGGAAGCGGCCCAGGCGCATGCGCTGATGGAAAGCAGCAAACACATCGGCAAGATCATGCTGAAGGTGGCCGCATGAGCGGGCGCTTCAAGGACCAGGTCGCCATCGTGACCGGCGCGGTCGGCGGCATAGGTTCGGCCATCGTCGAAGGCTTCCTGGCCGAAGGCGGCCGCGTGGGCCTCATCGATTTCAATGCGCAGGGCGGCCAGGCTTACGAAAAGGAACTGCGCAAGCGCGGCCACGGAGTCTGCTTCGTGCACGCGGACGTCGCGCGCTTCGAGGAGTGCCAGGCGGCCTACGAACGCATCAGCGCGGAGCTGGGTCCGGCCACCATCCTGGTCAACAACGTCGGCATTTCACCGAAGACCGATGGACGCGCGCTGAAGGTCTGGGAGATGCCGCCCAGGGAATGGGAGAACGTGGTCGCCGTCAACCTGAACAGCGTGTTCTACATGACGCACCTGGCCACGCCGCACATGGTGCGCGAGCGCCAGGGCCGCGTGATCAACATGTCGTCGGTGGCCGGCCGCGCCTATTGCGACATCGTGGCGGCGCATTACGCGGCCACCAAGGCTGGCCTGATCGGCCTGACGCGCCACTGGGCCGCCGAACTGGGCGAGCATCAGGTCACGGTCAACGCCCTGGCGCCGGGACGCATCAGCACGCCCTTGCTGAAGACCGTGCCCAAGGAGATCAATGACGCGGTCGCGCAGGTGACCGCGCTGCGCCGCCTGGGCACGCCGGAGGAAGTGGCGGATGCCTGCCTGTTCTTCGCGTCGGACCAGGCCCGCTTCGTCACCGGCCAGGTGCTGGACGTGGCCGGCGGCTGGCTGATGACCTGAGAGCATCGCAGGCAGCGCCCGCCCGAACGCAGGCGGGCGCTTTCTTCACCCGTGCGCGCCCAGGTGGTAGACCACCGTGTCCAGCCGGCTGACGCCGGCCGCCAGGAACTTCGGTTCCTTTTCCAGGATGTCGCGGCGATCGATGATCCTGGCGGGCGACACGCCCGCAAAGATGTTCTGCACTTCGCTGTCCACGACAGAGAACGGCGGCCCCGGCATTTCTTCCTGCGGATAATCCAGCGTGATCAGCAGTCCCTGGTAGGCGGGCGACAGATTGCCGTAGACGTGGCGCACGTAGTCCGCGCGCATGGTATCGGGCAACGCCACCAGCGCGGCGCGGTCATAGGCGCCCACGCAATGCGACAGCAGTTGCGCGTCCAGTTTGAAGATGTCGCCGCAGATGATTTCGATGCTGCCCGCCACGTAGTGCTTGCCATAGACGGACACGTGCGTGAGCGGCTTGAGCTCGTTTTCCTCGAAGAATTGTTCGACCGCGAGCTGCGACAGCTCGACGCCCAGCACGGAATGCCCCTGGGCCGCGATCCACACCATGTCCAGCGACTTGCCGCAAAGCGGCACCAGCACCCGGCCGTCCTTGGGTACGCCCAGCGTCGGCCAATACTTCTGCAATAGCGGCGTGACCCGCGATTGATGAAAATGCGTGCGCCCTTCGCGCCAACGCTCCAGCCAGAATTCCGCGTCCATGCCCGGTCTGCCTCCTGTGTATCGGTGCGGGGCATTGTAGTTCGCCGGCGCGGCGGCGGGCGTCCCGGCCCTACATGCGCGGCAGCAGGCTGCGGATGTCGTCCACGATGGGCACCGCGGCCAACGCCATGAGCATCAGCGCCAGCGGCACCGTCGAGCCGAACCCGAAGTTGAAGAAGGAATACGCGCCCGTCACGCCGCCGACGAAGAACAACGACACCAGCACGGTGAGCACGACAAGCTTGCTACGGTCCGCGCGCACCGGCCGCATGGATGCGGGATCCCCCTTGGCCATGTTCCAGTAAAACAGCTTGCCCAGTTCTATGCCGATATCGGTGACCATGCCCGTCACGTGCGTGGTGCGGATCTCGGAGCGCGACAGCTTGGTGATCATGGCGTTCTGCAGACCCATGATGTAGCAAAGCAGCATGACGGTGCCCGGCACATAGAACCAGCGCAGCGTCTCCAGGTTGGCGCCAAGCAAGCCGAAGCCCAGCAGCAGCACAGCTTCGTATAGCAGCGGCATGGCGTATTCGCTGGTCAGGCGCGAGCGGCGCCCGAAGTTGATCAGGAAGGCCGAGCTGGCGGCGCCGGCCAGAAAGGACAGCAGCGCCGCCAGGCCCTGCAGCACCACGATCACCCCGCCCAGCGCCAGGTTATCGGCCATCATCGAGACGATGCCGGACATGTGCGAGGTGTATTGCTGCACGGCCAGGAAGCCGCCGGCGTTGACCGCGCCGGCGGTGAAAGTCAGGACGTAAGCCAGGTGCCTGTTGGCCTGGGGGCTGCGGCTGACGGCCGTCAGGCGGCGTAGATACGGAATGGCCACGCGTGTCCCTTCAAGACAAGAATCCATACACAGCAAAGTGCATGACATTCTAGTCGCCGCGGCACGGCGCGAGGTCCGGCGCGCCGGCCGCCAGCCATGCCGGCGGCGGCCCCGCCCGCCTCCGGCGTTTTACACCGCGCCGGATTCGCTCAGCTGCTTGCGCCGGTATTCGCCCTGGCGCACATGCATCCAGCCCGGATACTCCGGCGGCAGGGCGCTGACCTGGTCGAGTTCGGCCAGTTCGTCCGCCGTCAGGCGTATCGCCGTGGCCGCCAGATTGTCGTCCAGCTGCTCCACGCGCTTGGCGCCGATGATGACGCTGGTCACGGCCTGCTGGTGCAGCAGCCAGGCCAGGGCTACCTGCGCCACCGATACGCCGCGCGCGCCGGCGACGCGCCGCAGGACCTCGATGCTGTCATAAGCGCGTTCCTGGTCCACCGGCGGGAAGTCGAAGGCGGCGCGGCGGCTGCCGGCTTCGGCCTGCCCGTCGCGGCTGTACTTGCCGCTGAGCAGGCCGCCCGCCAGCGGACTCCATACCATCAGGCCCACGCCTTCGCTTTGCAGCATGGGCACGATCTCGCGCTCCAGGTCGCGGCCGGCGATCGTGTAATAGGCCTGCAGCGATTCGAAGCGCGCCAGCCCCAGGCGTTCAGCGATGCCCAGCGCCTTCATGATCTGCCAGGCGGCCCAGTTGGACACGCCGACATAGCGCACGTGGCCATGCTGCACCAGATTGTCCAGCGCCCTGACCGTTTCTTCCACCGGCGTGGCGGGATCGAAGCCATGGATCTGGTAGAGGTCGATATGATCCAGCTGCAGGCGCGACAGGCTCTTCTTGACGCCGTCCATGATGTGCGAACGCGAGTTGCCGCGCGCATTGACGCCGGCGCCCGTCTGTCCGAACACCTTGGTCGCGATCACGACGTCCTCGCGCGCCACCTTCAGGTCGCGCAGCGCCTGCCCGGTGATGACCTCCGAGCGGCCCTCGGAGTACACGTCGGCCGTGTCGATGAAATTGACGCCGGCATCCAATGCGCGGCCCACCAGCCGGTTGGCGTCTTCCTGCTGCAGGCTGCCGATCTTGCTCCACAGTTCGCCTTCGCCGCCGAAGGTCATGGTGCCCAGGCAGAGTTCCGACACGAACAGGCCGGTGCTTCCGAATTTCTTGTACCGCATGGTTGCGCTCCTTCAAGGGCTGGGCGGGAGCCGGCGCTCCGGGATGGAATGGCCGCGGCCCGCCTGCCGGGATGAAGGCAAGTATGCGTCCAGGGGCCGGCGCGGACGCTGCTTGATCCTGCCCTTTTTTTGCCCAATCCTGCAGCGCTGCCCCGCCTGTGGCGCCTGGCCGCTTATTCCTCCGAGTTTTCTGCCCATTTCTCCATGAAAAGCGCCACCGCCTGGACGCAAGCTCGCTTAGGCATACACTGAAAGCCACCCAATCCTCCGACTTTCTGCCGCCCTATGCCTACCCGGCACGGCGCGCCACGGGAGCCCCCATGACCATCACATCCGCACTTGCCGCCAGCGTCGCCGTCCCGGCCCTGGACGTCGCCTATGAGCCGGCGCGGCGCGAACTGCTCTGCACGCTGGAACGCATGACCGGAGACCTGGAGGGTTCGCTGGATACGCCCATCGAGGGCCTGTTCCTGCACCGCATTTCGCAGCCCACCGGCGCCAAGCCCGGACTGCAGAAAGCCGCCCTGGGCGTTATCGCCCAGGGATCCAAGCGCCTGCTCATCGGCGATGAAGCCTACGAGTACGACCCCTTCCATTACCTGATTTCCTCGGTGGATCTGCCGGTCGTGGCCAAGGTGTCCGTCGCCAGCCCGACCCTGCCCTATCTGGGCTTGCGGCTGGACCTGAACGTAGAGGAGATCACCGCGCTGATCAGCGACGACAGCCTGCCGCCGCAACCGCCGGCCGAGGCCGCGCGCGCGCTCTGCGTCAATCCGCTGGGCGGCGCGCTGCTGGACGCGGTGCTGCGCCTGTTGCGCCTGCTGGACACCCCGCGCGACATTCCCATCCTGGCGCCCCTGGTCAAGCGCGAGCTGCTGTACCGCCTGCTGATGAACGGCCAGGGCGCGGTGCTGCGCCAGTCGGTGCTGCAGGACAGCCAGCTCAACCGCGTGGCCAAGGCCATCCGCATCCTGCGCGACAACTATGCCCTGCCCCTGCGCGTGGAAGAGATCGCGCGCGACGTGCACATGAGCGTGTCCTCGCTGCATCATCATTTCAAGCAGGCCACCGCCATGAGCCCGCTGCAATACCAGAAGCACCTGCGCCTGCAGGAAGCGCGGCGCCTGATGCTGACCGATGACGCCGGCGTGGCGCTGGCGGCCCATTCCGTGGGCTACGAAAGCTCGTCGCAATTCAGCCGCGAATACAGCCGCCTGTTCGGTTCGCCACCTTTGCGCGACAAGCAGCGCTGGAAGGACGAAACCGCCTCGGCGCCAGCCTGAGCCGCCGGTCCGGCATCCCTAGGGGATTGCCCTAATCCTAATTTGACAACGTTACCATTAGACTGCCGCCATCAAATGATAACGTTGTCATAACCCTGATTTTTCTTCGGCGGCCACATGAATCCCTTCCTGGAAACCCTGCTCGATACTCCACTGGACGACACCTACCGGGGCATTCCTCCGGGCGAACCCGCCGTCCCGCTGCGCGGCGTCGCAGCCCGGGGCTGGCAGCCCAGGAGCGGCAACATGGCCCTGCCCGTCCTGACGCTGGATGAGGCCGCCTTCGCCCACAACGTCGAGCAGATCTTCCAGTACGCCCGCAGCCACGGCGCGGCGCTGGCGCCGCATGCCAAGACGCCGATGTCGCCGCAGATCGTGCAGCGCCTGCTCGACTCAGGCGCCTGGGGCGCCACCGTCGCCAACCTGCAGCAGGCCGCCGTGCTGTTGCGCGCCGGCGTATCCCGCCTGATGCTGGGTAACGAGATCGGCGGCGCGGCCAGCGGCGCCCGCCTGGGCAAGCTGCTTGCAGGCTACCCCGACGCGCGCCTGCTGGCGTTCGCGGACTCCGCCGACACCGTGCGTTCGCTGGCCGCCGCGGCCGCTGAAGCCGGCCGGCCCGTGGAGGTGCTGGTGGAAGTCGGCGGTGGCCGCGCGGGCGCGCGCGACGATGCCGCGGTCGCGGCCATCCTGGCCGCGATCCGCGAGCAGGGCGACAAGCTCGCGCTGGCGGGCGTGGCCACCTACGAAGGCGCCGTCGCCAGCTCGGACGCGGCGCTCACCGCCAGCAATATCGCCGCGCTGATGGAGCGCGCCGCCCGCGCGTTCAAGGCAGTGCGCGCGCTGGCGCCGCACGCGCCGCTGGTGTTCACCGCGGGCGGCTCGGCCTTCTTCGACCATGTCACGCAGGCGGCCAAGGGCTGGCTGGCCGAGGACGGCAATGCCCAGCTGGTGCTGCGCAGCGGCGCCATCTTCTTCCATGACCACGGCACCTACCAGCGCGCGCTGCAGGCCATGGACGCCCGCGCGGGCTTCCAGGTCAACGGCCAGGCGCGCAACGCCGCCGCCGACTTCCGGCCGGCCCTGCGCCTGTGGGGCGAAGTCCTGTCGCGCCCGGAACCGGGCCTGGCGATCTGCGGCTTCGGCATGCGCGACGTGTCCTACGACCAGGACCTGCCCGCGCCGCTGGCCGCCTTCCGCGGCGGCGCGGCCCTGCCCGGCTGGGATATGCAAGCCCGCGTCACGCGGCTCAACGACCAGCACGCCTTCCTCGCCATCGCGCCAGCCAGCGAGCTGGCGCCGGGCGACGTGATCGAGTTCGGCATCTCGCATCCCTGCACCTGTCTGGACCGCTGGCGCGTCTTCTTCGGCCTGGACGCGGACGGCCGCGTGCAGTCGGCCTACCGCACGTTCTTCGGATAAGCCATGCAACAGCTGAACTTCCAACAGATCTGGCGCTACCGCGAACAGCTCTGGGACGGCATCCAGGTCACGCTGGAGCTGACCGTCATCGCCGTGGTCGCGGGGCTGGCCATCGGCCTGGCCGGCGCCCTGCTGACGCGCCATGGTCCCAGGCCGGTCAAGCTGGCGCTGCGCGCCTATGTCGAGGTGTTCCGCAACACGCCGTCGCTGATCCAGCTGTTCGTCGTGTTCTTCATCCTGCCGGGGCTGGGCCTGCGCATGCCGCCCTTCGTGGCCGCGGCGCTGGCGCTCAGCCTGTATTTCGGGGCCTACGCCATCGAGATCCTGCGCGCCGGCCTGGACTCCATTCCGCGCAGCCAGATCGAGGCCGGCCATTGCCTGGGCCTGAGCACCTGGCAGGTGTACCGCCACATCGTGCTGGCGCCCGCCCTGCGCAACGTCTACCCCGCGCTGGGCACGCAGCTGGTCATCCTGCTGCTCGGCACCTCGCTGGCCTCGCAGGTATCGGCCGAGGACCTGTTCCATGCCGGCAGCTTCATCGAAAGCCGCACCTACCGCAGCTTCGAGGTCTATGCCGTGATCTGCGGCATCTATTTCACGCTGGTGCTGATCACCAAGGCCTTGCTGGCCCTGGCCGGCAGCCTGGCCTTCACCTGGCCCGTGCGCCGCTAGGAGTCGCGAGCATGCGTACGTTTACCCTGAGTGATTTCGCCTCCCTGCTCAGCGCGCTGCAATGGACCGTGGCCCTGGTGCTGATCGCGCTGGCCATCGGCGCGCCGCTGGGCCTGGGGCTGGCGCTGCTGCGCGGCCACCGTTCGGCGCCGCTGCGCTGGCTGGCCGCGGCCATGCAGCAACTGGTCCAGGGCGTGCCGCTCCTGGGCCTGCTGATGTTCTTCTACTTCGGCATGCCGGTGTTCCTGGGCATCGAGGTGCCCGCGCTGACCGCCGTCAGCGTCGCCTTCATCATCTACACGGCGGCCTTCCTGGGCCAGATCTGGTACGGCGGCATCCAGGCCGTGAAGCACGAGCAATGGGAAGCGGCCGCCTGCCTGGGTCTGTCCAAGTGGCACCAGTTCCGCCACGTGATCGCGCCGCAGGCGTTCCGCCTGTCGCTGCCGCCCACCGTGGGCTTCCTGGTCCAGCTCGTCAAGGGCACCTCGCTGGCCTCGGTGGTGGGCTTTGTCGAACTGGCGCGCGCCGGGCAGATCGCCAGCGCGGCCACCTTCCAGCCCTTGCTGGTCTATTCCTGCGTCGCGTTGCTGTACTTCGCGGCGTGCCTGCCCCTGACGATGTGGGCCCGTAACCTGGAGGGCCGCTTCCATGGCGCTCGTTGAAGTCTCCAACATCCACAAACGCTTCGGCGCCAACGCGGTGCTCAACGGCGTCTCGCTCGAGGTCAACGAAGGCGAGATCGTCACCATCATCGGCCGCTCCGGCTCGGGCAAGTCCACCCTGCTGCGCTGCCTGAACGCGTTGGAGACGGTGGATGACGGCGACATCCGCATCGGCGGCGAACGGATCCACGCCGGCATGCCCGGCCTGCGCCAGTTCCGCCAGCGCGTGGGCATCGTGTTCCAGCAGTTCAACCTGTTTCCGCACCTGAACGTGGAACGCAACATCACGCTGGCGCCCACGCTCAACGGCAAGATCGCCAAGTCGCAGGGCCGCGCGCTGGCGCTGGACGTGCTGCGCCGCGTCGGCCTGGCCGAAAAGATCGACGCCTATCCGGCCCTGTTGTCGGGCGGCCAGCAACAGCGCGTGGCGATCGCGCGCTGCCTGGCCATGGCGCCGCAACTGATGCTGTTCGACGAAGTCACCTCGGCGCTGGACCCCGAGCTGGTGGGCGAGGTGCTGAAGGTCATGGAAGACATGGCGCGCCAGGGCATGACCATGGTGCTGGTGACGCATGAAATGGCCTTCGCCCGCAACGTCGCCTCCAAGGTCGTGTTCATGCACCAGGGCCGCGTCTGGGAACAAGGCCCGCCCGCCGAACTCTTCGCCAACCCCCAAACCCCCGAGCTGCGCCAATTCATCGGCACGGCCGCGCCTTCCTCCCACTAAGTCATCCGCCACTGGAGTCATTGCATGAAACTGTTCGCCAAGCTGGCCGCCGCCGCGGCCGTCTGTCTCTCCCTGGCCGCGCCCGCCTCGGCCGCCGACAAACTGCAGGACGTGCTGGGCGCGGGCAAGCTGCGCGTGGGCGTGCTGATGGACGCCGCGCCCTGGGGCTTCAAGGACGCCAAGGGCGAGGCCGCGGGCCTGGACATCGACCTGGCCAAGCTCATGGCCGCCGACATGGGCGTGAAGCTGGAGCTGGTGCAGGTCACCGGCGCCAGCCGCATTCCCAGCCTGCTGGCCGGCAAGGTCGACGTGCTGATCGCGGCCGCCGGCGCCACCCCGGAACGCGCCCAGCAGGTCATGTTCTCGCAGCCCTATGCCGCGGTGAACCTGGGCGTCTACGGCGGCGCCAGCATGCCGCAGGCCAAGACCGTGGACGAACTGAAGGGCCACAGCATCGCCGTCGCCAAGGGCTCCACGCTGGACATCTGGCTCACCGACAACGCGCCGGGCGCCAAGCTGGTGCGCTTCGAGGACACGCCTTCGGCCGTGGCCGCCTATCTGGCCGGTCAGTCGGAGTCGTTCGCCGAGAACAGCGCCATCGCGCTCAAGGTGGCCGAGGACAACGCCGCGAAGGCGCCCGAACTCAAGTTCCTCATCCGCCAATCGCCCGCCCACGCCGCCGTGCAGCAGGGCCAGCAGAACCTGCTGAACTGGATCAATACCTTCCTCTTCACCAACCGCCTGAACGGCAAGCTGCCGGCGCTGCAGCAAAAGTGGTTCAAGGAAGCCCAGACCCTGCCGCAGATGTAAACGGCTTCATCAAAGGACTCGCATGATCAAACGCTACAAATCCGGCTCGCGCATGAGCCAGGCCGTCTCGTACAACGGCTTCGTGTTCATCGCCGGCCAGGTGGCCGACAATCGCCAGGGCTCGCTGGAATCACAGACCCGCGAAGTGCTGGCCAAGATCGAAGCGCTGCTGGCCGAGGCCGGCAGCGACAAATCGCGCCTGCTGGCCGTGGACGTGTTCCTGCCCGCCATCGGCGACTTCGACGCCATGAACAGCGTCTACGACGCCTGGGTCGACCCCGCCAATCCGCCGGCCCGCGCCTGCGTCGAGGCCCGCCTGGCCGACCCCGACCTGCGGGTCGAAATGACCGCGGTCGCCGCGCTGCGCTAAGCGCGCCTTGCTGCGGCCTTCCGATCCCTCTTCGCGCCGCCTCGCGCGGCGCTGTTGTATCTCCCCATGCATACCGGCCTGTTTCACGACATAGATTTCGATGCCGACGGCAAGGCGCTCAGTTTCCTGGGCACCCCCTACTCGGTGGACCGTTCGCCTTACTACCAGATCAAGACGCCCATCTGCCGCATCCGCAACGGCAGCGGCCCGCGCGTGCTGCTCATGGCGGGCAACCATGGCGACGAATACGAAGGCGAAGTCGCCCTGGGCCGGCTGATCCGCCGCCTGGATCCCGCCCGCATGCGCGGCGAGGTCACCATCCTGCCGCTCGCCAACCTGCCTGCGGTGATGGCGGCGCGGCGGCGCTCGCCGCTGGATAACGGCAACCTCAACCGCGCCTTCCCCGGCGTGCCCGGCGGCACCCCGACCGAGCGCCTGGCGCACTTCCTCGAACACGAACTGTTCCCGCGCCACGACGTGGTGTTCGACATCCATTCCGGCGGCACCTCGATGGCGCACCTGCCCACCGCCCTGATCGAGCGCCAGGACTCGCCCGGGCGCATGGCGCGCGCGCTGGACCTGATGGGCTCGCTGGGCATGGGCCACGCCTTCGTCGCCGCCAATGGCCGCGATGCGCCCACCTCCATGGCGGCGGCCGCGCGCGCCGGCGCGATCGGCATCAGCGGCGAGTTCGGCGGCGGCGGCACGCTGACACCCGCCACACTGGCCGCGACCCAGCGCGCCATCGACAACCTGCTGCAGAAGCTGGGCGTGACCGACGCACCCGTGCTCGGCCCGCACCAGCCCGGCGCGCCCGCCATGCAGCTGCTGGAACTGGACAGCCACGAACAGAACATCTTCGCCACCCGGCGCGGCTGGTTCGAGCCGGCGGTGGACATCGGAGCCAGCGTGCGCGCGGGCGACGTCGCGGGCTACTACCATGACCTCAACCAGCTGGACACGGAAGAGGAAGTCCTGCGCTTCCGGGTATCGGGTATCGTGATTTCGCGGCGGCTGCATACCGACTGCGAATCCGGCGACAGCCTGATCCAGGTTGCGCGTCCCGTCGGCCAGGCTGATATCCTGACGCCTGCCGCCTGATCCCGGAACAATCAAAAGAAACCGCATGACCCACCGGCCCGCGCCTCCTTCCGCCCCCACCTACGACGACGTGCTGCGCGTGCGTCCCGAGGGCGCCGCCGCGCCCGCGCGCGCGGCCGCCCCCGCCAAGCCGCCGCGCATCGAGGAAGTGGCCAGGCTGGCGGGCGTATCGCCCATCACGGTGTCGCGGGCCTTGCGCCAGCCCGAGAAAGTGGCTCAGGAAAAGCGCGACCGCATCCTGCAGGTGGTGGCGCAGACCGGCTATGCCTCGAATCCGCACGCGCGCGCCCTGCGTTCCGGGCAGTCCAGCGTGGTGGCGGCGTTCGTCTCCAACATCCTCAGCCAGCAGTTCGCGCTGGCCGTGCAGGGCTGCGCCGAAGTGCTGGAGCCGCAGGGCTATCAATTGATGGTCGGGCAGACCTCGTATTCCTACGCCAAGGAAACCAGCATGATCGCGTCGCTGCGCGCCTTGCGGCCCGCGGCGGTGCTGTTCACCGGCGTTATCGAGCTCGAGGAAAACCGCCAGTCGCTGCGCGAGCTGGGCATCCCCATCATGGAGACCTGGGCCTATCCGCGCGACCCGATCGATATGCTGGTGGGCTTTTCCAACTATGACGGCGGCGTCATGGCCGCGCGCCATCTGGCCGAACGCGGCTATCGCCGCGTCGCCTTCGTGGCGCGCCAGGGCGGCCGCGGCGAACTGCGGCGCCAGGGTTTCAATGCCGCCGCTGCCGAACTGGGCCTGCAGGTGGTGGCGGAACTGGCCGTGGACAATGCGCAAACCATCGCCGACGGACGCGCGGCCCTGGGCCGGTTGCTCGCCATGGGCCAGGCCTTCGACGCCGTGTTCTGCGCCAACGACCTGCTGGCGGTGGGCGCGCTGTTCGAGGCGCGCGACCGCAAGCTGGCGATTCCGCGCGACATCGCCATCCTGGGTTTCGGCGATACCGACATCGCCCGCGAAATCGAGCCCGGCCTGAGCACCATCGGCGTGGACAGCCGCAAGCTGGGCGCCCGCGCTGGAGAACTGCTGCTGCAACGCCTGAATGGCGGCGCGCCCGCCGCGCGCCAGGAAGTGTTCCCGCTGACCTTGAACCAGCGCGCCAGCGCCTAGCGTCCCCTGCGCGTCGGCAACCGGCGCGGGCTCACTCGTCGAACACGATGCGCAGGCCCGGCAAGCCGATGCCGTCGAGCCTGGTGCTCCAGGTTTCGCCCGCGTGCACCGGATAGGCCTTGGTCAACGTGCCGGTCGTGACCAGTTCGCCCGCCTGGATCGCCTCGTCGGCCGGGCGTTCCCCGACCACCTCCAGCAGATGGGCCAGCGCCGCCAGCGGACTGCCCAACACGTTGGCGCCGGTACCGGTTTCACGGCGGATGCCGTTGCAGGACAGTTCCACCCGGAAGTCCGCCAGCCGTTCGATCAGGCCCGGGCCGAGCTCGGCCGGCTCCATCAGCGGCCCGATGTACAGCGCGCCATGCAAGGCGTTGTCCGCCACGGTATCGGCGGCCTGGAACTGCCAGGCGGGATAGTGCGACTGCACCAGTTCGAACCCATGGGCGATCCAATCCACGCATTCCAATATGGCGGCCGGCTCCCGCGTGCGCGGCGGTGCACAATGGAAATGCAGCACGATCTCGGGTTCGATGCGCGGCTCGACATAGCGGCCCAAGCGGCAATGGACTTCGCCGGTGTCGTCATAGACCGCGCTGTGTTCATAGACGCGCCCCCACACCGGAAATTCCACGCCCAGCGCCGCCCACATCGCGGCGTTGGTGAAACCTATCTTGCGGCCGACCAGCAGCGCGCCTTCGGCCAGCCGCGCCTGATGGATGCGAGCAGCCACGTCATAGGCGGCATCCAGGTCGAAGCGCGGACGCCGTGCCGTGACCGGCGCAATGTAAGAGGCATGGTCCTGCGCCGCCTTGATTTCGCGGGCAAGCGCCGCGAGGTCGGAAGCTGGCATGGTGGCTCCTGAGGGTACGCTCAAATGTAAAAGAAAACCTGCCCGCACGGCGCCGCAGCCGTTATATGCTCCCCTTGACGTCCTATTTTCAGAACAGCGGGGAAGCGATGCATGACTTGAATGACCTCTATTACTTCGTCCAGGTCGTCAAGAACGGCGGCTTCGCACCCGCAGGGCGAGCGCTGGGCATACCAAAATCCCGCCTGAGCCGGCGCATTGCGCTGCTGGAAGACCGGCTGGGCGTGCGGCTCATCCAGCGTTCCACGCGCAGCTTCGCCGTGACCGAATTGGGTCAGGAATATTACGAGCAATGCCTGTCGATGCTGGCAGGCGCGGAAGCCGCCCAGGAAGTCATCGACCGCACCCGCGCCGAACCTGCCGGCACCATACGCTTGAGCGCGCCGCCTGCGCTGATCTACTACTTCCTGGGCGACCTGGTGGCCCGCTTCATGGTCCGCTGCCCCAAGGTCCACGTTTACCTGAAGAGCTTCAGCCGCCCCGTGGACGTGCTGCGCGAGGGCTTCGACATCGCCGTGCGCGTGCGCTTCGGCCCCATCGAGAGCAGCGACCTCATCATGAAACCGCTGGGCATGAGCTGCCAGTGCCTGGTGGCCAGTCCGGCGCTGGCGCGCAGCATCAAGCTGCCTGCGGATCCGCAAGCCCTGAACGAACTGCCCACGCTGGCCTTGGGCACGGAACAGCGCGAATCCCATTGGCGGCTGGACGGGCCGGACGGCGCGCGCATCGTCGTGCCGTTCACGCCACGGCTGGTGACGGATGACATGCTGGCGCTGAAGCAGGCCGCCTTGCGCGGCGTGGGCGTGGTCGCCCTGCCCCTGCTCATGATTCGCGACGAACTGGACGCAGGCACCCTGGTGGACGTGGGCGCCCCCTGGCAGCCGGAAGCGGGCAGCGTGCATGCCATTTTCCCGTCCCGCCGCGGCCTGCTGCCCGGCGTGCGGGAGCTGCTGGATTTCCTGAGCTCGGAGTATCAGGACGTGGCCAAGCGCGAACACGACACGCAAGTGCGCCACAAGCTGCCCACCTTGAAGTAGCAGCATGCTCGCGCAGCGTCCGACGAGTGGGACGCAGAAACCCATTTTTCCTGCCTACCCAGCCGCCCGCGTTGCTCCTAGGATGATTAGCCCCACGTCACCAGGAGCACACCATGAGCGTCCCCGCCAACTTCAATGGCCAGCGCCCCGTCATCGATCCCAACGATGCGGTCATGTTGCTGATCGACCATCAAAGCGGCCTGTTCCAGACGGTTGCCGACATGCCGATGACCGAGCTGCGCTCGCTCGCCGGCGCGCTGGCTTCCATGGCCACCCTGGCGAAGCTGCCCGTCATCACCACGGCCTCCGTGCCGCAGGGCCCCAACGGCCCGCTGATTCCCGAAATCCATGAAAACGCCCCGCACGCGAAATATGTCGCGCGCAAGGGCGAAATCAATGCCTGGGACAATCCTGAATTCGTTGCCGCGGTCAAGGCGACCGGCCGCAAGACCCTGATCATTGCCGGCACCATCACCAGCGTCTGCATGGCGTTCCCCGCCATCAGCGCGGTGGCCGAGGGCTACAAGGTCTTCGTGGTGGTCGACGCCTCGGGCACCTACAGCAAGATGGCCCAGGAAATCACCCTGGCGCGCGTGGTCCAGGCCGGCGTCGTACCCATGGACACGGGCGCCGTCGCGGCCGAACTGCAAAAGACCTGGCACCGCGAAGACGCGGCCAAGTGGGCCGAGGTCTACACCAAGATCTTCCCGCCCTACCAGTTGCTGATCGAAAGCTACAACCGGGCCCAGGAAGTCATCAAGAAGGGCGAACAGCTCGACTCGCAACGTTGAGTCCGCCCGGATGTTCCCCGCGCGCCGCAGGGCGCGCAATTCCCTCATGGAGTACGCAATGACCAAGCCCTATGTGAAACTCGACAAGACCCAGGCCGCGGTGCTGCTGGTCGACCACCAGGTGGGCCTGCTGTCCCTGGTCCGGGACTTCCAGCCCGACCAGTTCAAGAACAACGTCCTGGCGCTGGCCGACCTGGCCGACTATTTCAAGCTGCCCACCATCCTGACCACCAGCTTCGAAGACGGCCCCAACGGCCCGCTGGTGCAGGAACTGAAGGACAAATTCCCCAAGGCGCCCTACATCGCCCGCCCGGGCAACATCAACGCCTGGGACAACGAGGACTTCGTCAAGGCCGTCAAGGCCACCGGCAAGAAGCAGCTGATCATCGCCGGCGTCGTCACCGAGGTCTGCGTGGCCTTCCCGGCGCTGTCGGCCCTGGAGGAAGGCTTTGAGGTGTTTGTCGTGACCGACGCGTCCGGCACCTTCAACGAGGTGACCCGCAATGCCGCCTGGAGCCGCATGGAACAGGCCGGCGCGCAGCTGATGAGCTGGTTCGGCGTGGCCTGCGAGCTGCACCGCGACTGGCGCAACGACATCGAAGGCCTGGGGACGCTGTTCTCCAACCACATCCCCGACTATCGCAACCTGATGGCGGCCTACTCCACCGTCAAGGGCAGCAGGTAAGGTCCCCGCCGGCCGCGCCCAGGCGCGTGACCGGCTGGCGCGGACTTCCACGGCGGCGCGCTCCGGGCGCGCCGCCGTTTCATTTCTTGCGGGCGAACGGGTAGGCCTGCTGCGCCAGGAACGTGCCTGGCATGTCGTTGTCCAGGATGCCGTAGTTCTCGGGCAGGCGCTTGCTCACGCCGCGCACCGCCGTGCCGAACGCGTAATCGATGAACGAGAAGTGGGCGGCGTAGTTGCGGTCGATGGCCTCGGTATCCGAGGAGTGGTGCCAATGGTGGAAGTCCGGCGTCACGATGATGTAGCGCAACCAGCCCCAGGGCAGCCTCACGTTGGAATGGATCAGCACCGCCTGGAAGCCGACGATGATGATGTAGGCGTCCAGCACCGGCTTGGAAAAGCCCAGCGCGAACAGCACGCCCAGCACCGCGACCCGCGTGATCAGCAATTCGACGATGTGCAGCCGCGAACCGGCCAGCCAGTCCAGGGTGCGGGTGCTGTGGTGCACCGCATGGATGCGCCACAGGAACGGCACCTCGTGATAGGCGCGATGCGCCGCGTACTGCACCAGGTCAGCCACCAGCACGGCCAGGAACAGCTCCACCAGGTAAGGCAGCGACACGATGGCCTGTTGCAGCGGCTCGTAGGCCGCCCAGGAAAACAGCCGGTGCACGAAAAAGTTGATGCACAGCAGCACCGCCCCCACCGACAGGTGGTTGAACAGGAAGTGCTTCATGTCCACCTGCCATTCGCCGCGGAACACCGGCTGGCCCGGGTACAGCGGGAACAGCTTCTCGAAAATGATGAAGACGGTGCTGGAAGCCAGCAGGTCCAGGATGAACCAGTCCAGGCCCAGGTAGGGATGGTGGCCGGTGTTGGACGTGGTCACCACCACGTTGCTGCCGCCGGCGGCCACCGCGCCGCACACCAGCACGAAAGCGGCGATGTTCAGCCAGCGCTGCCGACCCAGCACGGTGTTGGCCAGCGCGATGGTGCCCGAAATCAACAGCGCGGTGAACAGCAGGCCCCGCATCGCGTCCACGTTGTAGAAGCTGCGCAGCTCCGGCGTGGTCAGGTAGGCGGGGAAGTGAAACGCCAGGACGCCCAGGACCGCCAGGATCGCCAGGAACAGCGCGATCACGCCGCTCATCATGCCCGTACCCGGGTGGATCCTGCCGTCCTGCTTGAAAAGCTGTAAGACCTGGCGAAGGATGGACGCGCGCTGATTCATTTCAAATTTATGGCAGACCACGGGGAAGCGAGTTTATCGCCGGGGACGGATCTCAATGTAATAAAACGTGATCAGGCGCGACAGAATGGCGTCCCTGCCCCCGCTTTGCGCGGTATCAATTCTCAGACGGAAGGCATGCACCCGGATGGTTGACAAGGGCGCGGGGTTGGCGTGTCATGGAATCGAAAGCTTTATGGATCATCAGGTTCCCCGGTTTCCCGCAGTGCCCATCAACCGGTTCTTTAAAGAGGCCCCTATGTTCCCTGAATACCGCCACCTCATTACCCAACTGAAATCCGAAAACGCGCATTTCTCCGCGCTGTTCCAGCGTCACAATGACCTGGACCAGGAAATCAAGAACATGGAGGCCGGTATCCAGCCGGCGTCGGGCAACGAGGTCGAAGTGCTCAAGAAGGAAAAACTGCACCTGAAGGACAAGCTGTACGGCATCCTGCGCGCTGCCGACCAGGGCGGCAGTTGAAGGTATCGCATCGCTGCTGGCGGCATCGGACAACGCCGGTCCCTTGCCGCCATCGTCGGCCATTCTCTGGCTGCCGGAATCTGCGCTGAATTAGGTCAGCTAAATAAGGATTAGGGTAATTAGTTTTCCTAATCTTGCGTCCAAGGCTAGTCTGTCGCCCTTGATCCAAGGTTGACGATGACCACCGCCTACATTCCCGGATTCCTGCTCGGCCTGAGCCTCATCATGGCGATCGGCGCGCAAAACGCGTTCGTACTGCGCCAAGGCCTGCGCCAGGAACATGTCTTTGCCGTCTGCCTGACCTGCGCCCTGTCCGACGCCATCCTGATCAGCGCCGGCGTGGCCGGCTTCGGCTTGGCGGTAGGCGCCCTGCCCTGGCTCGAGTCCGCGCTGCGCTACGGCGGCGCGCTATTCCTGTTCGCCTATGCCGCGCGCAGCCTGATATCGGCGCTGCGCGCCCGCCACGACAGCCTCACGCCCTCGTCCACCCAGACCGCGGGACGCGCCGCCGCGCTGGCGACCTGCCTGGCCCTGACCTGGCTCAATCCGCACGTGTATCTGGACACCGTGGTGCTGCTGGGCTCGGTCTCCAGCCAGTACGACGGCCACAAGACCGCCTTCGCGCTGGGCGCGATATCGGCGTCGTTCGCCTTCTTCTTTGCGCTGGGCTACGGCGCGCGCCTGCTGCGGCCGGTCTTCGCCAATCCCAATGCGTGGCGGGTGCTGGACGGCTGCGTCGCCGCGGCCATGTTCGCGATCGGACTGAAGCTCGTGCTCTGACCCCCAGGGCCGCAGCCCCCTGCGCAGCCTAGCGGCTTTTGCCGGACCCGGCGGACGCGTTCACATAGTCCTTTACCGTGCGGTCCTTGTTGAAGATCACGGTCAGCGTCTGCTGGTTGTCCATCGCGCCATAGGCGCTGTTGTCGAAATAGAACCACGTGGCCGTCGTCAGCCCATCGCGGCCGACGCCTTGCGAGCGGGGCGGGCCGTAGTCCCGCACCATCTCTTCGTAGGTGGTGACGTTGAGCTTGATGGCGGCCACCTTCGATTCGGTCAGCAGGTCGCTGGAACCGCTGGCGCAGCCCGTCACGATGGCGGCCAGGAAAAGCAAGGATGTTCTCATTGTGTGTTCCTTTTCAGGCGTCGTGCAGGTCTTCGACCCCGTCCAGGTAGATCCGGGCCAACCCTTGCGCGATCGATTCCTTGATCTGTTCGGTACGCTTGGAAATATGGCTGCGCAGGTTCCGCTGCGCGGCGGCGAGATCGCCCGCGCGCAGGGCGGCCAGTATCGCAACATGCTCAGCCTGGGTCTTGTCGCGCCCTATGCGTTCCATGTTGATCCAGCGGATGAAACGGATGCGTTCGTTCACGTTGCCCAACACCCGCTGCAATTCCAGATTTCCCGACATCTCCGCCAGCATCTGGTGGAAAGTTTCGTCCAGGTGCACGAGCTGCGTGACCGGCAGGTCCGGCGACTTGCTGCGGCTGTCCGCCAGGAAAGCCTCCAGCGCATCCAGCTTCTGCGGCGTGGCGCGCTCGAAGGCCAGTTGCAGACAGGCGAGTTCCAGCACCTCGCGGGTCTCGTAGAGATCGATCATTTCCTTGAGATTCAGCTGGCGCCGCACATAGCCGCGTCCGGCTTCCTCCAGGAAACCGTCTCGCGCCAGCAGATGCAAGGCCTCCCGCACCGGCGTGCGGCTGACGCCCAGGCGTTCGGCCAGGGCGACCTCGTTGAGGCGTTCGCCGGGTTTGATTTCATAGGAAATCACCATCTCGCGCAGCTTCTCCAGCACGTGCGAGAAAGCGCGTCGACCTTTTTCCGCCGGTTCAATGCTTGTCATGTTCATTGTTTTCGTCTTGGGCTGCGGAAGCCTGCGCCGGCCGCCGGGCATCACGGCGGGAGACGGCGCGGCGGCGAGCGGATCACGTTCGCCGCGGCTGCGAATTCGGCCTCGATCAGAGGGGGGCAAGCGTTGATGATTGTAATGGCTCCGGCCGCGTTCAGGATGGCGTGGCGTAGTTGGCGCGGCCTACCGCCACCAGCTTGTCGGCATCGTCGCGCACCTCCACATCCGACACGCATATGCTCTTGCCCATGCGCAGCACCCGGCCCACGGCGCGCAGGCTGGTGTTGGTGGCCGGACGCAGATAGTCCGTGCGGAAGTTGATGGTCGCCAGCGGCTTGCCCAGCATCATCATCAGCACGTACTGGCCGACCGCGTCTATCATCGCCGCGATCACGCCGCCATGAAATTGCCCGCTGCCCGCCATGCGCTCGAATTCCGGACGCAGCTTCATCTGCATCACGATCTCCTGCCTGTCGTAGTCGGCGGACAGCACGGTAAGCCCCATGAAGCTGTTGAAGGGGGCCCGCTGCAGACGCTGCTGCATTTCTTCGATCGTCATCACTTCGCTCATGGCGTCACCACCACTTTGCCCATGACTTCGCGATCCTCGATCAGGCGCAGCGCCTCGCCCGCCTCATCCAGGCTCAGCACGCGGTCCACCGGAACCTGCATCTTTCCCGACTGCACCAGCGCCAGCAAGGCATCCAGATCCTCGCGCATCCAGCCGTTGGAGCCGCGGATGTTCAGCTCGAAGGTCCAGATGAAACGCAGATCGGTCTGCGGGTCGTAGCCCGCGGTGGCGCCGCAAGTCAGCAGCCGGCCGCCGCGCCGCAGGCAGCGCATGGACTTGACCCAGGTATCGCCGCCGGTGAAGTTCACGGCGACGTCGACGCCGCCATCGAACTTGCGACGGTGCGGCTTGCCATAGAGTTCGTAGATGGCGCGGGCGAAATCCGCCTGCGAGTAGTTGATGACATGGTCGGCGCCCAGTTCGCGCAGGCGCTGCATCTTGGACTCGCTGCTGGCGCAGGCGACGACCTCGGTGCCCGCAATCTTCGCCAGCATCACGCAGCCCACGCCCACGCCGCCGCTGGCACCCAGCACCAGCACTTTTTCCCCGGCCTGGACCTGGCCTATGGTGTGCATCATCCGGTAGGCCGTGCCGAAGGCCACCGGCAAGGCCGCCGCCTGCTCGTAGCTCACCCCGTCCGGGATGCGGATCAGCTGGTGCACGCGCGCCTTGCACAGCTCCGCCAGGCCCCCGTGGACGGTTTCCCCCATCAGGCCGCCCTCGGCGCGGTTGATGGGATCGACCAGCACCCGGTCGCCCACCGCCCAGCCCTCGACGCCCGGGCCGACCTCGACGATCTCGCCGGCCACGTCCAGGCCCATGATGACCGGGAAATCCAGCTTGATGCCCGGCATGCCCCGGCGCGTGAAGACGTCGTGATAGTTGATCGACGTCGCCTTGACCCGCAGGATCACGTCGCCCTCGCCCGCCTTCGGATCGGGGAACGCGGAGTCATATTGCATGACCTCCGGACCGCCATGTCCGTGAATGACTACTGCCTTCATGGATGCTCCTTGCTCTGATTGAGGATGGTTGGGTTGAACATCAGCTCGGCGGCCAGCCGCGCGGCCGCCTTGCGGTTGACCTTGCCCGTGCTGCTGACGGGCATCTCGTCGACAAAGCGCACCGCCCGCGGGTGCTGATAGGCCGGCCCATGAGCCAGCGCGTGGTCCTTGACCTCCCGTTCGGACAAGACCGCATCGGGACGCAGCACCACCAGCGCAACCGGCTTCATGCCCTTGAGCGCATCGGGCAGCGGCACGACGCAAGCCTGGAAAATGGCGGGATGACGCTCCAGCATCTTCTCGACCTCGCCGGGATAGATGTTTTCGCCGCCGCAAACGAACATGTCATCGGCCCGGCCCACGAAGTAATGGAAGCCGTTCTCGTCGCGACGCATCACGTCGCCGGTGATATAGAAGCCGTCCTCCGTCATGGCCGCCGCGGTCTGCTGCGGCAAGGCGTGATAGCCCAGCATCAGGGCCGCGGAGCGGACTTGCAGCACGCCTGCCGCGGCGTCGAGGTTGTCGCCGTCGACCAGCCTCACCTGCACCGCCGGGTGCGGATACCCGACGGACAACACCGGCTGCGCCAGCCCGTCGGGATGCGGGCCGAACACCAGCGCGCCGGTTTCGGTCGCGCCGTAGCCGTTGCCGATGGCCGCGCGCGGAAACATGGCGCGCGCGCTGTCGGCGATGCGTTGCGTGAGCGGCTCGGACCCCAGCCGCACCATGACCACCGAGGACAGGTCCGTCTGCGCCGCCAGCGCGGTCTCGCGGGCCAGCAACGCGATCATGGTGGGTATCGCGGTCAGCCAGGTGCAGCGGTAGCGCGGTATCGCGTCCAGATAGCCCGCGGGTTCGAACTGCGGCATCAGCACCAGGCTGCCCCGGCCCGCGAGCGCCAGCTTGACGGTGTTGAGCGCATTCATGTGATACAGGGGCGCCGCCACCAGGAAGCGGTGGCCTGAGTAATCCGTCGCCGCGATGCGCTGGCGCACCGTCCAGAGGTAGCCAGCGTGCGACAGCATCACGCCCTTGGGACGACCGGTGGACCCGGACGTGTAAAGGAACAAGGCGGCCTGCCCCGGGACCACGGGCTCTGCCTCCCAGGGGCCGGGAACAAGGAACGCGGCATAGCCTTCAGGGCCGTCCGCCCCGAACTCGACCATCGGCAATTGCGCCGTGCAGAGTCCGCGCCGCAACGCGTCGCAGAACACCAGGCTGGCGCCGCAATCCTGCAGGATGAACTCGATGCCTGCCGCTGGCAGCCGGTGGTTCACCGGCACCGCGACCAAGCCGGCGCGCATGATTCCCAGATAGGCGGCCAGGAACTCCATGCGATTGGCCGACAGGATCGCCACCCGCGCGCCCGGGGCCAAACCGCGCGCCCGCAGCCCGCGCGCCACGCCGTCGGCCTGCGCATCAAGCTCGCCATAGGTATAAGTGCGCGGTCCGGCCTCGCCGCCCAGGTCGATCAGGGCGACGGCGCTCGCGTCGTGGTCCGGCGAAAACAGCACGCCCAGGTTGGCGGATGCGGCCATCATGCATCCTTCCAGCCCGTCAGCCCCTCCACCGCCTGCCGCGTGATCTCCTGCGAGTGGCGCAGCGTCCCTTCGCGCCAGATTTGGTCCACCGGGCAGAACGAGTCCAGCAGGTCCGCGCGCAGCATCTCGTAGCGCTCGCTCTCCGGGTCCGCCTTGAATTTCAGCCACAGGTCCAGACGCAGCAAGCGGCGCATGTGCCAGCCGCGCGTGCCGAACTCGATCACGGCGCCGCACATCGGCACGTCGCCCAGGAAGGATTGCACGCCATAGAACAACAGGCCTTGATAATTCGGGCGCGACTTGCCGTGCGGCCGCTGGCCGACGATGCGCTCCTTGCCCCACCACTGCACCGCCAGGTCATGCAGCGGCCCGCCCTCCTCGTTGAAGCACAGGAAGAACGGCTCGCCGTATCCGCCTATGCCCGTATGCCAATCGATCAGGGCGACCTTGCCCGCGCCGGCCAGGTGGTCGCGGACAATGCGCTCCAGCGTCAGGTTGGACCATTCCCGTCCCTTGCCGCCGTAGTTCAGGCCGTCCGGATGGGAGTACTGGCCGCGCGCCAGCGTGTCGTACAAGCGATCCTCGCCATGGCTGGCCGCGAAATCCTCCATGGCCTGCTGCGCGGCCGCAACCTCCGCGCGGCTCCATTCGTCGCGCAGCAGCAGCGGATGCAGCAGCGCATAGTCGGGGTTGGCGGGCGGCGCTCCCTCATGTCCGATGAAGTTTCGATTCAGGTCCACGTTGTTTTCAGTGGTGCGGCTCAGGTGCGCGAAGCCCCAGGGGTTGATGGCATGCACCATGACCACCGCCACGTCCGGGTCGAGCGCCGCGGGGCCGCCGCCCAGCATCCACGCGATCTGCGCGGCCGAGCCGAAGAAGCCCTCGAGTCCGTGCGTGCCGCTGATCACCAGCAGGCGGCGCGGCGCGTCGGCGCGGCCGAAGCAGGCCACGTCGGTCACCAGCGCCGTGCCGCCCGGCGCCCGCGCGCCGGCGTGCGTGTACTCGGCCAGGCGTCCGCCTGCGCCCGCGGCTGCCGCCCGGAACTTGTCGCGCGCCCGGCCATAGTCGAGCGCGTAGCATTGATGGAATTCCATGGATGAGTTCTCCTGTGCGCCTACTCGGCCTGCACGGTGGCCGAGGTCGATTTGTCCCAGAACACCAGCTTGCGGTGCAGGTAGCGGATCAGGTTGGTGCCCGTCAGGCCGATGAACACCAGGCTGAACAGGCAGGCGAACATGGTGGCAACGTCCATGTTGACCGAGGCCGACTGGATCAGATAGCCGAGCCCCTTGCTGGACGAGATGAACTCCGACACCACCGCGCCGATCAGGCTGAGAACCACCGAGATCTGCAGGCCGGCGAAAATGTGACCCGAGGCCGCGGGCAGCTTGACGTGGAAGAACACGTGGCTGCGCGAGGCGCCAAAGGCCTTCATCAGATCCAGCATGGCCGGGTCGGCCTGGCGTATGCCCACCACCGTGTTGATGAACATCGGGAAAAAGCTCATCAAGGCCACCATCACGACCTTGGAGGCCATGCCGAAGCCGAACCAGACCAGCAGCAAGGGCGCGATCGCCACTTTCGGCGTGGACTGCAGGGCGATGATGTAGGGATAGATGAACTGCTCGAAGGTCTCGGACTCGGCCAGGATGGTTCCCACCACCAGAGCCAGCCCGCAACCTATCAGGTAGCCGTACACGGTGCTTTGCAGCGTGAACAGAAAGTGCGGCCAGTATTGGCCGTCGATATAGCCGGTCTTGAGCGCCTGCAAAACGGATTCGGGCGCGGGCAGCAGGTAGTTGGGCACCGAGAACACGCGGATGCTGACGAACCACAGGATCACCAGCAGCACCCCGGTGATCAAGGGATAGAGTATGGATTTGATGGATCGGGACACGAACGTCTCCGCTAGTCGAACTTCACCAACTGATCGAACAGTTCCCGCAGTTCGGCGCACAGGCGCGTGAACTCGGGGTCGTTGAGCGTCGCCAGCGTCCGCGGCCGCGGCAGGTTCACGGAAATCTCGCGGATGATGCGCCCCGGGCGCGCCGACATCACCACGATCCGGTCCGACAGGAACACCGCTTCGGCAATGCTGTGCGTGATGAACAAGGCCGACTTGCGCGTGGCCATCCAGATGCGCTGCAGCTCTATGCTCATGCGGTCGCGGGTCATGGTGTCCAGCGCGGAGAACGGCTCGTCCATCAGCAGCAGCGCCGGGTCATGCACCAGGCCGCGGGCGATGCCGACGCGCTGCTGCATGCCGCCCGACAGCTCGCTGGGGTAGTTGCTCGCGAACTTTTCCAGGCCCACCAGCCGCAACAGTTCCAGCGCCCGGGCGGTGCCGGCCTCGGTATCCTTGCGCAAGGCGCGGATCGGCACCAGCACGTTGTCCAGCACCGTTTTCCAGGGCAGCAGCGTGGGTTGTTGAAACACGATGCCGACGTCGCCGCGCGGCTTGTCGATAGGCGTGCCGCTGAGCAAGGCCTTGCCGCTGGAAGGCGTCAGCAGACCGCTGAACACCTTGACCAGCGTGGACTTGCCGCAACCAGACGGCCCCAGCACCGACACGAATTCACCAGCGCCCAACTGCAGCGACAGATTGTCGACGGCGGTGATCGGTCCTTTGCTGCTGCGGTAGACCACGCTCACATTGTCGGCCGTCAGCAAGGGGCGGCCGGCGGCGTCCGGACGCGCTGGCGAGCGCCCGCCTTCCACCAGGGATAGATTCAGGGAGTTCATAGGGATTCCGGCTCGCATCTACTTGAGCTGCTGGGCCGCTGCCACCACGGCCGCGGCGTCGAAATCATTGATGTCCTTGACGAACTCGTTGGTGTAGAGCGGCTTGACGTCCACGTTGCCGGTGCTCAGCTGTCCGCCTTCGTGCAAAACCTCTACATAGTCCTTCCAGGACTGCTCGGTGTAGTAGCCCATCTTCCCGGCGCCCTGTTCCGGCAGCATGGTGGCCAGGCGCACCTTCAGGATCTGCACGGCGTCCGCCAGCTTTTTCTCCTCGCTCCCCTCGGCCGGCTTGGTGGCCGGATACAGGGTCCAGAAGTTCTTCACGCAGGCTTCCGGATTGGCGTTGCAGGCGACCACGCCCTTGGCCGCGGCGCGCGCGAACGCCACTACCAGTTGCGGCTTGTCGCGCAGGGTATCCTCGTGCGCGATCCAGCCGCTGGAGAACAGTTCGCGATAGTTCTGGCCCATGGGCAGGCGGCGCAGCTCGACGCCCATCTGTTCGATCTGCACGTGGAACGTATCGAACAGATTCAGCGCCTGCACCTTGTCATCGCTGACCGCGCGCAACGCCGTCGCGCCCACGCCCACGGGCACGAACTCATAGTCGCGCTGCAGTTCCAGCCCGATCTTCTTCATCATCGCCTTGGTGACCGCCAGGTTGCCCCAGGACATGGCGCCCACGCCGATCTTCTTGCCTTTGAGGTCGGCAAGCGACTGGACCGGACTGTTCTTGGTGACGACGACGTCGAACGGCGACAGGTAGATGCCGTTGTAGAACATCTTGACCGGCAGGGGATCGCGGCCCGGCTGGCGCGAGATCACCAGCGGATCCGGCGTGATCCAGCCGAAAGTGATGTGCTTCTGCGTGACCTGCGGCAGCATCACCGCGGCCCCCTGAAAGAAGGTCGCCTGTACGTCCAGGCCCGCTTCCTTGAAGTAGCCCATGCCCACCGCCATCAGCGTGGGAGCGTTGGAAAGCGAAATGTTGGTGCCGTAGGCGAACGTGACTTTCTCCGCCGCGTTCGCCGCGCCGCCAGCGGCGCTCAGCGTCACCAGCGCTGCGGCTGCCAGGATCCCCCGCCGGACGCGGCGCTTCGGATTTGCGATACCTATCATGCTGCTGCTCCTGTTTTATTTGAAGTACTAGCTGGATATCGGTACTGCAGACTGCCCGCCGGATCAGCGCTCCGCGCAATCCCAGGGCAAGGCCGCGCCGGCGCAGAAAATGAGGCTTGCGCCGCCCGCATGTTCGGCCGCCACCCGCAATTGATCGTTGGCGCGGAGGTAGGGAAGGCGATTGGCCTCGAGCACGGCAGCGGTGCGGGACAGGTCGGCCACTTCCACGGCAAGCGCGGCCGGGCGCGGCAGCACCGGAATCTCGCATCCCGGCAGGCGCGACCGCAGAGCGTCGCGTGTTGTCAGCCCCAACCATCCCGAATGCAGTCGGAACCAGGCCTCGCCCTCGCGCCGCGTGCTGGCCACGCCCAGATAGCGCTCATAGCGCGCCGCCGCCTCGTCCAGATCCTCCACCGCGACGATGGCCGCCGCCAGCGCGCGGGCGCCGTTGGGATGGGACAGGTAGCGTTCCTGCCAGAGCAGTTCGGGAGTCTCGTGGCGCAGGGTCAGGATCAGGCCTTCAGGCATCGCGTCGCGCGACGTGCGCACCTGGCTGAACCGCGCCAGTTTGGGGCCTTGCGGCGTGCCTATGTAGCGTTGCAGCACGCCGGGTTCGGCCGCAAAGCCGGCCTCGCGCAGCGCGGCGATGCGCTGCTCGGGCTGGGCAGTATCGAAGGCGATGATGTGCATGCCCGCATAGCGGGCCAAACCGTCGGGAATACCGCGCAAGTCCAGCGCCGGGTCCACCACCGCGACCAACTCGATGTAGCCGTGGCCGAGCATGGCGCAACGGTTGGCGATGCCGGCCTTGACCACTTCGCGCGTGACGGCGTGGGTGCCGGAGTGCTGTGACAGCGGCGTCAGCTGAAACCCCAGCCGTTCGTACAAGGCGGCGGCCGCCCCCATGTCGTGCGCGTACAGCCCCACGTGATCCAGTCCGACCGGATCCGGGCCTGCCGATTCCGCGTTCGCCCGGATGCGGGCGCCGTGGAGCTGCGTCATGGATATTCCTTCTTCTCTCTGAATGGGCGGGAACCAACTCGGGAAGGCAAGAAGCGGCACGGGCAGGCCCGACTTCTGTTCACATCAATGCATACATTGATATATACATCAGTGAATATTCAAACGGCAATCGTTTTACGGCCTATCCGCATGAGGGATTTCACGGGGTCGCGCAGGCATGCGCAGCCCCTGCCGCGAGGCGCCGACGGCCTGGCGGATCGATTTGGAAGATGGTTCGAACCGTTGGCGTGGGCTCAGCCCGCCCCGCCCCGCTGCGCCATGTACGCATGCCGGAAATAGTCCCGCACCGCCTGCATCGCGGGCGATACTTCCGCGCCCCGGCGCCAGGCCAGCCCCACGTTCATCGGCGGAATCGGGTCCTTCAGCTGGACCGTTTCTATGCGCCGGCCTTCCAGCGACCAGGGCCGGTAGACCATGTCCGACAGCAGGGCCACGCCGCTGCCGTTGGCCACCATGCTGCGCACCGCCTCGACGGATGAGGTGCGCAGCCTCACGTCGGGCTTGAAAGGGGTTTCGTTCCAGTAGCGCAAGGCGGTGTAGGCCGCCTCGTCCACGGTCAGCATGATGAAGGGCTCGCGCGAAACGTCCTCCAGGGTCACGGCGTCCGCCGCCAGCAAGGGATGCCTGGCCGGCAGCCAGAGGCGTCGCGGCGAGCCGAAGAAATGCTCCACCGCCAGATCCGGGTTAGCGACGTTGGAGGTCAACAGCACCGCCATGTCATAGCGGTTCGCGATCAGGCCTTCCTCGATGGCGCTGCGGTTCAGTTCGTGCAGCTGGATGTCCAAACGGGGATACAGCTGCGACAGCCGCTGCAGGTGATACGGCAGGAAGTAGCCGATCACCGTATAGGACGCCGCCAGCAGCAGGCGGCCCGAGACCTCTTCCGCCGCCGCCGGCATGCGCAGGGCTTCGTCGACCGAGGACAGGATGTTGTAGGCGTGGTTCAGGAAGGTGCGGCCGCTGTGGGTCAGCGTCACGCCGTGGGCGCCGCGCTGGAACAGCGCCGTGCCCACCGTTTCCTCCAGTTCGCGGATGGCGCTGGTGATGGCCGACTGGGATATCGCCAGCTGGATCGCCGCCTGCGAAATCTGGCCCAGTTCGGCCGCGGCGATGAAGTATTTGAGCTGGCGTAGGGTAATCGACATGTCTAGCCTTATCTGTTTAATCGATATCTTCCCCTCAGGATATCTGCATATTCTTTGCGCATCCCCATCCGCCCCATCAGGGGTATCCCTTATTTTTCATAGAGAAATCTTCGAAACGCGGCCGCCAACGGGACGGACGCTTATCTAAAAAACAGATATCCACAGATCAATAAAAAGATCTTTTTATCCCCTTGAGGCTTGGCTAATGTTCACGTCACACGCCGCGCCGGATGCGGCGAGCGACAAGAAGGAGCCTCCCGCAATGAGCAAGCGCAGCATCGACCTCAACTCGGACATGGGGGAAGGATTTGGCCCATGGACCATCGGGGACGACGTGGACGAAGCGATCATGCCCTTGATCAGTTCGGCCAACATCGCCACGGGCTTCCATGCCGGCGACCCGCGGATCATGAACCGCACGGTGCTGCAGGCCCGCGAACACGGCGTCTGCATCGGCGCCCATCCCGGTTTTCGCGACCTGGTCGGCTTCGGCCGGCGCGACATGCGCGAAAGCGCCGAAGCGCTGGTGCACGACATCGTCTATCAGCTGGGCGCGCTGCGCGAATTCGCCCGGCTGCACGGACTGCGCCTGCAACACGTCAAACCGCATGGCGCGCTGTACATGCAGGCCGCCCGCGACGAAGCCCTGTCGCGCCGCCTGATCGAAACGCTGCAGGAACTGGAGCCCACGCTGGCGCTGTACTGCATGGAAAGCTCGGTCACCTACCGCCTGGCGCGCGAACTGAACCAGCCCGTGGTGCGCGAGTTCTACGCCGACCGCGACTACGACGCCGGCGGCTCCATCGTCTTCACCCGCTACACCCAGCCGCTGGACCCCGCCCTGGTCGCCGAAAAGGTGCTGCGCGCCTGCACCGAGGGACGCGTGCGCACGGTCGAAGGCAAGGACATCGCCATCGACTTCGATTCTGTCTGCATACACAGCGACACGCCCGGCGCCCTGTCCCTGGTGCGCGCCACCCGCGAGAAGCTGGAAACCCACGGCATCCGGATCGCGCCGCCCAGCGTGACCGGCCCCTGAACCGCCTGCCGCCCAAACAACATTCCAAGGAGAAACCCATGCCGTTGCACGATATTCCCAGCCCCCTGCCCGGAACCTTCTATCGCCGCCCCAGCCCCGACGCGGCCCCCTTCGTGGAGCCTGGCGCCACGGTCGCCGCCGGCGCCGTGATCGGCATCGTCGAAGTCATGAAGCAGTTCAACCAGATCGAAACGCCCACCGGCGGCGTGGTGGCGGAAATCCTCGTCGAAGACGGCGAACCGGTGGAAGCCGGGCAGCCCCTGCTGCGCATCGAGGGATAGGCCGCGCCATGTCCGATATCCATCTCCCCTACCGGCCGCGCCACCTCCACAAGGTGCTGGTCGCCAACCGCGGCGAAATCGCCTTGCGCATCATCCGCGCCGCCCGCGAACTGGGCATGCGCACCGTCGCCGTGTACAGCGAGGCGGACCGCGACGCGTTGGCCACGCGCATGGCCGACGAGGCGGTACTCATCGGCCCCTCGCACGCGACGCGCAGCTATCTGAATACCGAAGCGCTGCTGGACGCCGCCCGCAGCACCGGCGCCCAGGCGGTACATCCCGGCTACGGCTTCCTGTCGGAAAACGCGGCATTCGCGCAGGCCGTGAGCGACGCCGGCCTGATCTTCGTCGGGCCCGATGCCGCCACCATCCGCACGATGGGCGACAAGGCTGCAGCGCGCGCCTGCGCCCAGAAGGCCGGCGTGCCGACGGTACCGGGCAGCGAGGGCGTGCTGTCGTCGCTGGATGAAGCCCTGACCCATGCCGCCGTCATCGGCTACCCGCTCATGATCAAGGCGGCCGCGGGCGGCGGCGGACGCGGCATCCGCGTGGTGCGCGACGAAGCCGAACTGCGCGCGCAGATGCCGCAGGCCCAGGCCGAGGCACAGGCGGCCTTCGGCGAAGCCGGCGTGTACCTGGAACGCTATCTGCCGCGCGCCCGCCACATCGAAGTTCAGGTCCTGGGCGACGGCAGCAACGCCGTCCACCTGTACGAACGCGAATGCTCCCTGCAACGGCGCCGGCAGAAGGTGCTGGAAGAAGCGCCCTCGCCCGCCCTGGCCCCCGCCACCCGGCAGAAACTGTGCGAATCGGCGGCGCAACTGGCGCGCTCGGTCGGATACCGTGGCGCAGGCACGCTGGAGTATCTGTATGACGACAGCCGCGGCGCGGGCGAGTTCTATTTCATCGAGATGAATACCCGCATCCAGGTCGAGCACCCCATCACCGAAGCCATCACGGGCGTGGACCTGGTGCGCGAAATGCTGCGCATCGCCGACGGCGAGCCGCTGCGCTGGCGCCAGCAGGACATCGCCATCCGCGGCGCGGCGATCGAATGCCGCATCAACGCCGAAGACCCCACGCGCAACTTCGCGCCCAGCCCGGGCCGGGTCGAACACGTGCGCTGGCCCGGCGGCCCCGGCGTGCGCGTGGACTCGATGCTGTATCCGGGCTGCGCCGTGCCGCCCTACTATGACTCGCTGCTGGCCAAGCTGATCGTCTGGGACGAGGACCGCGCGGCGGCGCTGGCGCGCATGGCGCGCGCGCTCGACGAAGTCGAACTCGCCGGCGTGCATTCGACGCTGGCGCTGCACCGCGAGCTGCTGGAGGATGCGGACGTGCTGGCGGGCCGCTACCACACCAATTATCTTGAGGCCTGGATGCAAAGGGACCGGGAGGACAACCAATGAGCTTGCGCTACACCCACGGCGGCGACGAGTTCATCTTCGTCGAGATCAGCGAGGACATGTCGCTGGAATCCTTTTTCAAGGGCATGGCGATCACGCGGGCGCTGCGCGAACGCGCGGTCGACGGCGTGACCGAGATCTGCCCGGCCAATGCGTCCTACCAGGTGCGGTACGACCCCGACCGCATCGCGCCGGACGCCCTGCTGGCCTTGCTGCGCGAACTGGAGGCGGGCATGGACCTGGCCAACCTGACGCTGGCGACCCGCATCATCGAAGTGCCGGTGTATTACAACGATCCCTGGACCCACGAGACCCTGATGCGGTTTCGCGAAAGGCATCAGGATCCGGCGTCCACCGATCTGGAATACGCGGCCCGCATCAACGGCCACGACTCGGTGCAGGGCTTCATCGACGCCCATTCCGGCTCGCCCTGGTTCGTGTCCATGGTGGGCTTCGTGGCCGGGCTGCCCTTCATGTACCAGATGGTGGAGCGCGAGCGCCAGCTGCAAGTTCCGAAGTACCTGCGCCCCCGCACCGACACGCCCAAGCACACGGTGGGACACGGCGGCTGCTTCGGCTGCATCTACTCGGTGCGCGGCGCGGGCGGCTACCAGATGTTCGGCGTCACGCCCGCGCCGATCTTCGAGCCGGCCCAGCGCCAGGCGCATCTGCGCGATTCCATGGTGTTCTTCCGCCCGGGCGACATCGTGAAGTTCAAGCCCATCACCCGCGACGAGTACGACCAGGCCGCGGCGCAGGTCGAGGCTGGCAGCTTCGCGCTGCGCATCCGGCCCGTGTCGTTCTCGCTGGCCGAGTTCCAGCGCGCCCCCGATGCCTGCAACGCCCAACTGCTGGAGACGCTCCATGCCTAACGATCCCATCATCGAAGTCATCAAGCCCGGCCTGGCCACTTCGGTGCAGGACACGGGCCGCCAGGGCTACTACCACCTGGGCATACCGCCGTCCGGCGCGCTCGACCAGTACGCGCTGGCGGCCGCCAACCTGCTGGTGGGCAACGCCGCCGACGCCGCCGTGCTGGAATGCACGCTGCTCGGCCCCGAATTGATGTTCCACCGCGCCGCCGTAATCGCCGTGACGGGCGCCAGCATGATCCCCAAGATCGACGGCGTGGCGCAGGCCTGCAACGTGGCGCTGGCGGTGCAGGCCGGCAGCCGGCTGTCGTTCGACTTCGTGCAGGCCGGCGCCCGCGCCTGCCTCGCGGTCGCCGGCGGCATCGACGTGCCTGTGGTCCTGGGCAGCCGCTCGACCTATGCGCTGGGCGCCATCGGCGGCCATGAAGGCCGCAAGCTGCAGGCCGGCGACCGGCTGGCAGTGGGCCGGGCCTCCATCCGCACGCGCGTGGGCCGCGAACTGCCGGCTGCGCTGGCCGAGGCTCCGCCCAAGACGCAAACGCTGCGCGTGCTGCCGGGCCTGTACGACCACCGGCTGGAGCCCGAGTCCGCCGCCGCCTTCTATGAAGACGTCTGGACCGTGACCTCGGAAGCCGACCGCATCGGCTACCGCTACAAGCAGGGCCGCCCGCTGCGCTTTCGCGCCCGCGAACAGCCTTTCGGCGCGGGCGCCGACCCGTCGAACATCGTCGACGCCTGCTATCCCATCGGCTCCATCCAGGTGCCTGCTGGCGTGGAGCCCATCATCCTGCACCGCGACGCGGTGTCCGGCGGCGGCTACGCCATGATAGGCACGGTCATCAGCGCCGACCTGGACAAGGTCGGCCAGATGCAGCCCAACCAGAGCGCCCATTTCGAGCGGGTGACGCTGGAGCAGGCGGTGGCCGCAAGGCGCGACTACCGCGCCCGCTTCGAGCGGCTGCATCAGGCGCTCAGCGGCTGACACCCGGGGCGCGGCCAGGCCGCGCCCTTCCCCCGTTTTCGTGTATTCCGGCCTCGCCCACTGGCAAGGCCGGTGGGCGAGGCGCGCCCGTTCCGCAGTCGAACCGCAGCATCCGATCCCGCCAGGAGATCCGACATGGCCAACATGACCTCACGCAAACCGTCCGATGAGACGGACAACTCGCTGCACGCCGTCGCCGACAGCGACCGCATGCCCCGCTACGCCCTCACCATGGCCTGGTGGGCCGTGTGCAGCGCCGTCTTCTACATCGTCGTCGGCGCCACGCTCGCGCTGAAATACGGCGCCCGCAACGCCATCATCGGCATGGTGCTGTCGGTGATCAGCTACGGGCTGATCAACGGCGTCATCAGTCGCTATGCGATCCGCAGCGGCCTGTCGGTGGCGCTGTTCTCGCGCCGGCTCTTCGGCACCTCGGGCGCGGCGCTGGCCACGCTGATCTTCTTCGCCACCGCCATCTACTACGCAGTGTTCGAAGGCGCGGTGATGTCGGTCGCGGCGCATCATCTCTATCCGGCCGTGCCGTACTGGCTGGTGGCGCTGGTGGTGGTCATCTACAGCGTGCTGCTGATCTTCGGCAGCGTGCAAAGATGGCTCGACAAGTTCAACGGCGTGCTGCTGCCGTTCTATCTGCTGGGCCTGCTGCTGGCCGTGGTGATGGCGACGCAGGAATACGGCTACAGCGACGCCTGGCTGTCGTTCGGCCCGCCCGAAGGGCCCGTCCCGGGCGGCTGGTGGGACGCCTTCGTGTACTACATGGGCGTGTGGGTCCTGATGATGTTCACCTTCGACTACGCCCGCTTCGGCAAGCGCGAGGACCAGACCTACCATAGCCGCTACAACTTCGGCATGCCGTTCTACCTGGTGACCTTCCTGCTCAACGGCGTGGCCGGCATCTATCTGGTCAGCACGATTCCCAGCGACGCCGCGCTGTCGGAAGTGTCGGTGGTGCTGGCGCTGCTCAAGCTGATGGGCCTGGGCGGCTTGCTGTTCGTCTGGATCACGCAGACCCGCATCAACACCGCCAACTACTACCTGGCCACCATCAACATGCAGGCGTTCTTCGCGCGCTGGCCGGGCATGCGCTGGCCCAAGGCGATGTGGGCGGTCATCGTGGGTGCGGTGACCTATGCACTGATGCTGCTGGACGTGTTCTCGTACCTGCTGCAGGCGCTCGCCTACCAGGGCATATTCGTGGTGTCCTGGGTGGCGGTGGCGCTGGTCCACATCCTGGGCGGCCAGGAATCCGCGCCGCAGCACGGCGGCGGCGCGGCCTTCAACCGCGCCGGCCTGGCCGGCTGGTTCGCCGGCGCGATCTGCGGCCTGGCGCTGATGCATACCGCCGGCTTCGCGGCGACGCTCGCCGCGCCGGCCAGCTTCGTGGTGTCGGCGCTGGTGTACCGGATCTGCTCCACGGCGGCGGGACGGATGCAGGCGCAGGGCGGTTGACGCCGCGCGCGGGCCGCGCGGCGGGATGCGCGGCCCGGCCCGAAGCGCCCTGTGTACACTTTCCGCTGGTCCCGAAGCTGGTGGAAAGAAATGAACGTACGCGTAGATTTGGCGGCATTGCGGCCGCAGCTCATACAGATCGCCCAGGGCGCGGACACCGGCGACGCCGCGCATGACCTGAGCCATCTGGAACGCGTATGGAAGGCCGCCGCCAGCATGCTTGCGCACCACCCCGAAGCCGACGCCGTGGTGGTCATGGCCGCCAGTTACCTGCATGACTTGGTAAACCTGCCCAAGAACCATCCCGACCGGGCGCGCGCCTCGAGCATGGCGGCTGACCAGGCCGTGCGCGAGCTGCAGGCCATCGGCTATCCGCCAGCCAAGCTCGCTGCCGTCCATCACGCCATCGAAGCCCATAGCTACTCCGCCAACATCCCGCCGCGCACCATCGAGGCCCGCATCGTGCAGGATGCCGACCGCCTGGATGCGCTCGGACCGGTGGGACTGGCCCGCATGTTCCACGTCGGCGGGCAGTTGGGGCGGGCGCTGGCGCACCCCACCGACCCCATGGGCGAGCATCGGCAACTGGACGATGGCGTCTATACGCTGGATCACATCGAATTGAAGCTCGCGCGCATCGCGCAAACCATGCAGACGGAAGGCGGCCGCGTGCTTGCAGCCACGCGGCTGGACTGGATACGGCGGTTCCGCGACGACTTCGTGGCGGATTGGGCGGCCTGAAACGGCGCTATCTTCGATCGGCCGGTGTTCATGCTATATAATAAGAACCATTCTCATAAACACTGATGCCGGCCGAATCCAGGCCCGATGCGCGGTGGGGGGGCTTGCCGTGCCGGCCAATAAATTCGCGTTACCGCAGCAGGACATCGAAGGCCTGTACATCGACCATGGCGGTTGGCTGAAAGGCTGGCTGCGGCGCAAGCTCGGCGATGCCTGCAGCGCCGCCGACCTGGCGCATGACACGTTCGTGCGCCTGCTCACAAAGGATGCCCTGCCCGAAATACGCGAGCCGCGCGCGCTGCTGACGACCATCGCACATGGGCTGGTACTGAATCTGCGTCGGCGCCAGCGTCTGGAACAGGCTTACCTGGAGGCGCTGGCGCTCCTGCCGGAGCCTCAGACGCCTTCGCCGGAAACCCAGGCCATCCTGCTCGAAACCCTGTTCGAGATCGATCGCCTGCTCGACGCCCTGCCCCGCTTGATGAGACAAGCTTTTCTGCTATCCCAGATCGATGGCAAGCGCCAAAGCGAGATCGCAGTCGAGCTTGGCGTGTCGGTGCCCACGGTCAAACGCTACATCGCCAAGGCTTTGGCGCACTGCTGCTTCGCGTAACCCGATTACCTGGAACCCGGCCCGATGCCCCCCATCGCCTCCAGCGTCCGTCTTCAGGCAGCGCATTGGCTGGTCGAACTGCAAGGTGACAGCGTGGCCAGCGACACGCTTCGGCGCTGGCGCGAATGGCGCGCAGCGGATCCTGAACACGAACGCGCGTGGCAGCATATCGAGGGCTTCCAGGCCAAGCTGCAGGGCGTGCCCGCGCCCCTGGCGCGCGCAACGCTCACCGTTCCCGATTCTCCCGCGCGCCGCAGGCTCGTCAAGGCGCTGGCGCTTGCCGTCTTCGCGGGCGGCGCGGCCTCGATGCTGGACGAGCAGCGCGCCTGGCGGCGCTGGACTGCCGACAGCCGGACCGGCGCGGGCGAACTTTTGAACCGCCTGCTGCCAGACGGCACCCAGGTCGCGCTCAATGCCGGCACCGCCATCGACATCCAATTCACGCAGACGGAACGCGCGCTGCGCCTCATCAGCGGCGAACTGCTGATCACCACCGCGCCGGATCCCGCGGCGGACCCGCCTCGCCCCTTCCTCGTGCGCACCGGCCAAGGCAGCATCCGCGCCCTGGGCACGCGTTTTTCCGTACGCGACCTGGACGGACGCAGCAGCGCCGAAAGCCTGGTCGCCGTCTTCGAGGGCGCCGTCGAGCTGGCTCCCGCCAGCGGCGCGCCAGCCCTGCTGCGGGCCGGGCAGCAAGGCTGGCTGGGACGTCATGCTGCTACCGCGGCGGGTTCCGCCAACGAAGATGCGCTGGCCTGGACCCAAGGCATCATAGTCGCCCAGGACATGCCTCTGCCGGCATTCCTGGCCGAGCTTGCGCGCTATCGCCCCGGCCGCCTGGCCTGGGACGAAGCGGTGGCGCACCTCAAGGTCACGGGCACCTATCCCACCGCCGATACCGACCGCGTCCTGGACATGCTCGCCGACACCCTGCCCGTCACGGTGAGCTACCTCACGCGCTATTGGGTCACGCTGCGGCCCCGTCCGGCCCGGACTACAGAAAAATTCCGCAACGGTTGATCCCTTTTCGTTTTTCGCGGGGCAAGAAGAGTAGGACCACACATTGCCTTCATTCTTGCTCCGGGGAACTGCATATGGGTTTAAACCGCCCGAAACCAACGACTTCCATTCCAGCGGCCGGCCGCCTGCGCCTGCACGCCCTGGCCAGCATGGCCATGCGCGGCCTGCGGGGTTGCGCCGCCATCGTCCCGCTAGCCGTGTGCGCCCCAATGGCGCATGCGCAGGCCGCGGAGGAAGCACGGTACTACGACATTCCCGCCGGTCCGTTGACCGCCGCGCTCAACCGCTACGGTCGTGAGTCCGGCCTGATGGTGTCTTTCTCGACCGAGCAGACCAACGGTCTCCAGAGCAAGGGAATCCAAGGCCGCTACACGGCGCAGGAGGGCTTGCAAGCATTGCTGGCGGGTACCGGCTTCGAGGCCGCCCTGCGGCCCAGCGGCGGCTATGTACTGCGGCCTGGCAGCACTCAGCAGCTCGCTCCCGTCGAGGTGGTCGGCGCGCACGAGACCGCCACCGGCCCTCTCTACGGCTATGCCGCCACGCGCAGCGCCACTGGCACCAAGACGGACACCGCCCTGATTGAAACGCCGCAGTCGATCAGCATCGTCGGCGCCGAGGAAATCGAAATGCTCAAGCCGCAGAACCTGCAGGACGCGCTGGGCTATGTCGCCGGGGTCAACCGCTCGGAAGGACTGGACCGGACCTCGGACACCTTGATCGTCCGGGGTTTTCAGCTCGATGGCAACGGCAACCAGTACCGCGACGGCACCAAGTACACAGTCAATATCTTCAACGGCCAGCAGGAACCCTATGGCCTGGAACGCATCGAAGTCCTCAAAGGCGCATCCTCTGTGCTCTATGGCGCCGCCGCGCCCGGCGGCATCATCAACACCATCAGCAAGCGGCCCCCGGCCGCGGCCCTGCGCGAGCTGAACGTCGAAACCGGCAGCTTCGACCGCAAGCAGGTATCAGGCGATTTCGGCGGGCCGCTGGACGAGGAAGGCGTCTGGTCATACCGGCTTACCTTTCTCGGCCGCGATGCGGACACCTTCATCGACCACATTCCTGACCGGCGCGCCTACGTGGCGCCCGCGATGACCTGGCGGCCCAGCGCAGCCACTTCCCTGACCTTGCTCGCCGATTATCAGAAAGACAGGACAGGCTATGTCTACGGCCTGCCCGAAAGCGGCACGATCCTGCCCAACCCCAACGGCAGAATTCCCCGCGAACGCTTTACCGGCGAACCCGGTTACGACAAGTTCGACCTGGAGCGCTACTCGGTCGGCTATTTGTTCGAACATGCCTTCAACGACCAGGTGAAGCTGCGCAACAGCCTGCGCTACATGCATGCCAGCAACGAATACCGCTCGGTCTGGATCAGCGGACTGCAGGATGACGGCCGCACGACCGCCTATCGCGGCGCGGCGCCGCGTTGGGACCGCTCTTCAGGCGTCGTCTCGGACACCTCGCTGCAATACCAGTTGCGCACGGGTCCGGTGGAACACACCTTTCTTGCCGGTCTGGACTATTCCGTCGCCCACCACGAATCCGAACGCTACCAGCGCGAACTCGGCAACATCGATATCTACAACCCCGTCTATGGCAGTCCGATAGGCGGCATCGAGACGCAAAACCCCTACTCCTGGAAAAGCGATACCAAGCGGCTGGGCCTATACCTCCAGGATCAGATGAAGATTGCCGACCGCTGGGTCGTGCTGCTGGGCGGACGGCAGGATTGGGTACGGTTCGACTCGGGTAACTTCTTCACCGGCGAAAAGACCGCGGACAATGAAAAGAACAAAGCCTTTACCGGCCGGGCGGGCCTGGTCTACCTCGCCCCCAACGGCCTCGCCCCCTTCCTGAGCTACAGCGAGTCCTTCGAACCGACCGAGGGCAATGACCGCAGCGGCGGCCGCTTCAAGCCCACCACCGGTCAGCAATACGAAGCCGGCCTGCGCTATCAACCGCCGGGCTCCCACACCATGGTGTCGGCGGCCGTTTACCAGATAACCCGCAAGAATGTGCTGGTCGCCGATCCCTCCGATCCGTCGATGACGTACTCGATACAGGCTGGCGAGGTGCGCTCGCGCGGCTTCGAACTGGAAGTCCGTTCGGCTCTCACCCGCGACATCAACCTCATCGCCGCCTACGCCTATACCGACGCCCGCACCACGCAAGCCAGCCCCTTGCAACCCGAACAGGAAGGCATGCGCACTCCCGGCGTGCCGTACAACCAGCTCTCGCTCTGGGCCGACTACAGTTTCGGCAGTCTCGGGCTGCCCGGTCTGAAGGCGGGCGCCGGCATGCGCTATGTGGGCAGCACGCGCAGCCAGACCAACGCCGAAGTGCCGGCCTTCACGCTGTTCGACGCCATGATCAGCTACAGCACCGGCCCGTGGCGCTTTGCGCTCAATGGCACCAACCTGGCGGACAAGACCTATATCGGGAATTGCACCTATGGATGCTTCTACGGCGAGCCCAGGCGGGTGATCGGGACGGTGAGCTATCGCTGGTAGGCAGGCTCAGAACTTCACCGAACAGCGGATGCCCGACGGAATTGCATTACCTTCGTTGGGCATCTGCAGCAGCACGGTAAAGGTGCCGCTGGCCGCGTCCATCACCCGGTCGATGCGCCAGACCTTGGCTTGCAGCGGCTTGTCGGTGATCGCCTGATTGACGCTGACCTGCGCCTGCGCATCGGCCTTGATCTGGCCATACAGGCCTTCCGGCACCACCACCCGCACCAGCAAGGGATTGATCTGCGCCAGCTTGACGATCTTGTTGTCATTGACGCGGTCGCCCGGACCGGCATAGCGCTCGGCGACGACGCCGTCGAAGGGGCTCTTGATGCTGCGTTCGGCCAGAATCGCCTGCTGCAGCGCCACCTGTAGCTGCGCCTGGCGGCTGCGCGAGGTCATTTCGTCGTAATCCCCCGCAGGCAGCAGCTGGCGCTTGAACAGATCGGTGTTGCGGTCGACGACGCGGCTCAGGTAGGCCGCCTCGGCGCGGCGCAGCCCCAGCGTGGCCTCGTCGACGCTGGTGTTCAGTTCGGCCACCACCTGGCCTTTCTTGACCACGTCGCCGCGCTGCACCAGCACGCTGCTCAGCACGCCGGCCGACGCGCTGCCCAATTCGGACACCTGGAAGGGTTCCATCAGGCAGGCCATGGGCGCATGCAGATTGCCGGCCTGCGCGGACAGCGCGGGCTCGGCCAGCACCGGCAGGCGGGCATCGGGCGGCAGCCCCTGCGCGCCTGCGGCAGTGGCGAACAGGCAGGCCAACAGGGCCGGGCGGACAAAGCGATGGCGGGTCGTCATGGGGTCGGGTCTTTGCATGTCAGTCGCCCTGCCCCGAGAAGGACAGGGAATTCTCAAGTTCTTCATCCGCGGCCACCATCTGGCGGCGCTCGCGGGCCAGTTTTCGTTCGGTGCGGGCCTGGGCGAAACGCAGCCAGCGCGCCGCCAACCCGTTGCGGTCCTGCCCGCGCCGTGCGCGCAGCAGCCGCGAAAGGGCGGCCCAGACGCCGCTGGCGACACTGTCCAGCACGGAGTCTTCCAGCGACAGGATGGCTTCGACATGGCCAGGATCGCCCTGGCGGCCGCTGCGTCCTTCCAATTGGCGGTCGATGCGGGCGGATTCATGCCGCTCGGTCAGGATGACGTGCAGGCCGCCGGCCTCGCGCGCGGCCTCCGACAAGGGGATATCCGTACCCCGGCCAGCCATGTTGGTGGCGATCATGATGCTGCCCAATTCACCAGCGCGCGCGATCATATCGGCCTCGTCGGCGTCCTGCTTGGCATTGAGCACCACAGCGGGCAGGCCGGCCTGGGCCAGCACCTGGGCCACCTGCTCGGACGCGGCGACCGAACGCGTGCCAATCAGGATGGGCACCCCTTGCCGATGCAGGGCGCGCGTGCGGTCGCGCACGGCGGCCCACTTTTCTTCCAGAGTGGGGTACACGACATCCGGCGCATGTCGCCGCCGCGACTTGCGATGGGTGGGAATGCGGACCACCGGCAGGTCGTAAACGCGGCCCAGCTCGGCGCGGATTTCCGCGGCCGTGCCCGTCATGCCGGACAGCAGCAGATAGTGCTTGAAGAAGCGCTGGTAGCTGATGCTCTTGAGGGTGGCGCGCGGTTCGCTCAGTTCCAGCCCCTCTTTGTGTTCCAGCATCTGGTGCAGGCCCTGGCCCCAGGACCGGTCCGGCATCACACGTCCGGTGAACTCATCGACCACCATGATCTTGCCGTCGCGGATGATGTATTGCTCATCCAGCCGGTACAGATGCAACACGGTCAAGGCGCTGAGCATCAGCTCTTCGCGCCGGAACGGGATGCTCCACGGCGCCGGCAGCGCGGCGCACAATCCGCGCAGATGCTCGCGCCCCAGCTCGGTCAGGATCGCGCGGCGTTCGCCGCGGTGCAGGCGGTAGTGTTCGGGCGTCAAGCTTGCGGCCAGTTCCATGGCCTGGCGCGTCACGTCGGCGGTGTCGTCCTCCTGCACGCCGGAAATGATGAGCGGCGTGCGCGCCTCGTCGACCAGCACGCTGTCGGCCTCGTCCACGATCGCGTAGCACAGGCCGCGCAGGTACAGCTGGGATAGCCTGCCCTGCTCCCCCCGCAGCCGTTCCAGGCGCAAGGCGTCTTCGTCCTTGTCGCTGTCCAGCACGATCAGGTCGCGCAGGTAGTCGAACACCAGGGTCTTGTTGGAGCAGTACACCACGTCCGCCTGATAGGCCTTGCGCCGCGCGGGTATGTCCATTTCCATGCTGACCCAGGCCACCGACAGGCCCAGCGCTTCGTAGATGGGCCCCATGATCTGCGCATCGCGCTCGACCAGGTAGTCATTGGTGGTGATGACATGCACCGGCAGGCCGGCCATGGCGACCGTGGCGGCCGGCAAGGTCGCCGTCAGCGTCTTGCCTTCGCCCGTGTTCATCTCCGCCACCATGCCTTGCAGCATGGCCCAGCCGCCCAGCAGCTGGACGTCGAAATGCGCCTTGCCCAGCGCCAGCCGGCCCGCCTGGCGGATCAGCGCAAAGGCGCGCGCCGCGCTTTCCTGGTTGATGCCGTTGGCGCGCAGGTCGAACGCGATCTCGTCGGCCCGCCGGCGCACGCCCGCCAGGTCGATGTCGCCCAGCGCCTGCGTTTCGCGCCGCACCCGCGCCAGGATGCGGCGGGTACGCCACAGGGGCTGGCGGCGCTTGCGGCTCAGCCAGCGCAGCGCAGCCGTGCCCCATGCCTCCAGCTTGTTGGCATGGCGCTCGCTCTCCTTTTCAGGATAGAGCGGGTCGGGGTGGAGAGCGTCGAAGGCGCGCATGTCAGAGGCGGAACTGGCGCAGCACCATCTGCCGCACCGCGTCGTAGGCCTGCAACGCCAGCGGCCTGGGCTCGTGCGAGAACTTCACGTAGACCCGGGCGCCAAGATAGGCGCGCGGCGCGTCCTGGGGCAGCGCCAGGTCCATCACGAACAGGTTCTCCGCGGATTTGGCGCGCCCTTCCTGCGACTTGCGGGGATCCACGCCTATGCTGCCCCCGCCCTGCAGGCTGAGCGCCAGGCTGGGCAGTTCATCGGTAGCGGCCGGCACCTCGCGCGAGATCACCGCCTTGAACTCCTCGCCGCTGTCCTGCACCAGCCGCACGCGCACGTTCCTGAGCGAGCGGTGGATGCGCTCCAGGCTGGATTGCGGCACCACCACGCGCACGGTTTCGGCGTCGGTCAACACATAGCCCAACAGTTCGCCGCGCTGCACATAGCGGCCCGTCATGTCCTCCGGCTGCGCCGGCACGTAGCGTCCGGCGTGCGGGCTGCGCACCTGCTGCGCCTGGACCTGTTCCTGGATCGCCCGCCGCTCGGTCTGCAGGCTGGTCCATTGATGACGCATGATGGCCGCCTGCACCTGGTTCTGCGCATAGGCCTGCACGTAGCGCGCCTGGTACTCGTCGACCTGGGCGGCCAGCATGGCATCGCGGCGCAGCAGCTCGTCGTTTTCCAGCGTCAGCAGCGGCGCGCCCTGCCCCACCGGCGCATCGTCGGCCGCCTGCCGCGCACGCACGAAGCCGGCCACCGGCGCCCTGACCTGGGCGGAAGGCGGCACCCAGACCACGCCCTCCGTATCGGTGGACGAGGGCAGCGGCAGCGCGCCCGCCAGGCCAACCGCGCCCAGCACGCACAGCCCGCAGATCAGATAGGAGCGCAAGCGGTGCGCCTGGATCTGCGGGTCGGCATAGAACTGCCGGCCCAGGCGCCACAGCGGCATGACGATGGTGTTGAACAGCGCCCACATGGCCAGCAGCACGCCGAAGAAGAAAAACTGCCCCGCCATGATGAAGATGGCCAGGAACATGATGAACATGCGGTAGCAGAAGGACAGCACGGCGTAGCTCGCGAACCAGGCGCGTTCGCCCGGCGTAGCGCGCGGCGCTTCCACGCCGCGCAGGCCCAGCGCATAGCGCTTGAACAGATAGCCCAGATAGCCGTTGGCCCGCTGGCCCAGGTTGGGTATCTCGATGGCGTCCGACAAGACGTAGTAGCCGTCATAGCGCAGCAGCGGATTGCCGTTCATGAACAGCGTGGAAACGCCGCACAGGACGATGACGGTATAGGCCAGCGAACGCCCCAGCCCGGGATCCAGCTGGGTCCAGACGATCATCGCCACGGCTGCCAGGAACAACTCGACCAGGATGCCCGCCCCGCCCGCCAGCATGCGCCAGCGCTTGTCGGCAAAGGCCGAGGCCGCCGAGGCATCCACGTAGGGAATGGGCACCAGCAGCAGGAACATCAGGCCGATCTCGTGCACCTCGCCGCCGCGCGCCTTCACGGCGCAGGCGTGGCCGAGTTCGTGGATGGCCTTCACCACCGGATAGACCAGCGCCATCGCCAGCACATTGCCCGTGGAGAACACCTGGTCCCAGATATTGTGGGTCAAGGCCTGCCAATGCATGGCGCCCAGCGCCGCGCCCGCGCCCACCACGCCCAGCCAGAGCAAGGCGCCCAGCCAGGTGAACAGCCAGCGGTAATACGGCAGCGCCCGCGTCAGCCAGCGGTCCGGATCCAGCAGCGGCATCTTCAGCGCGCTGGGATTGCCGATGTACTGCTTGATCTTCTGCATGCGCTGGCGCTTGCGGCGCTCGACCAGGTCGCGCACGTCCGGCGCGCGGTCGGTGGTCAGCACATCGGCCCGGTGCAGCTGGGCCATCAGGCGGATGACCTCGTCCTGCGGCATGGCGTCGCCCTCCAGCTGGCCGCAGGCGATCTCCCAGATCTCCTGCACCGTGCGGCGCCCGTCCATCAGGCTGATCATCAGATTGGCCTCGGGCGTATAGCGGTGGAACTCGCCATTGCTCTGGTCCTGCATCACATACCAGACCTGCCCCCGGTAGACGTGGCGATGGATATGGATGTGCGAGCGCAGCCGCGGGCGCAGCGCGCTGACCCGGTGCCAGGAATTGCTATAGAGCGCGGTACCAGACATCTTCTGCTCTTCAGCCGAACCAGGCCCACCATTTCAGGCGGAGCCAATCGAAAAACCCGTGCGTCCAGATCCAGGCGTAGCGGCGCTCGTCGATATCGATGCGGCCCACGCCTTCCATGCCTGGCCGCAGCGCGGGCGCCGCCTTCTCATCCAGGCTGGCCTCCAGCCGGAACACCGTCTTGCCCTCCTGCACCTGGGCCAGCGGCACGATGCGCGTGACCGTGAAAGGAATCTGCCGGTCGGGCATGGCGGCAAGAGCCACCCGCCCCGTCTGGCCAACTGCCACGTCATCGATCAGCCGGTCTTCCACGTCGAGCCACAGCCGGTAGCCGTCCGGCGGCGACAGCTTGAACAGCTCCTGCCCGCGCTTGACGGCTTCGCCCAACTGTTGGCTCAGGTCGCCGCTGACTATCGTGCCATCGAACGGCGCACGCAGCGTCGAGCGCTGGATCTGTTCACGATGGAACTGCATCTGCGCCATGGCCTGGCGCGCCTGCGCCTGCGCAATCGCGGCCGCCGCGCTATCGCCGCGCGCCGAGGCTTCTTCGGCCTGGCGGCGGTACTGCACCTCCAGATTGCCCGCGCGCAGCAGCTCCAGCTCGGTTTCGCGCGTGTCCAGGGCGGCCAGGGCGTCGCCCTGCTTCACCTCGTCGCCAGCGCGGCGCGTCGCATCGCTGATGTAGCCGTCGAACGGGGCCGCCAGCACGCGCTGCACCACGCCCTGCACGGTGGCGGTCGCGCTGATGCGGTACGGCCCGTGCGCAAACACGCCCAGCGCTACAACGGTCACCAGCGCCAGCGCGGCCAATTTCCGCCCGATGTAGCGCGGCCCCAGCAGACGGACCGCTTCGCGCAGCGCGCCATCGCGCCACTTGCGCCAGAAGGGGCGCTCCTGCCGCAGGCGCTGGTACAGCACGCGGCCGGCCAGCAGCACCACGCTCTGGCATAGCTCGACGCTTTGCCGGTCGAAGGGCTGCTTGTCCGGCCGTTCGAACACCAGGGCGCCGCGCGCCTCGTCCTCGGGTGCGAACGGCACGGTCAGCACATTGCCGTTGCCAAACTCGCGCGCCAGCTTCTGATGCGCGCGCAGCTGGATCGTGCGCGCTTCGTCTTGCGGCAGGCACAGCGTGGTGTTCTGGTCGATGGCCTCGTCCATGGCCTCGGCCACGGCGCGCATCAGATTCATGTTCTGCACCAGCCGGCTGCTGTGCGACAGCGCATACACCTTGGAGCGGCCGTCCTGCCGAAAGCCGATGCTGACGCGGTCGCACTCCAGGCGGGTCGCCAAATCCGTGACCAGCGTCAGCGCCACATCCTTGAACTGCCCTTCCTTGAGCGCTCGCGCCACGCTGTTGATCACCACCATCAGCCGCTCGACCGTCTGCGCGCTGTCGGCTTCCTGCCGCTGCAACAGCCAGAGCTCCAGCACGCCCGCGCCCCAGCGCAACGCCTGCACCAGCGGCTCAGGCGCCTGCATGGCGGTCTCGAATGCGGCCACGCCATGGATGCGCCCATCGAGCACGATGGGATAGGCAACCACCAGTCCGAGCGCGTCGGCCGACACCGCGACCTCCCGTCCCTGCAGCGATTCGTCGACTGCGCCATAGAACGCCGCGCCGGCCCGGCTGCCCGGCGGGTACTGGGACGCCGCCTCGAAGGGGCCGGCATCCGGTTCACCCAGGATCAGCGCCGCATGACGCACACCCGTCAACTGGCCGGCCTGCAAGGCCAGCCAGGCGTCCAGGAAGGACTGGCGGTCGCTGGCGGCCGACAGCGCCGACCACCAGGCCAGGTCCGCGCGCTTCACCTGCGCGGGCACGACTGCATCATTCATCCTCGCTTCCAGTCTCCGTCAGCTCGGGTTCCCGGCGGCGCACGCTCAGTCCGCGCTTGCGGGCTGCCTTGGGTTCCCACGTGTTGGTCTTCGAATTGAACACGACCGTACCCTTGGAGGCCGCGCCCAACGCCCCGCTCAAGCCCAGCAAGCCCACCCCTGCGGCCAGTGCCACCCGCTCGGCCGCTGATGAACCGGACAGCGGCGCTTGCGCATCCGCCCTGGCGTCCGGCTGCTCGGCTTGCGCCGCGCCCTCGGCTGCCGGCGCCGCGTCCGGCGGCACGGCATCCTCGACCGGCGCCGACGTCGGCGACGCAGCCTGGGCGCCGCCGGCATAGCCTTGGCCCCCGTCCTGCACCGTCTGATCCGTGCGCATCGACACCTGGTGCGGCGCGGCCGACGAAGCATAATCGGAAAGCCCGCCGTCGTGGCGCTCGATTACGATGTCGGGCCGAGCCACGCCCAGGCTGACGCGGGCGGCCAAAGCATGCCCCTGCGCATCCGTCTGGCCATCCGCCGCTCCCCAGCCGGCCAGCGCACCGAACGCGGGCCGCGGCCAATCGCCAAAGTTGCCGTTCCAGGAGAACAGGTTCTCCATGGCGCGCGTGATCAGGTCGGGCGTATTGCCGCCCTGGCCGAAGCGGGTCAGGTTGATGACGCGGCCGCTCGCCGGGTCGATGTAGATCGCCGCGAAGTCGCCCACCATCACATCCTTGGAGAAGTCGCCGCGGAACTTGTCGGCGCCCAGGCCGCCCAGCATGTAGTTGCTGCCGGTCCCCGCCAGCAGGATGTCGTCGCCGCCGAAAGCGATGTCGGTGGTTTCGATCAGGCTGACGCGGTCGTTGACGAAGGCCACGCGGCCGTTGTCGCCCAGCATGACGTTGTTGCCCGCGCCGCTTTCCAGCTGGTCCGCGCCCATCCCGCCCAGCATCACGCCCTCGCCATTGTTGTAGAGGCTGTCCCGGCCGCCCGTCGACGGGTACGAGGTTTCGAACATGGCGATGCGCCCGGCGGCGGTGTACAGCGCCCGCGCGCCGTCACCGGCGATCAGATTGAAGCCGCCTGCGCCCGTCGCGCGGATGACGTCCTCGCCCATGCCGCCGAACAAGGCATTGCGGCCCGCGCCCACGGTGATGGTATTCAGCCCGCCCGCCGGCAGGTTGATCGTCTCCAGCATCCGCAGTCCGGCGCCCGCCAGATAGCGCGCACCGGCGCTCGGCGCCGCCGTATCGATGAAGTCGCCGCGATCGCGCAGGTAGTTCACCGGATCCACGGTCACGATGCGGCCAAAGTTGGCGAACACGATGTTGTTGCCGTCGCCTGCCATGATCGTGTTGCCGCCTGCCGCCAGCCTGTCCGCCGACCCACCCACGGCCAGGCCTGCGGCCTGCTGCGGCGTCAGCACCAAGGTCAGCGCCGCCAGCGATTGCAGATCCGCCCGCGCCGCGGCGCCCATGTCCATCGGCGCGCCCAGGTCTATGTTCATGCCGGCATTGCCGAACACGATGTTGTTGCCCTGGCCCGCGTCGATGACATTGCTGCCGCCGCCGCCCGCGATCAGGTCGTTGCCCAGGCCGCCCAGGATGCGGTCATTGCCCGCGCCGCCGTACAGGATGACACCCTGCGTGGTCGTGCGCGCATCCAGCACGTTGTTGCCGGCCGCGCCGAAATGCAGCGCCTGGCCCGCATGGCGCTGGCCGGGCAGCGCGGTGTAGTAGGAGTCGTCCTGGCTGGTCGAGCCGAACAGCAGCACCGGACGGTCGGCGCCGCCCACCGTGCCGCCCTCGGCCACCAGCAGATTGTTGCCGCCGCCGCCCTGCACCAGCGTCACCGTGCCGACCGTGGCGTGACGCACCGTGTAGGTGTCGTCGCCCTGGCCCAGCATGGTGTTGACCGACTGCACGCCATGGAAAATGACGCCGCGGTCGTACACGTGAGTGCCGGCCTGGCCGGAAAGCGACACCGTGCCGCCCGCGCCGCCCAGTCCCGGCGTCATGCCCAGCCCGGTGATGCGGCCGAAATCGGCCGCCTGCGCGTTGCCGTACAGACGGCCCAGTCCGCTCAGGTTGTCCACCTGGTCCTGCATGCCGGTCTGGCCCGCCGTGGCGCCGTCGTCGAAGATCCGAATGCGGTCATTGACGGGCGCCGTCGAGACCGCCCCCTGATCGCGCGCGCCCAGGACGCCATCCGACTCGCTCGGCAGGCCCACACCCGCGTGCAACGCACTGTCGTAGCCCGGGCGGTCCAAGGTTGCGCCTTCAATCAGCAAGCTGCCCTGGATGCCCGATACGTCGTGCGGCTGATCGCCATAGTTGGCGTAGCTGACGCCCGTGGCCGGATCCACCGTAATGACGGGCTGATCGGTGGCCCGCGGGCTGCGGACCTTGCCCGGCTCGTTGGCCGCGCTGGCATAGGCCGGATCCGCCACCCGCACCAGGATGGGCGGCAGCGCCACATCCTGCAACCCCGGCAGGGTGGTGAAAAGCGAGGCCGACAGATGCAGGTCCAGGCCGGCCAGGCTCACGGGCGGCAGGCCGACGCCGGCTCCGCCCTCGACCTTGATCAACACTTGCTGCGCCGCGCCCCAGGCGTGCGCGCCTGCGCCATTGGCGTCGAAGGCCAGCACCACGCTCTGATGCCAGGTCTGGCCGCCGTCGGTCGACAGCAGCACGCCGCGCCCTTGCAGACCTTGCATGGCCGCAGCCAGCGCATCCGCAGAAGACAGGCCCGCGCCCTGCGACACCGACCCGTACAGCGCGGATGCCACCATGGCGCTGCTCAGGGAAACGTAGGCCTGGCCGGATGCCGGACGCGGCAGCACGCTGGCGTCCAGGCTCACCGACAACGACAGGGTATTGCCGCCATCGGCGTCCAGTTCGCCCGGCTGCGCCGTGATGCTGACCGGCTGCGCGCCATCGAACACGTCGCGCGAACCGCCGCGGCCCGTGACGATGGTATTGCCCGCCACATCTCCCGACAGATCGAAGGTATCGCTGCCGCTGCCGCCGATCAGCGTCGTGATGACGTTGCTGCGGGTCGACAACACGTAGATGTGGTCATTGCCTTCGCGCGCATCCAGATTGACGCGCTGGATGTTCTGGTAGCTGGTGTTCAGCCCCGCGCCGCGTATGCCTTCCTGCGTCAGCGCAAACGCGTCGGCGTCCTCGGAACCCAGCATGGTGTAGGTATTCAGGCCCGCACCGCCGTCGATGGCAACCGGCCCGTTCACGACATAACCGCGCCCGCCGTCGGCCTGCGCCTGCGCTTGCTTGAAGGCATAGACCATGAACTCGTCGTCGCGCTTGCCGCCATGCAGGGCCAGCGGCGCGGCGTTGCTGTAGACGCGGAACACGTTGCTGCTGTTCTCCGCGCCGTACAGCGTCATGCCGTAGCTGTTGCCGCGCGACAGATAGCCCTGCGTCGTCAGCACCGTGCCGATCTGGTCGCCGGCAGCCACTTGCGGCAGCTGACGGTCCAGCGCGTACAGTTGTCCGACCTGGTACTCGTTGTGCTTGGCCGGATCGCTGCCCAGGCCGCCGTCGATGACCACGTGGGTGCCGGTGTCGTCGATATAGAAGCGGTTGCCGCCATCCACCGCATTCAGGCGCAGTCCGCCCGTCATGCTGCGGTCGTAGTTCACGCGCTGGACCGAATCGGCATAGCCCGCGCCTTGCGGCGTGATCTTGGCGACATGGTTGGCGCGGACCAGGAAGCTCTCGTCCTGCGTCGTGCCGTTGATAGTCAGCTTGTTGACGTCGGCCAGGTTTTCGCGGCCGTGGTCGTCGGAATCGTGAACGTTGACGATGATGGAGGTCAGCGCCGCGTTCAGGTTCACGACGATGTGATCGGCGCCGCGGCCCCCATCCACGTCCACCCGGTCCGTCACGCCTGGCGAGCCTTGCTGGCTGGTCAAGGAAGGCAGTTGATCCAGCACGATGAGATCGTTGCCGTCGTTGCCGCGCAGCGAAATCCCGCCCGCCAGCGCGCGCGCCGACAGGTAGATGTAGTCGTCGCCCTCTCCGCCCAGCACGGCGGCGCCCCGCGCCAGCAGGATGCGGGACATCCAGATCTTGTCGTCGCCCGCGCCGGCATCCACGGCCAGATGGCCGAGGAAATCCGACTCCGATAGGGTAATCAGGTCGGCACCGGAACCGGTCGTGATGACGGTATTTCCGCCCACGATCGCGCCGTCCAGCAGAACGATGTTGCCGCCATCGCCCGCGTCCACCGTCAGTGCGCCGGCCAAGCCGCTGGCCAGCACGGTGATTTGATCAAAGCCGGAACCAGTCGTGATGACGGTATTGCCGCCCACGGTCGCGCGGTCCAGCAGAACGATGTTGCCGCCATCGCCTGCGTCCACCGTCAGTGCGCCGGTCAAGCCGCTGGCCAGCACGGTGATCTGGTCGACGCTGGAACCGGTCGTGATGACGGTATCGCCGCCCACGGTCGCGCGGTCCAGCAGAACGCTGTTGCCGCCATCGCCTGCGTCCACCGTCAGCGCGCCGGCCAAGCCGCTGGCCAGCACGGTGATCTGGTCAACGCCGGAACCGGTCGTGATGACGGTATCGCCGCCCACGGTCGCGCGGTCCAGCAGAACGATGTTGCCGCCATCGCCTGCGTCCACCGTCAGTGCGCCGGCCAGACCGCTGGCCAGGACGGTGATCTGGTCGACGCTGGAACCGGTCGTAATGACGGTGTTACCGCCCACGGTCGCGCGGTCCAGCACAACGACGTTGCCGCCATCGCCTGCGTCCACCGTCAGTGCGCCGGCCAAGCCGCTGGCCAGCACGGTGATCTGATCAAAACCAGAACCGGTCGTGATGACGGTATCGCCGCCCACGGCTGCCGCTTCCAGCAGCACCGTGTTGTCGCCTTCGTCTGCCAGCACGGTCAACGCGCCCGCGATCCGCGTATTCAACACAGACACTGCATCGTCGCCCAACCCGGTCTGCACCAGGGCATTGCCGCGCAGATCGGATGCATCGAACACCACCGCGTCGTCGCCATCCAGGGTGCGCACGACGGTGTCCTGCTGGTCGATCAACTGCGCCCGCAGCGTTACGCGGTCCCGGCCAGAACCGCCGGTGACGTCCAGCAAGAGGCCTTGGACCAAGGCCCCATTGCCATCCACCCCGCCGCCGATCTCGGCGCTGGCGCCGAACGTGATGGCGTTGTCGCCCGTTGCACTGCCGTAGACATGCACCTGCGGCGCCAGCAGGCGTCCATTGATGTCCGCCACCGCGGCTTTGCCGTAGCCCGCCTGGCCACGGTCATCGCGGTCCACGCGCAGATTCATACGCTGGCCCGCCTGGATCAGCGCGCCCGGCATGAGGCCGCTGCGGCCCGCCACCGACAGGTTGTTGCCCGCCAGCAGGCTGAGCGCGCCCATGACGCTGATCACGGAGTCCGCCGCCAGGACGATGTCGCCCGAGGCCGCCGTCTGTCCGCCTTCGTGGCGCGCCACCAGCCATGCGTTGTTCGCCTCGATGCGGCCGATGTTCATGGACAACGCCTGCGACACGCCTTGCGCGTCAGTGGCAGCACCCGCCTGCACCAGCGCCACGTCGCCGCCCGCCAGGGCGTTGATCGTCGCCTGCGGCCCGACTGCCGCCACGATCAGGGCATCGTTGACCTGCACGCCGGCGACGTCGGACTGCGCATAGCCGCCAACCGAGCCGCCCGCCGTGAAGTACAGGCTGCCGCCCGTCACGACCGCGTCCGTCCGGCCGCTGGAAACTCCCGGATGCGCCGTCTTGTCGTTGACGATGCTGGCCTGGCTGGCCAGATGCACCTCATCGCGCGAGCGCGACTCCACACGAGACAGCGTCAAGTCATGGACGCCCAACTGACTGAGCGATATCGAGCCTTGAGCCGAGGCCACCAGATGGCCGGACAGGTCCGTCAACAGCGGCGAGCCCAGCTCGCCTATCGTGCCGGACAGGGTTTCCAGCCACACGTTGCGCGCCGTGATGGCGGCCTGGCCGGACGGCGTGCCGTTCAGGATCGAATCCAGCGCATAGATGCGCGCATCCCCGCGGACCCCGTTGGCATCGACCACGTCGATGCCGCCCAGGCGCAGGCTGTGCATGCCGTACAGATTGACGCCTTGCGCCGCCGAGGCGCGCACCAGCGCTTGCGCGTCGCCCTGCGAGATGCTGATCAGCAGCGGCGTGCCCTGCTGCGACAGGTCCGCGCCCAACTGGCCCACGGACTGGCCGGCGATCAGGACCACCTCCCGCGTGTAGCCCAAGGCGGCGAGGTCCGCCGCGCCCAGATCCGACAGCACCACGTTCGCATACTGCCGCTGCCCTTGGGCCGTGGCGTTCAGGATCGATTGCCCCGCCTGCAGCGTCACGCTGCCGGCCGACACCACCTGGCCGACCAGCAGATTGGCGTCCGCCTGGTAGGACGAACCTCCTGCCGCCGTGCCCTTGGTGTGCGCCAGGACCAAGTTCAGGTCCTGCGCGCCCACCTGCGACACCCGCGCCACGCCGCCCGCTTCCACGTACAGGGAATGGCCCGCGGCGAGATTCAGCTGCAGGTGCTTGGCGCCATCGTATTGATAGATGCCGTTGGCGTCGCGCGTGCTGCCCACGACGTCCTTGTCCGCCACCAGGCTGACCTGGCCGGCGCTCTCCAGCGTGCCGGCGTCGGTGCCGATGATGGAGCCGCCCTGCGCGCTGACCGTGATGGTGATGCCTTCCTTGGCATGGATGTCGCCCAGGCGGATGCTGCCCTGCGGCGAGTCCAGGCCCACCGTGGTGTCGCTGTATGCGGACACCACGCCGTTGACAGCCTGCACCGCGAGCGAGCGCGTCAGTTTCAACGTCAGATAGCGCGGGTCGCGCATATCGCCCACCAGCATGCCGGCGCTCAGCGCCTGCGGGCTGGCGCCATCCTGCGCCATGTACGGCACGCTGATCTGGCTCCAGACCGGATCCAGGAAGCCGCTGCCGATATCCACCACCTGCACGCCGCTGGCGCGCGCGGCATCGATATTGGCCTGCAGCTGGCTGCGCTGGCCCGCCGTTGCGCCTTCCAGCATCTTGCTGTTGTAGATGAAGACGTCGCGGCTGTTCTGGTACAGGTCGAAACGCTCGGCAAACAGGAACTGCACGGCGCTGTTGGCCGCCAGCGTCCTGCCCAGCATCAACGAGGCATCGTTGGAGAACAGCGGTTCAAAGCGCTGCCACAGCGACGTATCGGAGAAATCGACGCTGGCGCGGTCCAGCGGCATGGTGCCGGCCGGGCCGATGTAGCGGTAAAGCGTGTGGTATACACCCGCCAGGTTGACCGCGTTGGCGCGCGACAGGATGGCCTTGTCGGCCTCCGGCAGCGAGTCGAACACGTTGGCGCGGTCGGCTTCCGACAATCCGCCCAGGTTGGGCAACTGCAAGGTGTAGTCGCCGAGTTCGGCGCCGATCGAGCCCTGGCCGGAAGTTCGCAGCACGATGTCCGCGCCCGCCTTCACGTTCAGGAAGCGGTCGGCGGGCGGCGCGCCCTCGCCGCTGACCTCCAGGTCGAAGACCTGTTCGTTGATGGCCGCCGACACCGGATACAGCAGGTTGTTCTCGATATTGCGCAGCGTCGCCGTCGAGAAGTAGAAGAAATGGCCCGCATCATAGGTCTGGCCGTACAGGGCGATCTCCTGCGCGGTCTGCGGCGGCGCGTCGGCGCGCACCGAGTAGACGCGCGTATACGCCTCCACCCCTGCCCCATTCAGGCTGGACGCGTCGAACGCCAGCGTGATGGCCTGGCCCAGGTTCGGGTACAGGGCCAGCAAGCCGTCATTCTGCCCTGCGCCGGTCTGGTAGAGCATGGCGTCGGCCAGCGATGCCGCCAACCGGATCGTGCCGTCCGCGCCCACGATGGCGTAGTAGGCCGTATCGGCCCGCACGTCGCCCACGGAGTGCCGGAAGTAGATCTCGTCGCCGGTGCGCAAGGCGCGCAATTGCCCGCTGCCGTCGTCGACGATGTTCATGTCGGCCAGCTTGAAACTGCCATCGGCCACGGCCGTCAATCCGGACACCGCGATTCCGGCAACGGATTCCAGCCTATCGCGCCAGTAGTTGTGATACTCGGCCGTCTGCGCCAATTCCTTGTCGACCACGTAGTCGTAGACGACCTGGTTGCGCGTCGACTTGACCAGGTCCTTGGCCGCGGCGATGTTCAGCGCGGCTGGCAGGTAGTTGGGGTCGAAGCCCTGGTTGCGCAACTGTTCATGCAACGCTTGCAGCTGGGCGCTCAAGCCTTCGGTGGAGCCCGCCGCCTGCGTCTGGAACAGGTGCGTGGAGACGGTGAACATGCCGCGCACGTCCGCCGCCGCGAAGCCGCGCAGCAGTTCGCCGGTGATGCCGGCATCCGTGAACAGCGCCTTGGCCAGCGCCTGTCCCTCCGCCGTCTGGTTCAGCGCCTGGATCTGCTGGTACAGCACCGCCTGTTCCTTGGAGGCGAACAGCTGGATCGTATTGTTGGCGCCGACCAGCACGTAGTAGGCCACGTTGGTCTGCAGGCTGGACACCTTGCCCGTCTGCAGGCGCACGTCGTTCAGGTACACGCGGTCGAAGTCCTGCAAGGCGCGATAGCCCGTCACCTGGCCGCTTGCGTCAGTGACCGGCACGATGTTCATGTCGGTCAGCGTAATGACGTTGTCGGCCTGTACCGAAGCGCCGCTGGCGGCTGCGTCCAGCAGCCTGACGGTGACCGCTCCAGGAGAATTGCCCGCGAGCGCAAGGATTTTGCCGACGGTGACGGGGTCGCCGCCATTGAAGGCGCCGTCCACGCTGTCGGACAGGGTCACCACGCGGCCGTTCACGCTTTGCACGTAATAGATGACCGTCTGCGTCGAATTCGCGAAGCTCAGCTCGATGCGCTGGCCCTGCACCAGGCGGTCGGTGCCCGGCAATGTCAGCGTGGCCACGCCGAACTGCGTCAGGGACTGTTGCGCGAAGCCCGAGTCGACCAGGCGGATGCCGGCGTTGACGGTCTTGCCCTGCAAGGTCGGCGTATAGGCGCCGGTGGCAACCGGGTCGTGGACGTTGGTGTTCTTGTAGACGTCCAGGTCCATCAATTGCGACTTCTGCGCGTAGACCTTGCCGCTGAAGGTGATGCGGCCGGTCAGCCAGTCGCTGTCGGAGCTGGCGGCCGTCAGCGGATTGCCGTTGGCATCGACGATGGTCAGGATGTGCAGCGTGCCGTTGTCGTAGACGCCCAGCTCATGGCCCTGCAAGGCGCCGTTCTGGTTCGTCATGTACAGCTCCAGGCCCGCCAGCGAGATCGATTGCCCGCTCTGCAACAGCGCCTTGATGCTGTTGGCCAGCTGCGTGCGCGCGCTGTCGCTCAAGCCCGCGCCGGTCAGATCCCAGCTGAAGCTGTTGCCCATGTCCACGTACTCGGCGTAGCCCGCGCCGACGCCCGACTTCTCCGTGTAGGTGTGGAAGGGCAACAGGTTGCTGCCGTACCAGCCCCAGTAGGACGTGGGGGTATCCGACGTCAGCACGCCCTGCTTGAGCGCCGACGCGCCGAAGCCGCGCTGCACCGTGTAGGCCACGGCCAGCGTAGCCGCGCCCGAACTCGCGCCCTTGCCCAGGCCGGTCAAGCCGTATGCCAGTTCCGTCGGCAAGCGGGTCGAAACCACCGTACCCGCGCCGTTGCGGATGTAATAGTTCTTCGTCTCCACCGCCGCGCCCGAGAAAGTCACGGACACGTGGTTCTGCGAGTTGTACAGGCTGGTGGCGGGCGAGCCGTCCGCCTGGACCAGGCTCAGGGACTCGATGCGGCGCGTGTAGCTCACGCCGTCTATCGTGAAGGTGATCTCGCTGCCGATCAGCCCGTTGCCGGCATTGTTCATCCACTGGTTGTAGGCTGCCACCGAGGAGACGCCGCCTGGCATGCTCCAGCCCAGCTGCGTGCCGGAAAGCAGCAGCTGATTGGAGACAACGGAGCGTTCGATGACGGACCATGCGCTATTCGGCGCGGTGGAGGTCAGGTTCGCGTACAGCGAGCCCGCGCCCGTGGCGATCTGGTCGTTCGGGTTCGCCAGGTTGTGCTGCAGGATCGCGTTGACGATGGCCGAGCTGATGTCCTGATCGCCCGCTTGCGGCGTGCCCACGGCGCCCGCGGCCGGCACAGCGGGCCGCACCGTGTCGGTGGTTCCGGTGTAACTGGCGGCCCCGGCCGTATCGGCGCCATTGCTCAGCACGATGTTCAGTTCGCGATGGCCATTGGGATCGGCGGTGGTCAGATCGCCCACATACGGCGACTTGAGCCGGATGAGGACGGTATCGAAGCTGTTCGACCCCCACCACGATTCCGTGGGCAGGATCTGATCGATCGCCAGCACCTGCCCGCCCACCAGTATGCTGGTGTAGCTGCGCATTCCCGCCAGCACGCGCTGGGCGTAGTCGACGATGGACGGATCCGCCTTGGCGGCGAACTGCGTCATCTGATCGGCGGTGAGCTGCAGGCGCAGCGTATCGGAACCCTGCTGCGTGGTCAGGGCGCCCGTGGGCAGCGTGAAGCTGATCGGCAGATTGGCGTTGGACTGCTCCGTTGCGCCCGCAAGCGCATACGACGGTCCGTACAGCACGCCCTGGCTGCCGGCGGTATAGCCCAGCGAGGCCAGCGACACCGGGCCCGCGCCCGGGTTGGACGGATCGTACAGCGTGAAGCTGAACCGATAGACGCCATTCGCGCCGCTACCCGCCACCAGCCCCAGATATCCCAGGATCTCGGTGCGGGCGTTGCCGTTCAGGCTGTTGTTGTACGCCAGGCGCACCAGGCGATGGCCGTCGACCGCCGCCTGCAAGACCGCGGCATACTCATCGGCCGTCATGCCGATCGCCAGGTACTGGCCGCCCTCGGCCTGCGTGCTCAGGTAGGTGCCCGCGCCGCCCAGCGTCACGGTGGCGGTTTGCAGCGAGCGCACTCCCGACCAATAACTGTCGTACTGCGCCAGTTGCGCGCTCAGTTCGGCCAGGATCTTGGCCGTGACCGTGGGGTAGGCCTTTTCCGTCGCGGTGCGCGTGTCGGCCAGTTCACCGTCCAGCAGCGAACCGCCGTTCAGGCTGATGTGCACGCCGCCCAATTCCGCGTACACGGCGGCCTGCGGGTTGCTCCAGTTCACCGGCTTGACCAGGGTCAGGTCGGCGTTCAGGACGTTCTGCGCCAGATAGATGCTCTTGTCGGCGCCGGCGGGTCCGCCCGCCAGGCCCGCCTGGGCCGCGAAGCCCTGGCGCGCATGGATGACCAGCGCCTTGGACGCCGTGCCAATGGCGCCGTAGCCGGCGTTCAGCTCGATCCGGTTGCCCGAGACCACCGTGTCGTTGCCCGCGGACGCGTGGCTGAAGATGCCGTTGAGCGCTTCGATGTAGACCGTGCCAGCGGACGAGGCGACCTTCTTCAAGGAAGCCCAGGAGCTGGCGCCGCCATCCGAGAAGTAGTTCAGGCGGATGTCGTTGCGCGCCTCGGCCCGGGTGTAGCCGCTGGAACCCATGATGTTCAGGTTGATCGCGCCACCCAGCGCGATGGCGTCGACATTGACCACGGCGGATGCGCCGGACGGCATCTGGCCGTTGGCATCGCGCGCCATGATGCCGACCTCGCCCTGCATCGTGATGGAGGTCGGCGTGGAGGCCGACACGGCCTCGATACGCACGGTCTTGCCATTGCCGACGATCAGGTTGCCAGCCAGCGTCACGTTGCCGTTGCTGCGGATGTAGATGGCGTTATCGCTGTTGCTGGAGCCCATGAAGCTCAGCGTGATCTCCTGCGATGCCGGCACATAGAAGGTGAACAGTTCCTGCTGCTTCTTCTCGACCACTTGCGTGAGCGTGGTGGTCTTGGTGCGCAGCCAGCCGCCCCCGCTGGTGTGCGGGCCGTCGTTGCGCACGATCACGCCGGTATTGAACTTGCGGTAGGCCACGCTGAACGCGGACGTGTCCAGCGCCGTGCCGCCCGACGATTCCAGGCGGTAGTGCTTGCCGTCGGGGCCGACTATGTCGCCGTTGGCGTCCTCGACCAGGCTCTGCGTGCCGCTGCCCTCGATCGTGGACGGCAGCAGCGCTTCGTTCAGCTTGCCGCTGGCCGCCAGCTGCTGCTTGAGCGCGTCCGGCACCGAATTGATGCCGTCGTAGGCAAGCACCGTGGACACCAGCACCGGGCGCGGCGTCTCGTAGACCGTCACGGGGCCGGACTTGGTGGTGTCGTTGTCGGTCAGCCAGCCCAGCGGATCCCAATCCCCGAACAGGTTGAAGCGCTTGGTGGTGTAGACCGTGGTGGTGGTCTCTCCCGAGGTCCAGCCCATGACCCACACCATCATCTGGCCGGTCTGCGGCTTGTATGAAAGGGTCAGCGTGCGGCCGTCCTGCAGCGTGCCGGCGGAATTGCTCAATCCGCCAGCATCGCGCTGGCCGGCGGCGTTCTCGTAGACCCAGATCCAGCTCAGCGCCAGCGGATCCGCCGGGTCCGGCGTGACCTGCACGAACTTGTTCCAGACCGTGTGCACGACATTGTTCAGGCCCTGCAGTTCATACAAGTCCTTCTGCCCGCGCGACGTATCGATGATTTCGATGCGGCCGCGGCGATAGGTGCTGACGTCGATATCGTGCGTCACCAGCGCGTAGGTGGTCTGGTTGTCGATATGGACCGAGGCGTAGCCGTTGGCCACGACCAGGTTGCCGTTGCCCACCGACACGATCTGCCCGGTCAGCGAAATGCTGCCGCCCGCCAGCCTGACCGGATCCAGGATGATGGTCTGCGTGGCGTAATCGAAACGGCCCGTGATGGCGCCATAGCGGTTCAGGGAACCGTCCGCGCTGAACGACACGCCGTTGATGGCGTAGCCGTTGCCATCCTGCAAGGCCTTGTCCTGATCGCCGCGGAAAGAGCTGTCGATCTTGATGTAGGCATCCGTGACACCGCTCTGGATCTTGCCGTCGATGTTCAGCGTCAAGGCCGAAATGCTGATCGCGCCCAGGGCGAAAATGCGCGAATCCCGCGCCGCCGGGTTGTCGTTCAAATACTTCGAGAAAGGCTCGAGCTTGGTATAGCCCCACTTCAGCAGCACGTTCTGCATCGTGTCGTCGATGCCGGTGCTGGCGCCGCTGTTCTTCAGCGCGTTGATGACGTTCTGCCACTTGTCGTTCAGGAAGGTGGGATCGGCGCCCGAGTTGTACCAGCCCTCGCTCTGCAGGCTGAAGTTGCCCTTGGCCACGATGTCCAGGCTGAGCGCCTGGATGGTTCCCGACACATTGATGCTGCCCAGCGCGTTGATCACCGACACCTTGCCCAGCGGGTTGACCACCGCGCCCATCAGGCTCAGGTCGACCGGCGCGTTCGCAATCATCTTCGCCACGCTGTTGGTCGGATCGTCTGGGTCGTTCAAGGCGCCGCCGAACGGGTCCGCGGCCCAGCCGTTCTTGATCTGGCTGATGCTGACCTCGGCCGTGTCGGCGCCCGACGCGCCCTTCACGGACACGTCGTTGACGTACAGGTGTCCGGTCTTGAAGACCTTGAGCTGGCCGTCGGATCCCGGGCGGATGATGGTGCCGTCCAGCACCACCGCGTCCCGGACGTTCATCAGCATCGGCGAATCGTTGACGATATTGATCTGGGTGTTGGCGCGGGCATCGATGCCCGACCGGTACACGCCGCCGGTATCGGTCGCGTTCACATAGACCGAGCCGCCGGACGCGTACATGTCCGGCATGTCGATGAAGAAGGTACTGAAGGAATCCAGGTAGCGGATCTGGCCATTCTGCAGCTTCACGCCCATCTGGATGCTTTGCAGCTGCTGCTGCAAGGCGGCGATATTGGCCTGATAGCGCGCCACGGCCTGCGGATTCGACGCATGCTCGGCCTGCATCCGCGTCAACGTGCGGATCTGCTCGCTGATGACGTTCTGCTGGCTGGCATAGCGCAGCGTAGGCTGGGCAATGTCCACCGTCTTCAGTACGAAGTACAGCTTGCCGACGTTGCCGGCGGCAAAGCTCCCGAAGTTCGACTTCATGGCATCGCCGACCTGGGCGGCCGTCGGATTGCTCAAGTACATCCAATAGCTGCTGTTGGCGTAGTCCTCCGCCGCCAGGTCCAGGTCGCGGCTGTTGGGACTGTTGTAGCGGTAGTAGCTGCCGTTGTGCTCAATGATCATCCCGGCCGTGACGTTGACCTTGATGTCGCTGGCGCTGAACGCGGTCAGTTCATAGCGCACGTCGATGTTGACCGTGCCTGGCGCTCCGTCCAGGCTGGTCTTGCCCGCGCCCAGCAGCTTCTCCAGGATCGCCCTGACCGCGGGTGAGTTCGAGTCGAACCGCAGCGGCGCTCCCGCAGCGGGCAGCGTGGCGCTGGTGTAGCCCAGTTCCTCCAGCAGTTCGGCCGGGATGACGAACAGGTTGGCCGCATTGTTCACGCCCGCGATGATGCGCGTGGCGGCGCCCGTGGCCACCTTGCTCGACGTGGTATCCACCACGCCCTCGGCCAGCTTGACCGTGGGATTCAGGTTCAGGCCGATCACCTGCACCGAACCGTTCACGCGCGCCTGGTCCAGCTTCGACGGATTGGTCTCCAGCCGCACGTTGCGCTGCGCCTTGAGCACCGAACCGTTGGCCGCCACACCGTCGATCAGCACGGTGTTGATCTGGCGCGCCTTGGCGCCGCTGTCCACCGCCGGCACCTGGGCGATGCCCACCAGGGTGAACGACACGTTGTCGTTGGCCAGCAGATAACCGGTCGACAAAGGATCGGTCGCCTTGCCGTTGCCCGCCAGCGCCAGGATGTTGTCGCCTTCGATCGAGGCGTTGTCGATCTGGATGGCGTTGCGCACCGTCAGGTTGTTGTTGCTGTCCGACTTGCTGAAGCTCGACACGGAAACCACCAGCAGATCGCTGATCGTGGTCGTCACGCCGCGCGTGTTGGCGGCCATGACCACGTCGCCGAAGGCATTGCGCAGGAACGCGCCGTTCACCTTGACCTGGGCCAGCGCGCCGTCGGTGCTGAGCTTGTTGGTCGACAGCGTCACCGACACGCCCGCCACGCCGGTGATCTTATTGCGCTGGGTGTAGATGATGTCGTTGGTCGCGACCAGGTCCAGCATGCCCGGCGTATCGAAATTGCCCCGCGCCTGCACCACGGTCATGCCGGCCGTATCGAGGGTGCTGTTGGCCTGCCGCGCGCCGGTAACGGTGATGCTCGACTCCGGCTTGATCGTGACCGTGTGCTTGCTGACGTCGGCGCCCGCCACCCTGACCGAATAGCCGCTCAGGGTAGAGGTGCCGCGCACGGTATTGTTGCTGCGGATATCCAGCTTGTTCCCGATCACGTGCGCGCCGCCGCCGATCTCGATGGCGGACTTGCCGCCCAGATCGACGTCTATCTTGCCTTGCCGTCCCGCCACCAGCGCGATCGTGCCGGCGTCCATCTTGACGTCCACGGACTGCACCTGGTCCGCCGTGATGCTCAGCAGGGTGCCGTCGATGCGGGCGCTGTTGCCGATCTGTACGCGCGTGTCCAGCGAGGTCGTCAGCGAGGCGCTATCTATCGATACCGTCACGCCGCCCACTTCCAGCGAACGGGCCTCGGCCAGCAGGCCGGCCTCGCCATTGCGCTCCGTGGTTCCCTTCGCGGTCACGCCGATGATGGCGCCCTGCAGCGTCGCGTTGTCCACCGACGCCTTGAGCGAGCCGCCCAGGCGGGTTTCGGCGTTCATCACGCCCACGCCGATCACGCCGCCGGTGATCGCCTTCGAATAGGCCCGGCCGTAGTACGTGCCCTGGGCATTGATATTGACCATGCCCGGGGTTTCGCCCAGGCCCGGCGTGGTAACCGACAGGCCCTGCAAGACCGCGCCGTTGCGCGCTTCGGCCAGCGTCGTCGTGGCAATGTCCACCAGCGCCTTGTTCACGTTGACGGCCAGCCCGGTGGTGGCCGCTACGCCGGCCGTCTGGGTCTGGCTGAAGTCCACGCTGACCAGCGCGTTCAGGTCCACCAGCGGCGCGCTGACGGTCGTGGCGTCCACGGTCGCCGTGGTCGTGTCGCGCGCGATGTTTTCGGCAATGCCCACGCCGATCGCCGCGCCCACCATGCCCACCGCCACGCTGACTTGCGTCAGGTCTATATCGGCGCGGACCTGGGTATCGGCCTTGACCTCTACCTTGCCCAGCGCCCCCACCTTGCCCGCGCCCGAGACCCGGGCGCTGACGGCATTGCGGGTGTTGTTGGTCACGCGCACTCCCGCGCCCGACGCCGCGATACCGCCGCCGACCGCCACGGAGGCGGTGACCGCGTCCAGACCCTTGAATTCGGTTTTCTCGACCGCCACGACCGAGACTGCATCCTGCGCGCCGACGTTCTTGCCGTTGGCCGTATTGATATAGGCGCTGACCTCGTTGGCCGCCACGCTATCCACCAGCGTCACGGCCAGGGCCAGATTCAATCCAAAATTCCCCGGCACGGGCAGCGACGCCGCCACGGCCACGCCATAGGCGCCGGACTTCAGGATGGTGCTGCTGTCCTGGGCGCGCACGTTCACCGAGCCCGCCCCGCCGATGATGCCGGCGATGGCTTCCGAGCCCTGGATGTAGGCGGAGGTGGCCGTCGCAAAACGGTTGTTGACCTGCACTCCGGATCCGGCGGCCGACCCGCCGAAGCCCGCCACCGCCACGCTGCCGGCGAAGTTGACGCTGGTAAGCGTTTCGCTGGACGTGGCCAGCACGTCCACATTGCCCTTGGCGACCGAGATCGTGCTGTTGTCGATATAGGCCAGCGCCCGGTTGGCGCGGTTGACGCCGTCGTCCGAATGGACGCCGAACGTGTTCTTGGCGATTGTCACGCCAATGCTGGCGCCCAGGCCCGCGCCCGTGGCGCTGACCGACACCGCGCCAGCCACGGCCGAGATGCTGGAGGTATTGTCCGCCTTGACCGACACGCCGGTACCCGCCGTGACCGTCGAGCCGCTGATGTAGCCGCCCACGTCGTTGGCGACAGTCTGCGTGCTCTCCGCCCCCGCTCCCGACACCGCCACGCCCCCAAAGCCCGCGGCAACCGAGGCCGCGACCGACACGCCGTCCAGCGTCGCGGTTTCCTTGGCCGACACCGCCACGGCGTCCGACACGTTCAGCGTCGATCCGGTCACGGACGACTGCACGCTCATGGCTGCCACGTTGCGCGCCACCGACGCGCCCACGGACAGGGATCCGCCCTGCATTGCGAACGCCAGCGACGCGCCGATGGCCTTGGCCTCCAGCGTCGTCGTGTCTTCGGCCGTAACCGTCGCCCGCGTCATCTGCACGCCTGCGCCGGCGCTCAACACCGAGTTCGACAGCGCCGCCTCGACCGCGCCCAGCGCCTTGTTGCTGGCCAGGGCCACGCCGACCGACAGCGCCAGCCCCTGGGAGGTACCCGCCAGACTCGCGCCCGCGGCGGTCGCCTTGAGCGTGGACTTATTCGACGCCTTGATGTTCAGGCTGGCCGCGCCCCGCACATTGGGGTCGATCTGCGTCAGGCCGTTGACCTCGGCGCGCGTGACGGCGCGCGAGGTGTTGTAGGCCGACGACCCGGCGGCCGCCAGCGCCAGCCCCTGGTAGGCGATGCCCACCGCGCCCGCCACCACCACCGCTTCCAGCGTCTGCACGGTATCGGCGGTGACGTTGATGGCGCCCAGGTTGGACACCTGCGTATTGGCGAGGCTGGCGCGCGCGCCCGCCGCCTGCGTAATCTCGTTGTCGGCCAGCGAGGCGCCGATGGCCAGCGAGCCGCCCGCGGCCGTGAAGGCCACGCTGGCGACCACTACCGTGGCCTTGATGGTGCCGCTCATGTCGGCGTCTATCGTCAGCGCGTTGGCGCCGTTGCCGCTGACGCGCGAGTTTTCCATGATCGCCACCGCGGACGAGCCGATCACGTTGCGCGCATCGGCGCCTCCGCCCGCCAGCGAAACCCCGCCCAGGCTGACGCCCGCCGCGATCGACACCGCCACCGCCACGGTGTGAATGTCGGCCTTGCTGTCGGCCTTGACGGTTATGACCGGCGCACCGGTGAAGTTCACGCCATCCACCTTGGCCAGCGTGTCGTTGGCGACTTCGTTCTGCGCCAGCGATACGGCCACCGACAGCGACGCGGTCGCACCCAGCGACACCGCCACCGAGATCGCCACGGCGGCGATCGTGCTGTCTATGCGTGACTGGTCTGTCGCCGTAACGGACACGCTGCCCGCATCCCAGGCATGTGCCTGGCCCTGGTCCGTAATGCTGGCGGTGATGGAGGTCTTGATCTTGTTGACCGCCCTGGCGCCGGCGCCGGCGCCCGAGACCGCCAGGCTGGCGCCGTCGACGATGGGCGGCGCATAGGCCACCGACACCGCCACCGTGCCCGCCACCACCACGGCGTCTATGCTTTGCTGCCGGTCGACGCTGCCGTCGGCCTTGAATTTCACATTGCTCGCATCCACCGTGACCGCGCCCGCGATGACGGCGCTGCGGTCGATCGACGCCGCGATCTCGTTGACCGGCCTGCCCGCGCCCAGCGCAACCACCTGGCCGGCGCTATTGACGTCGTAGCCGATGACGTTCTCGGCCATGGCCACGCCCACGGATGCCGAAGCGGCCGCGTAATGGCTGACAGAGACCGACGCCGACATGCCCAACACCACCGCATCGATCTGCGACAAGCCCAGCGCCCGCACATCGAGCGCGCCGCGCGCCCCGCCCGCGTCCCGCGTATCGATGACGGCATCGGCAATACCCGCCTTCACGCTGGCCGATATGACGTTGCGCGCCAGCGCGCCGCCGCCACCAATGGCGGCGTTGGCGCTATCGCCCACCGACACCGCCACCGAAGCGCCCAGCACCACCGACAGGATGTCGGCCTGCTGGATCGCGCTGACCGACAGCCTGGCGCCGCCAGTCTCGATGCGCCCGCCCCGGATCTCGGCCTGCACCGTGTTGAAAACCTTGTTGACCGCGACGCTGGTGCCGACCGCGATCGCCACGCCGGCGCTGCCGGCCTGCACGCTGACCGCGCCGCCGACCGCAATGGCGGTAATGGCGGCGCGATCCGACGCCGACACCGTCACGCCCTGGCTGCCGCCACGCGTGCGGAGGATGGAATCGTCGACCCGCGCGCGCACCGTCGTGCTGATTTCGCTGATGGCCACCGATACGCCCACCGAGGCGCCGGCGCCCATGCCGCCCGCGGATACCGCCACCGCCAGCGCGCCCGCCACGGTCACGATGGTTCCCGTGTTCTCGGCGTTGACGCGCACATCGCCGTCCAGATAGCCATTGTTCAGCGGCGACACGTTCTTCAACGTGGCTTCCACCGACCCGCCTATGGTGTTGCCGCTGCCCGCGCCGGCGCCCGCGCCGGCAAAGCCCTGCCCCACCGCGACCGCCGCCGCCACGCCGATCGATACCGACACGATGCGCGAGTCATTGATCGCGTCCACCGCCAGGCCATTAGCCGAACCGATCTCCGTACGCAGGCTGCCATTGCTGGCGCTGCTGCCGTCGATATAGGCCCGGGTCTGGTTGTTGACGGTGTTGTGGGTGGCCGACACGCCGGCCGCAATGCCCGCACCGCTGCCCGGCGACACCGCCACACCCAGCCCGCCCGCCACGGCCAGCACGTAGCCGTCGTCGCGCGCCTGCACGGCCACGCCCGGCGCGCCGCCCGCCGACAGCGCCTCGACCAGGCGCGCGTTGCGGATGCCGGCCTCGTTCTTGCTGTTCAGCCGGTTCACCGACACCGCACCGCCCACCGACACCGCCGCCGTGCCCACGGCCACGCTGCCCGCCACGGTCACGTTATGAATCTGCCCCTTGAAGAGCGAAGCCACCTGCACGTGCGCGCCGCGCACGGCGCCCTGCGTATCGCGGATCTGCGCCGAGATCGAGTGTTCGCGCGCGTTGCCCGCGGGCGCGCCGCCCAGGTAGTTATAGGACAGGCTGGCGCCCACCGCGACGCTCGCGCCCTGCGATCCCAGCCCCAGCGCCACCGCGCCCGCCAGGCTGTTGATCGTGGATTCATCGCTGGCCCGGACCACGATATCGCCGCCCGCCGTCACGTCCTGCCCGGCCGCGGTCTCGCCGATCTCGGCCTTGATGCTGTTGGCGATCCAGTTCAGGACTGCCGATCCACCAAAGCCCACATTGGCCCCAGACCCGCCGGCCGCGACCGCGCCGCTGACCGCCATGGCCGAAATCTGCGCGTTCAACCCCGGCGACAGGTCATCGGGCTTGGCAAAACTGGCCAGCACCACGATATCGCCCGTGGCGGACAGGGACGAACGCAATGCGCCCGCGTACACCGTGTCGAATATCTGGTTGACCGCGAATGCCATGCCCGCGGCCACGCGGCCGCCCACGGAGACCGCCACATTGCCGGCCAAGGCCGCGATGCTGGCCACGTCGCGCGCGGCGATGCGGATATCGCCCGAGGTCGCCGTCACCGACGAATCGCGGATCTGCGCATGCACCGTGTTCTTGATCGTGTTGACGGCCAGCGATCCGCTCACCGCCACGCCCGCGCCGCCGGCCAGGCCGACCGACACGTTGTAGATGCTGGCGCGCTCCTCGGCGCGCACTTGCACGGCCTGGGCCTCCACGGTCGCTTGCGCGATCGCCGCGCGCACGTCGTTGCGCATGTCCGCCACGCTCACGGACGCGCCAATGGCGGCCGATGCGCCCTGGGTAGTGGAGATGCCCAGCGCCCCCGTGGCCGTCACGATGCGGCTGGCATCCTGTGCCGATACCGACACCGCGCCGGCCTCGGCGCGCACTTTCTGTCCCGCCGCCGCACTCGTGTTGTCGATGATGGCGCTGACCTCGGAACGCGAGATATTCACGCCGACGGCGCCCGCGCCGCCCAGCGACTTGCCGCCCGCGCCCGCCACCGTGATGCTCAACATGCTGTTGCTCAGCGCATGGCCTTGCGTCAGCGTACCGATATCCAGCGAGATCAGCCCTCCGGACGTAATGCGGTCCACCGCCTTCTGCAGGCTGATGCCACCCGTACCCGTGGCCGCGCCCAGCTTCATGGCGATGCCGTCGCGGGCGTTGTCCAGCGAGCTCGCCAGCTGGTAGCGGAAGGCGCCGCCTTGCGAGGCGTTGATCACGTAGTAGCGCTGGCCGTCCACCAGGCCGGCGATGTTCGCGCCCTGGCTGCGGTAGATGACCACGTCGCCCGTCGCCAGGCCAGCATCGCTGGCGAAGGAGAAGCTGTTTTCGCCGATGACCTGGCTCTGGGCCGACGAAGCCGACAGCGTCGCATCGGTCGGCGTACCCTGGGTGATGCTGGTGTTCTGGGTGCCGTCGCTGCCCGTGCTGGTCGAGGTCTGCGAAGTCTGGCGCACCAAGGCAACCTGCGTGAACGCGATCATCGCGTCCGGGTTGACCGAGATCGGCTTGTTCTGCGCGTCCAGCAGCTTGACGCCGTTGGCGTCCGCCAGGAAGTACTCGTAGCGCTTGGTGCCCGCATTGAACTCCGACACGTAGCCCAGCGTCCCCAGCGCCACCGGCGTGCCGTTCACGTCCTTGAAGCGCAGCGTGGTGCTGTTGACCACTTCAACCACATAGACGTGGTCATTGGACAAGCCAGTCAGCACGCCGTTTGCCGCCAGATTGACGACCACCTTGTCGCCCGTGGCCAGGCCATGGGCCTTGGGCAGCGTCAGGCTGCCGTCCGGGTTCAGGGCTGCGCCTGCGGGATTGTTGACGCTGAAGCGCTGCAAGGCGCCGCCCACGGCCGCGCCGCTGAAGTCGACCAGATTGCCCTGGCCGTCGCGCAGCTGGAACGAGCGCTGGTCGGCGCTCAGGTTGAACACGTAATAGGTGACGCCGACCTTCAGCACGTCCTTGCCTTGGGCCAGGATGCGGTTGGCCAGCACGTCCTCGATCTGGCCGTTGCCGCCGACAGAGCCGCTGTAGACGATGGCCGAGCCCTCCTGCACGCCCGCGAACGGCTGCGTCAGGGTCAGCGTATGGGTGGCGGCATTCACCGTCACGCCGGCGTCCACGCCGTGGAAGGGCTGCAGGTTGACGCTGGTGGCCTCCTGCATGCGCACATGCGCAAAGCCGATGGCCGCCAGGTTGGCGACGCTGCCGAATTGCAGCGCCTTGCCGCGCAGCGCGTCTTCCTGGGTATCCGCCAGCTGGATGATGGCCTGGCCGTCGGGGGCCGCGCGCCGGATCACGTAATACACGCGGTCGTTGCGCAGGGCGGAGCCGTCGGCCAGCGTGATGTTGCCCGCGCCCGAGCTCAGGTAGACGCCGTCGCCGGTCTGCCAGCCTGAAAACTCGCCGCCCGCGGCGCCGGTTTGCGCCGGCATGCCGGCGTTGCCGCTGTCGTCCTTGGCGCCGTTGATGACAGCCGCCGCATCGCCCGTGAAGGTCAGCGTGCTGCCGCCCTGGTCCACGCGGATGTCGCCATCGCCCACCGGCAACTGGCTGCCGCCGTTGAGCTGGGCATTGCCGCCCGCGGCCATCGGGTCCACCAGGCCGGCAAATACGTTGACGTTGCCCTGCACCGCATGCACGTCGCTGCGCAGGATGGCAGCCGCGACCTTGGGATTGGCGGCCGCGCCGCCGTTGTCGGCCACGCCCACCGTGGTGACGGCCGCGCCCGAATCGGCCAGCGTGGTGTTGTCGAAGGCCAGCAGATTGCGGTCGAAAGCCGTGTTGCCGCCCATGATGTTGACGGCCACGGCCAGTCCTACCGCCGCGCCCTGGGTCGCGATCGCGCCCGCCACCGTAATGGCATAGAGCGCCGAGGCGTCCGAGGCATTGACGCGCACGGCGTCGCCCGTGAAGCCTGCCCGGCTGCCCGCCTTGACGGTGCTGTCGCTGATGCGGGCCTCGGTGGCCGCGCGCATCATGTTGACATTGACCGCGCCGGCCAGCGCGAACTTCTTGGACAGCGCGCCCGCCGCCCCCACCGACACCAGCAGCGGCGACGAATGCGCCGACACGTCCACCTTGCCGCTAACGTCCACATCCGCGTACTCGATCAGCGCGCTGGTGCGCGAGCTGAATTCGTTGACGCTGACCGACGCGCCCACGGCCACCGAACCGCCCGCCGTAACCGCGACGCCGCCCGTCACCGCGACCAGCGTATTGTTCTCTGTCGCCTCGACCGTCAGCGACGTGGCGTCGATGCGGCTGCGCGCCGTGACCGCGCCGTTGCCGTCGCGGCTGGGCAGCACATAGGCCGCCACCGCGGAGCCGACGCGGTTGACCTGCACCGAGCCCGCGCCCGCGAACTTCGCCTCGCCCATGCCCACGCCCACGCCGACCGCCCCGCCGCCCAGGGACGAGGTATCTTTGGCGCTGACCTTGACCGCGCCATGCCCGCCGGTATCCACGGTCGAACCCTGGATGCCGGCCATGACGGCGTTGCCGATCTCGTTGTAGCTGACGGCGATGCCCACGCCCGCCTTCTTGCCTACGCCCGCGGCGCCGGTCACCGCAACCAGCGTGGTCTTGTCCTGCGCCCGCACAGTCACGTCGTGGCTACCGCTGGCGGCGCCGTTGTAGACGATCTTGCTGTTGACCAGATAGCTTTCGATGCGGTTGGACATGACATTGACGGATACCGATCCGCCTGCGCCCGTCCCATCGCGCGCCGCGCCCAGCGCGCCCGCGAAGCCCACCGCGACCTGGGTGGATTCCGCCGACACGTCGACACGGCCCGTATACAGCAGCTCGGTCACCTGGCGGATGCCCGCCTCGACCTTGCTGCTGCTGACATTGACCGCGACCGCCGCGCCCACCCCCGCCTTGCCGTCGGAACTGGCGACCGCGCCCGCCACGGTGGCCAGCACGCTCAGGTCGCGGGCCTCCAGCGTCACGTCGCGCGCGCTCACCTTGGCCGCATTGCCCAGCAAGGCAATGTTGGCGTAGTCCGCCACGCCGACGGCGGCCGAACCGGCCACCGCCACGCCCTTCTGCCCCTTGGCGCCGGCCATGCCGGCGGCGATGGTCACGGCCACGCCGGTGCGCCGCGCCGCCAGCGCAAGATCCGCAGCCACCACCAGCTCGCCCACGGCCAGCACCTGGGCGCGCGCCTCGCCGCCCATCATGTTCATGCTGTAGGCGCCCGCCACGGCCACATTCGACTTGGCCGTATCCGATTGCGCCAGCGCGGCCGAGCCCGACAGCGCCAGGCTGTGGGTGCCGTTCAACGCCTCGATCTTGGCGTCGCCGCCGATCGTGATATTCATGCCGGCCGCGTTGATGTAGCCCTGCGCGAAGTCATTGACCATGTTCACGGCCACCGCGCCGGAAATCGCCACGCCCGCCTTGGACTGCTGGCTGGCGCCGCCTGCCGGAGCCGGACTGCCTGGCGCCGCGCCCGCGTCCTGGGTCAGTTGCGTGGCTTGGCCGCTCAGGCCTTCCAGCTTGGAGCCCAGGCTCGTGGCCGGCGCAGGCGCGGGATCGTTCGCCCCCGGAGCCGCGTCGCCCTGGCCGGTGGGCAGCTTGATGTCATCGATGCTGGTGCCCGTGCCTCCCGCGCCGCCCGTGCCGCCGGCGCCCGCGCCGGTGCCGCCGCCCGCGCCCGCCACCGGGCTGGACACGCGCGAACCCGCCACGGCCAGATTGCCGACGAAGCCCTTGTTCTCTGCGCGGATCGTCAAGGAAGCGGCCGAGAACGAGCCTACCGGCAAGCCGGTGGGTGCGCCATCGGCCACGCGCAGCGTGTCGCCGATCAGCGCCTGCGTCCAGCGGTTGACGTCATTGATGGACACGCTCATGCCCACGCCCACCGCCTGCGATCCGGCGGCGGCGCCCGCCACCGTGCCGACCCAGGTCGCGTCCGTCGCCTGGATGTCCGCCGCGCCCGCGGCCGCGATCCGCGCGCCCCGGCCGACCTGGGCCAGGGTGGTCGCGCTGGTGGAGTTGACCAGCACCACGCCGTTGAGCGCCAGGCTCTTGGCCTGGCCGCCCGATGCGCCCAGCGTGACCGAGATCAGTTCATTGTCCGCATCGACCGTCAGCTTGCCCGAGTTGATCTCGGCGGTGTCGCTGACCACGGCGCGCGTATCGTGCTTGGCCGCGTTCACGTACACCGACACGCCGATGGCCGAGCCTTCCTTGGAGCTGCTGCCGTAGTCGAAGCCCTGGAATTTCGGCGTCAGGAATCCCTTGACCCGGTCCTTGCCATAGCTGTAGCGGCTCTCGGCCGCGCCGCGCGGCGCGGCCTGCTGGAGCGACTTGGCGCCGCCCAGGGAAATCGACGGCAGGATGATGTTGCCCACCAGGTTCAGGCGCTGCGAGGAGTTCTCCGCCTGGACGGTCACATCGCCCGCCGTGCCGCCGGACAAGGTCGTATTGATCTTGCCCGCCACCTGCGCCTGCGTCTTGGTGTCCTGCACCAGCACCGTGAATGCGCCCGACAGGGCCAGTTTCTTGCTCTTGGCCGTGGCGCTGGCCCAGCTGCTGAAGCTGGACGAGATGCCGCCCGTGCTGGTCAGCGTGGCCTGCAGATTGTTGAGGAAGGACGCGGCCGCCTTGCCGGCAACCTCGGCCTTGGCCTTGGTGCCGTCGGCGTCATTCCACTTGGCGTTGATGCCGTCGAAGGGCGCGTACAGATTGACCAGCCACAGCTTCATCGGGTCGATCTGGTTTAGGGTGCTGGCGGTAACCGCCACGTCGCCGCCCTGGGTGTTGATCGCGGCCAGCTGGCTGACGGTCGCTCGCGTCGCAACGTCGTCGATGCCAATGACCACGGCCGCCGCCGCGCCAAAATCGGAACCGTCCGGTCCGGGCGCGCGCTCGGGCTGATTGGTCGTCAGGTTGTTCTTCTTGTTCAGGAACGCCTGCTTGTCCGCAATCGCCTGATCGTCCACCCCGCTCATGATGGTGAGCCGGGTGTTGTATTGCGTCTGTGCCTTGACGGTGACGTCGCCGCCCGCGGTGTTGACCGTGGCCGCCACCACGCCGTTGCCGATGCGGGCGGTCGTGGTGATGTTGTTCATCGCCATGCCCAGCGCCGCGCCCACCTGGAACTCGGTGGAGGGATTGTCGATTTCCTTCTGGATGTCCGAATCGTACTTGGCGCGATCCTCGAAATCCTTCTCTTGCTTGATTTCCTTGATCTTGGCGCCGAACTTGCCGCCCCGGCTTTCCGACACCAGCGCGCTGAAGAAACTCTTGACGTACTGAACGCCCGTCCCCAGGCCGCCCAGGGCGCCGCCCACGATGGGGCTGACGGTCTTGGCGATGGCCGCGTTCTTGGCTTCGGTCTGCGCCGACGTCAAGAAATCGCTGCCGGTAGCCGCGCGGCCGCCCAGGATGGTCTTGACGGCAATGGCGCTGCCGGCGTCCTGCGCCTTTGCCTCGACCGTCACCTTGCCCGCATTGCGCGTCACCACCGTGCCGTCCATATAGGCCTCGGTGGTCAGCTGGTTGTACGCGAATCCCACCGCCACGCCGACCTTGGCGTAGCCAGCCTTGTACTTGCCCGTCTCCTTGGACGGATCGATCTTGCCGTCGGCCCCGGTCACCGGCTTGGTGTCGTCGCTTTCGGCCATGGCGCCCGCGGCCGATATCGAAATCGTGCTCTTGTGGCTGGTCAGCGCCTGGATCGTGACGTCGCCGCCCACGCCGCTGACGGTGCCGGTATCCGGATTGGCGGTATGCAGCAGCCCCGTTTCCAGCCTCGCGCCCGTGCCTATGTGCACGCTGGATTCGCTGATCACCACCGCCACGCCCACGCCTATCACCGCCGGCACCGCGCCAATTTGGCCCGGCAGCAACGCGATCTCCATCTCGTTGGTGAGGTCGGACTTGATCGTGATCGAGCGGGACGCGATCACCGTGCCCTGCACGTCGATAGTGGACTTGTTCTGCAGCACGCCCACGGCGATGCCGGCGATCTTGGCTACCAGCGGACTGAGCTTGACCGTGGCCGACGTGGTGGACGTGATGGTCACGTCGCCGTTGGACACCAGGCGCGCCTGCGCGCCGACCTTGATCGACGAGTTGTATTCGATGCCGGCCCAGGCCGCCATGGCGCCGGCGCCGTCCAGGAACTTCATCAAGGCGTCGAAGGCCGAGTTCACGCCGCCCGCCAGCGTGCCCAGCACGCCGCCCTGGTTCGCGCCGTTCTTGATCAGCGGATCCAGGTCGTAGTCCTTGCTGTCGATCTTGCTGCTCAGGCTGACGCCGGATCCGCCCGTGTCCTTGGCCCACAGGGTCGCGTTGTTGATCGTGATGGCGGCGTCCAGCTTGTAGATCTGGGCCACCGCGCTACGCCACGGACGGTAGCGCTGCGCCGCCAGCTCGACCGCTCCCGCGGCCAGCACGATGTTGGCGCCGCTCGTGGCGCCGACGGTGATCTTCTCGCCTTCCAGACGCAGGGCGTAGCCCGCATCCAGCGTGATGTTGTGCAGCACCGAATACGACTGGCCGCGGATGATCACGTTGCGGCCGCTGACCGTCAACGCCTGATCGAGTGCGCCGCTGCCGATGTCCAGCACATAGTCCAGCTTGTTCGTATTCGCGCCCAGCGTCACCCCGGCGATCGTGCCGGTGGTGGAGATCAGGTTGGACAAGGCGGCGCTGCCGCCCAGCGCCATCACCTGCAGGCTGTTGCCGCTGCCGCTATTGGACGCCAGCGTTACGGTCACGGTGCCGCCGGCGGTGTCCGCCGGTTGCGTCACCATGAAGGAAACGTTGTTGGTGTTGCCCTTGAGCGTGTCGTAACCACCGCTGCTGCCCAGGGTGACGGCCTGGGTCCAGGCGCTGGCATCCAGCGTGGTCGCGCCGGTGGAGCTGGTGGAGATGACGGTGGCGTCCGCGAACACGCCGCCGTTGAGCGCCACCTGGCTTGCGGCCGAGCCGCCGCTGACGAAGTGGACGTTGGTATTCGACAGCACTGCGCCGACGCTGGTGTTGACCACCAGGCTGTTGCGCGCGCCGGCCTGCGCGGCGATGCTGTTGCCTGCACCGGTGTTCAGCCCGCCCTGGCCGTAATTCACGACGAAGGTGTTGTCGCCGCCGCCGGAGCGGATCGTCGAGTTGGACCCCGCCAGCACGAACTGCGTCTGATGGCCGATCGCCAGCGCCGCGCCGGTCAGCACGCCCGCGCCATCAGAGCTGCTTTGCACCTGTCCGGCCGCGATCAGGCCGAGTTTATAGGCCGCATCCGACAGGCTGACCGTGGAGTTCGACACCGTGCCGTCGGCGTTCAGCGCCGCCTGCATGCCGGGCGCCAGCGAGAACGCGCCGGAATAGCCCGCCGCGATCGCGTCCTGGCTGTACCGGATCTGCAGGCGGCCCTGCGCGTCCAGGCTCGCCGTCAACGCATAGAGATAATCCCAGGGCGTGGTGCTGTCGCTGGCCGGAATCAGCTTGCCGGCATTGGGGCCGCCGACCGCAATGCGCAGCGGCTCGCCCGCCGCATTGACCATGATGCCGGCGCCGATGGCGTCCAGCAGATCCTGGATGGTGCGCACGCCTTCCAGGCCAACATCGACCCGCGCATTGCCGTGATTGGGAAACACGAACGCCAGCGCAGGCCCTTCCGCCGGCGTGTAGCCCGAGGTCAGATCCGACAGATAGGTCCGCGTGGTCACGCCCGTGTAGGCCGTGGTATCCACGGTATTGGCGCTGCTGCCCTCCACCACGAAGCGGAAGTCCTTGACGTTGGTGTGGACGCTGCTGATCTGCGCCCCGCCCGAACCGATCTTCACCTGGCTGTTATCCAGCGCCACGCTCTTGCCGCCCGTGGACAGCTCTATCGTGTTCGACCCGGCGGACCCGATCACCTGGGTGGCATAGGCATTGCTGATGATGAAATAGTTGGACAGGCCGGCAATGCCGTCCAGCACCGCCGTCCCGGCAAAGCGAGAGGTATCGATCCAGTTGCCATACTCGCCGCTGATCACGCGCACGCTGGAGATGCCGGCATAGGTGGAAGCGGTGGCCTGGGTCTCGTTGGCCGTGCGCTGGATCCAGCCCGTGGCGCCCGTCTGCTGGAATGACACATAGCCCACGCCGCCGCTGGCCGCCATCTGCGACTGGTAGCCTGCGCCGTCCGTGCCGGTCAGGCCGTCGGCCGCCACCACCAGTTCGGTGGCCGCATTGGCGCCCGTGCCGCCATGGAGGTTGTAGCGGCCTCCCAGCAGCATGATCTGGTGCCGGGTGTTGTCGCCCGAGCCCGCGCGGATCACGCCGCCCGCCATCAGCCCGCTGACCAGCACCGTGTTGCCGCTGAAGGCCGAGGCGTCGATCAGGGTGGAACCCAGGCCGCCGTTCAGGCGCGCGTCGCTGAAAGCGCCATTGAGCGTGTTGCTCAGGGTCGGGACCGGCACGCCGGTGCCCAGGGGGGTGCCGTCGGAGGCGTAGCTTGCCGACAGCTGATTGTTGGTGAGCGTGAAATTCCACTGGCCGTTTTCGTCCAGCGTGTTGCTCTGCGCGCCCGCCTGCGCCCACAGCTGGTTCGCGCCCTGGTAGCCGGTAAAGGTATTGTGGCCCAGGCCGCCCAGCAGGACGTTGGCGCCCGCGCTGCCAATCAAGGTCAGGTCGCCGCGGTAATTCGTGCCGTCCAGCATGACGCTGGTGGCGGCGTGATAGGCGCTGCCCGCCGCAGCGGCGGCGTCGATGGTGCGATAGTCCTGCAAGGTCACGGCGTTCACGCCGCGCAGGGTCACCGTGCTTGCGGCGCCCGCGCCCAGAGGCGTGTTCGTCAACGTGGCCGAGGTCTTGTCGCCACTGAGCGAGGCGTTGCTTTCCACGCCCGCGATGTATTCGGTTGCGCCGCCCGCGGCCAGGTTGCCGATCACCAGATCGTTGCCGCCGCCGCCGCTGATGCGGTTCTGTCCGCGGCTATTGGCCACGGTGATGATGTTGTCGCCCAGGCTGCCGACGATGTCGTTGCCATAATCGCCGCCCGCGCCGATGACGTTGCTGATGTTCAGCACTCCGCCCAAGCCGCTGGCATCGTAAAGGCCGGTATTGCCGTCCTGGAAGTTCAGGTTGACGGTGACGTTGTCTTCATAGGCCGAGTAATCCAGCGTGGTTCTGCCCGCCACGCCGAAGAACATCTGCACGTCGAGATTGCTGACCAGCGCGGCCGCCAGGCCGTTGATGCTGCCGTCGGCCGCCACGCCCGCGCCCATGTAGACGCTGATGCCCCCGCCTGTCTGCACGCGGGCCGTGACGTCTGCGCCGAATTGGGAAAGGTCCAGTGTGTTGCCGCTCTGGCCGGCCTGCTGGGTCAGGTTGAAACCGAGGGTGCCGGCGGCGGCGATGTAGGTGTTGCCGCCGCCGCTGCCCTTGATGATGTCTTGCGAGCTGTTGATCGTGACCGTGGTGTCGCCCACCACCGTGATCCTGTTGCCGCCCTGCGTGGAACCCTTGACGCCGCTGATCGCCCGCACATAGCCGAACCCGGTCGGCGGCGGCGGCGGAATCTCTTCGCCATTGGCGTCCGCCGTGGGGCCGGACAGGTCCACCGTCACGCCGGTGGCGTAGCCGCTGTAGTCCAGTATGGTCTTGCCGCTTTGCGCCGTGCCGATCAGGTTGAAGGTCTTGTCGCCGATCTTCAGGCTTTGCGAGCCGTCGGCGGACTTGAACACCACGTTGACGACGCGCTGGGTCCAGTTGTTGCCGGCGTCCACCGTCGAGTACGTGATCTGATAGGCGTCGTTGTTGCTGATGATGGCCGTGACGTTGCCGCGGATGCCCGAGAAATCCAGCGTGTTGTTGCTGTTGTCGTCGTCCTCGTTGCGCACCCAGACGCCGTTATCCAGCTTCATGCCCTGGCGCACTTCGATCGTCGTCACCGCCGCGGTCGAATTGTTGTCGAACACAAACGTGTTATTGCTGCCGTAGCCGATCAAATGATCATTGACCGCCACGCCCTGCAGGGTCGAACCGCCGCTTTGCAGGCCGGTGGCGCTGGCCATCACGCCGTTCCAGCTGGCGACCGTCACCGTGCCGGCCTCGATCGCGCCTTGACGGTAGTCCAGCACCCAGTCGCCGCCCAGCGCGGCGCTGCCCACGGTATGGGTGGCCGCCGCCACGTCGGCGCGCGTAATCGCCGCGAGGCTATCGACGAAGGCGATGCCGCCACGGCCGGCCGCCACGTTGCAGCCATAGAGCAGGATGTCGCCGTCTTCCGACATGGCGTCGCCCCAGGCGCGCAGCTGGTCCTTGTAAGCATCCAGCTGGCCCGAACCCAGGGTGGCCGTGCCCAGCTTCAGGGATCCCACGCTGCCGTGGCTCATGATCTGCACCGCCGCCAGGTCCTGGTGCTGGCCCAGCACCTGCGTAATCTGGTCCACGCCGTCGTAGCGGCCGTCCAGCACAATGATCTCGGTGTCGTGGCTGCGCAGCACCTGCAATTGCGGGCCGTCGCCTGTGGGCCTGGCCAACCCGTCCAGGCCTTCGGTCTTGCCGCTGATCAAGCCATACAGGCCCTGGACGATCTGCTCGGCATTGTCCACCGCCGGATCCACGAAGATGATCTGGCGCACCGGCGTCTGTTCAGAGTTTGTGGTGTAGCCGGGGATGTTGGCGACGGGCTTGGGCTGGCTGGCTTCCTGCCCGGGCAGCCAGGCCTTGGCGTCGCCCTGGCGCGTGGCGCTGGCCTTGGCGTACTGCTCCAGCGTCAGCATCTCGCTGTGCTGCGTGACGGCCTTGAAGGCCGCCCGTTCCACCAGGTACGGATGCGAGCCGGGCGCGCTGGGCTTCTTGCCTTGAGCACCGGCGGCGGGATCGGCGGGCGCCACCACGGGAGCCTGATCGCTTGCGGGCGGCGGCGGCGGCACCAGCAGTTCGGCCGACATGAGATAACGGCGCTCCAGCGCCTCGAAGAGCGGCCGCCTGCGGAACAGGGACTGCTGCACCTCGCGGGAGGAACGGCCGGTCCAGAGTTTGCGCGCCAGTTTCTTCATGCTCATATCGTCGCTCGACATTTCTTGTGCGGGCGCTGGAAACGCCCTGATTTAAACGATTCCGAGCCATCCGGCTGATCGCCGGATAGCTCCGCTGTGGTCTTGCCTGCGTACTGCCCGGCCTGCGCGTCGTGGCGCAGGCCCCCTCCGGTCCTACAGCATCTGCTGGCTGATCGCCGCGATGTCCGCCGCGTTCAGCGTGCCGGCGGCCTGCTTGAGCTTCAGGCCGTCCAGCAAAAAGTTGTATCCAGCCTCGGCCTGCTGGCGCTTGGCGTTGTACAGGTTGCGCGTCGCGTCCAGCACGCTGACGATGTCGTTCAGCCCTGCCTGGAAGCCCTCTTCCTTGAGCTTCAATGCCAGTTCGAACGACTCCACCGAGCTGTTCAGCGCCTTGATCCGGTCCATGCCGATCACGATGTTCTGGAACGACGAGAACACCTGGCGCTGCACCTTGCGCCGCGTCAGGCTCAGGTCGGACGAGGCCGCGCTCAGGCGGCTGGCCGCCGCGTGACTCATGCCGTAGGTGTAGCCGCCCTGGAAGATCGGCACCGACAGGTTCACCGTGAAGCGGGTATCGGCCACCGTGCTGCCGCCGCCGAACAGGCTGCCGCCCGTCTCGTTGCGGCCGGTGGAGGCGCGCAGATTGACGCTGGGGTAGTAACCCGCCTTCTGCACCGACACTTCCTTTTCCGCCACCGCCACGCCGGCCGAAGCCGCGCGGATCGACCAGTTCTGGTCCAGCGCGGTGCGCAGCCAGGCCTGGGGATCGTTGGGCACGGGCAGCGTCATGGGCAGGTCCTTGCGCACCGGACGCAGCTTCAGGTTGCCGTAGCCGACGATCTCCTGCACAGCCTGTTGCTTGTCCAGGTAGTCGTTCTTTGCCAGCAGCGTATTGGCATCCTGGATATCCAGGCGCGCCTGCACTTCGCTCAGGCCCACGCGGGTTTCCTGGCCGCTGTGAAAGCGCGCCTGCACCAGTTCCTGCTGCTTCCGCGTGGTGCGGCGCTCCGCCTCGGTCAGCTCGATCTGATCCTGCGCCGCCAGCACGCTGAGATAGGCGGTTGCCGTGCGCAGCATCAGGTCTTGCTGCGCGTAGGCGTAGCTGGCCACTTCCTTGCGCTCGGCCTCCTGCGACTGGCGCCACTTGTGATACGCGCCCAGTTCGAAGATCGGTTGGTTCAGGGTCAGCGCCCAGCCGTTCTCGGCCCAGTTGGCGCGGCCGGTCTGGTAGACGGTGTTTTCGCTGTCGACCACGTTCTGGCGGACGCGGCTGCGATTCATTTCGCCGCTCACGCTGGGCAGCAGGCCCGCGCGCGCGGAGATCACGCCATAGCCCACGGCCTGCAGTTCCTGGTAAGCGCCTTGCATCTGCGGATCGTTCTGCAGCGCCATCATGTAGACCTGGTCCAGCGTCATCGGATCGCTCTGGTCCGGCAGCTGTGCGCCGTTGTACGCCGGCATGTCTTGCGCCAGATAGGACGCTGGCGCCGGAAACACGGTGTTCTCATCAAAGCGCGGCGCGGGCGCGGGGGCCACGTCGTCCATCTGGGCGCTGGGCGTGGTCTTGCCGAAGCCGGAATCCTCCTGGGGAGTGGACTGCCCCAGCTTGAGCGGGCCGCTTTCGGTTTGCGGCGCCGTCGCGGCAGCGGCCGGCGCGGAGGCGGCCGGCGCGGAGGAGGCCGGCGCGGACGTGGCCGGCGTCCCCTGGCCGGACGAGGCGCAGCCCGCCACGTTCAATGCGGCCATAACCGCCGCCGCCAGCATGCCCTTGCGCGCGAACGCCGGAGGAAAGTGAAGCTTGTTGTAGTCAGTCATAGTAGACAGTCAGGAACTCGTGCCCGTCCCGCGCTGCGCCCGCAGCCAGGCTATAGAGGCTGCGGGGTTCGTCGGGCAACAGGAAACCAAGAACATCGCTTTCCGCCAAAGCGAGACTGGCGGCCAGACGCAGAAGATCGGGGATGAACGCCCGCAACGGCAGCTCGGCCCCACGAAAAGTCACCGTGAACGAATCGCGCCGGGTGTCGGCCTCGTCCACTTCCAGGAACATGAAGCCGGCCGGATCGGCCTGCCCGCAAGCCTGCGCCACGATGCGCTGCGCAACCTGCCGCAACACCGGGTTGCCGAGCCGGGCAAGATAAGGCTCCAGGTGCGCATCGAACGCCGCGCGGTCTTGCAGATGACGCATGCGGTAAGCCGTCACCGCCGCCTCGCGCTGCGTCGCCGGGTGCCATTTGTAGCCGCAGCCCAGGGGCAGCACGCCATGCTGGCGCAGCGCCTCCGGCGTGGGCATGAACTCCAGATAGACGCGGTACGTGCCGGCCGCGCCATCGGGTTCATAGGCGAAGAACATGGCGCGCGCATGCTCCATGTCCTGCGCCACCCGCATCCATAGCGCCTGCGGCATGGCAAGCGCGCGCGACAAGGTGGCCAAATCCAGCTGACGCCAGTTTTCGCGCTGTATGCCCAGCATGAAGCGGTTGCCGACCAGGCCTGCGGCCGAGAACTTCATCGACCATTCGACCCCGTCGATCTGCCGGTTCTTGAAGACCGACAGCAAACGGTCTGCCCAGATCCGTTGCTCCCCCCGCAGCGTGTGCAGGGGGATATGGATCTCGGGTTCGGTGCCGGCTTGGCTGGGGGCCTGGCCGATCGCGGGAGTCAAGGTTGCGGTCAGCATGGCCCTGCGGCGGGAATCAGGCCGCGGACTCGGCGGGCGCGGCGTCCTGCTGCAGCGCCTTCAGGCGGCGCTGCTCGTCCAGCTGCATGGCCAGGCGCTGGACGTTGCCCAGCGACGCGCGATGCAGTTCGATCAGGCGCAGAATGCCGGCGCGATGCAGTTCGAGCACGCGGGCATCGTCGATGCCGGCGAACTTCTGCTCGTCCACGACCCAGAAGCCGCTCAGATAGCGGTCGCCGTCGGCCTGCGAAATCGTGATCGTCTTGGCCGTGAGCAAGCCCAGCTCGTTCAGACGCTGGGCCATGTTCTTGGTCAGTTCCATTTCGCCCTGGAACACGCGCAGGAATTCCATCATCTGCGTCAGGTAGCCGGTTTCCTTGCCGTCCTCGAACAAGGCCACGCCCTCCGCGGCATTGACGCCGGGATAGGACTCGTCGATGCACACGGCCAACCGGTCGGCCTCGGCCGTGGTGCCCAGCACGAAGGGATAGCGGCGGGCAAAGGCGGGAACGTAGGTATCGGCCTTCCAGGTGCCCAGCTCGGTCACGAACAGATTGGACTTGTCTTCCAGGCCCAGCAGCACGGCCACGTGGAAGTTGCCAGCGTCGTCGCCCACGAACACGATCGGATAGTGGCGGCCGGCATCGGCGAATTCGCTGGCGGCGATGGGCAGAGCATTCGTGTCCTGCGCAAATGCGTAATGATCCGGCTGAATCTGGATCTTGGTGCCCTGGTGCGCTGCCCGATCCAGCGCCACAGCCCGTTCATAAAACACAGTCGCTGACATGCCTCTAGCCCTCCTTGCCTTTTTCCAGTTACGGACCCGAGCATCATGTAAAGCTTGCACACACTGTTGCTGATATGCCGGCTTTTTCGCTCAAGTCAATGCATCATTTTGTCTATTGACTGCAAGCATTAGACGAGGATTGAAACTCTTCGTCTATACCTGAAACTAGGTATATCTTCTTATGGCGAAAGGGAATTTTCTGGGTTACAACTGATAACATCGCAATAAACTGATGTATTTCGCATTAATGCGAAGGCTTCGCGGCGGACCGATAGCTGCCAGGCGGTGCGCATCGCGAAGTTGCTCTCGGATGGCTCCGCAAGAAAAAGCCCGCCGGGTCAGGGCGGGCCTTGGTTCAATCTTCGCGGCCAGGTTCCTGGCCGCACTGTCAGATGGCTGCTTGGCAGGCCGGCCGTTGCAGGCCGGTAAACGCCGTTTCCATCAAAGCACGAAGCAATCCGCCGAAGCGCGCACCGTCATGTCGCTGACCGAAACGCCCCAGGGTTGATCGATGGCCAGCAGGACCGCGTCGGCGATCGATTCAGGCTCCAGCGGCATGTGCGATATGCTCTCCGGATCGCGGGAATGGGGCGGCAAAGACCCATCCTGCAGGCCCTTTATCATCGCCGTGAATTGCTCCATGTTGTTCCCGACTATGCCAACGGCGGCAGCGTGGTTGACCACGGAGCCGCCCAGTCCGGTGCTGGGCACGCCCGTGGGTTTGATCGTCGTCACCTTGATCTTTCCGCGCGCCTCCATTCTCACGGCTTCCGACATGAAGTTGACTGCCGCCTTGGTGGCCCCATAGATCGCCGCGCCCACCACGGGAAAATTCCCGTAGATGGACGAGATGTTGACGAAGTGACCGCGTCCCTGGGACATCATGGCGTCGTGGGCGGCGATCATGCCGTTGAACACGCCCTTCATATTGATATCGATGCAGCGCATCCAGGCATCGTAGGCAAGCGCGTGATCGGCGACAAAAGCCAGGGGCATGACGCCCGCGTTATTGAGCATCACGTCGATCGAACCGTATTCGTGCACGCTGGCCGCGACGAGGCGCTTCAGGTCATCCAGAATGCGGACATCGGCGGCTAAGGCCTGCGCCCGCCCCCCGGCCGCAATAATGCCCGCGACGGTTTCCTTGGCCGCCGCCGCATTGACGTCGCCACACGTCACCAACGCACCGCGCGCAGCGGCCTTCTGCGCGACCAAACGGCCGAAGCCTCCGCCTGCGCCGGTAATGACGATGGTCTTGCCTGAGATGTAGTCGTTCATGGTGTTTTTCCTTGTATGCCTCGATGTAGGCAAGCCGCTTGCGCAGAGCCGCATGGCTGCCATGTGCGTACCTTGCCGTCGTATCGGTCTATCGGTGCAATGACGCGTCAGGAGCCGCCCTGCGTTCGATGCGGCCGCTTCACCGACACCGTCCTGGGCACCGTGTACTCCAGCAAACCATCGACCCCGTTCTCGATGCCTATGCCCGATTGCTTGTGCCCGGCCATGGGCTTGGAGGGCTTGAGAGTGTGGATCTGATTGACCCAGACAGTGCCGGTGTTCAATCGCAGTGCGACCCTGGTCGCGGCCGCGTGATCGCTCCCCCACACCGACCCGCCCAAGCCATACTCGCTGTCGTTGGCTCGCGCAATCACTTCTTCCTCGTCGCGGAAACTGAGCAGCGGCAGGATCGGACCGAAAGGTTCCTCGCGCACCACGCGCGCCGTATCTGGCGGGTTGTCCACCAAGGTGATTGGAAAGAAATAGCCCTTCCCTTCGGGGACTTCTCCGCCGGCCAGAAAGCGGCAACCCTGGTTGCGCGTGTCCTCAAGCAAACGCTTCAGCCGCTCGAACTGACGGCGATTCTGCACGGGACCGAGCTGGACGCCCTCGACGTTGCCGGCCCCGAGCCGGGTTTCACGCGCCAGCCTCGCCAGCGCCTGCGCCATCCGGTCGTAAACATCTTCGTGGATGTACAAGCGCTTGATGGCAAGGCAGTACTGCGCGCTGTTGGCGAATGCCCCCCAGAAGATAAGGGGCGCAATCGCGTCGATATCGGCATCGGCCATGACGATGGCCGCGTCGTTTCCGCCGAGCTCAAGTGTCAGCCGCTTCAGGTTGCCTGCTGCGCTAGCCATAACGGCGCGACCGGTTTGGGTCGATCCGGTGAAGCTGATCTTGTCGATGCCCGGATGCTCTGACATCAGTGGACCCAGCGCGTCGGACCCGCTGATGACATTCAGCACGCCCGGCGGCAACACGTCGCGCAGCAACTCGCCCAGCTTCAATGTCGCCAGCGGTGTAAACGGCGAAGGCTTCAGCACCATGGTATTGCCCGTGAGCAAGGCGGGCGCGATCTTCCAGATGGCCAACACCAGCGGGAAATTCCAAGGCACGATGCCGCCGACCACCCCTAACGGCACGCGCAGCACCCTGACCAACTCTTCGGGCGACTCGGTGCTTACGTCGGCGGGAAAATCCAACCCAGCCGTCGCCGTGCACCAGAATGCGGCGGCCATCACCTCCTGGCGCGCAGCCGCAAGCGGTTTGCCTTGCTCCCGCGTCAACAACTGCGCCAACGTTTCCTGATTGGACACGATGACTTCACCCACCCGGGCGATCAACTTTCGCCGTTCTTCCAATGGCAGTCCGGCCCAGGCGGGCGCCGCGCGCCGCGCGCTGGCCACGGCTTCGTCCAACTGCCGCGGCGCGGCGTCGGGCGCGCGAGCCACGACCTGCTCCGTGGCCGGATCGAGCACCTCGATGCGCCTTGACGCATCTACGGCCTTTCCATCTATGGTCATGCTGAATTCAATGGGATTTCCCATGGTGATTCGGACCTCAATGTTGCGGGCCTGGCAAAACGTCCATCGGCCGCGCGTTGGCTGACGGCGCTCGCTACCGAGCGCCGTGACGAACAATCAGAGATCAAGCACAAGCAGCGGCGACTTGGCGCGCGAGCAACACGGGGTGAACTGGTCGCCGCTTGCATGCTCTTCGTCCGTAAGGAATACGTCGCGATGGTCCGCCACTCCTTCCACCAGCCGCATGACGCAAGAACCGCAGGAACCCTCGCCGCAGGAGGTATAGATGTCGACACCCGCAGCAAGCAGCACGGACGCCACTGATCGGTCCGCGGGCACATGGAACAACTGGCCGGAACCGGCGAGCTTTACGTCGAAGGCGGTGTCTTGCGAGACATCCACGGCCTTGGCGCCGAAGTGCTCATACCGCACCCGATGCTTCGCGATGCCAGCCCCATCCGCCGCCCGGCAGACCCATTCGATGAAGCCGGCGGGACCGCAGACGTAGATCTCTTGCGTTGCGCCCGTTTGGGAAAACAGTTCATCCGGACGCAATCTCTGCTCATCGGGCTGGTCGTCATAGTGGAAGATGACGTTTGCGCTGAAGGCGGACTGGGCGATGCGGTCAAGAAAGGCCGCTTTCGATTGATTGCGAACGCAGTAGTGCAAGGAAAATTCCGTCCCCGCCGCATGCAGGGTTTCCGCCATGCACAGCATGGGCGTAATGCCTATGCCTCCCGCGAGCAAGATGCTCGGGGCCTGCGGCTTGAGCGGGAAGTGGTTGCGCGGCATGCCGATCACAACGATGGCCCCCGGTTGCAGGGTTTCATGGATCGCAACCGAACCGCCACGCGACTGGGGATCCCGCAGGATGCCGATGACGTAGCGGTGCCGTTCCGACGGCGCGTTGCACAGCGAATACTGCCGCACAATGCCAGGAGCGATGTGTACATCTATGTGGGCTCCTGCCTCGAAAGGCGGCAGGTTGCCGCCGTCCAGAGCTTCCAGTTCCAGACTGATGATGTCGTCGGCTTCCTGCCGCCGGTGCGTAACGCGCACTGAACTCGTTACTTGAGATTGCATCGCTAATGCTCTACGGAATGAGGGGAAGAACCGCTAGTTCATGAAGCATCGAACAGGTAGATGCTTGGGGCCGCCGACGAAACGCGAGGCGCTCATGGTCATCTCGCCTGCCAGCTCTACACGCTGCAAGCGCGGAATCATCTCTTCGAACAGCAGGCGCATCTCCATCTTTGCCAGGTGTTGCCCCAGACAGATATGCGTTCCCAGCCCGAAGGCCAGGTGCCGATTCGGCTTGCGGTCAATGTCGAAAGCAAAGGGATTCTCGAAGGCTTCCTCGTCACGATTGGCCGAGCCGTAGCACAGCATCAACCAGTCGCCCTTGCGAATCTGGCGGCCGCGGATTTCGGTGTCTGCCACGGCGGTACGCATGAAATGCCGCACCGGGGACGCCATGCGCACCGCTTCGTCAATGAACTGCGGGATCAGGCCAGGATTGGCTTGGAGCCTGGGCAAAAGCTCCGGATACTGGCCGAGCGCCCACATGGCAACCGCGGTCGACGACGAGGTCGTGTCGTGCCCTGCCGTGGCGATGATCACGTAGTAGCCCAATCGGCTGTCCTCGCTGATGGGGACGCCGTCTATGACCGCATTGGCAAGCAGCGTCGCCACATCATTGCGCGGATTCGCACGCCGGTCGGCCGTGACCTTTTCGAAGTACGCGCGGAAGTCGGCCACGATGGCCAGCGTGTACTTGGCCAGCGCCTCGGGATCGCTGGCGCGCGCCTGCCCCGCACGTTTGAGTTCGGGGTCTTCGCTGCCGAACAGCTCCTGCGTCAACAGCAGCATCCTGCTTTCGTCCTCGGGCGGCACGCCCAGGATGTCCATGATGACGTGCAGCGGATAATGCAGCGCAATCTCCGTGGCGAAATCGATGACCTCGCCGTCGGCGGCGGCAAGCTTGTCGACGGTACGGGCGGCCAGGTCGCGGATCCGCTCATCCAGCTTGAGTATGCTGTTCGGCATGAACCACGCCTGCGTCAGTGATCGCAGCCCCTTGTGCTCCTCGCCGTCGACATGCACCAGCGACCTGATGCCGCCGTTGTGGCTCCCGCTTACGGCCACGAGCTGCTGAATCGTCGCCTTGGGGGAACAGATAATGGCGTAGTCGCCATTGCGGAAAGTCTGGGTGTCGCGCGATATCGTGGACACGTCCGCATGCTTGGTGACGACCCAGAAGGGATCGAAGCCGTCGTTGATCGCTCGCCCCAACGGGTTGTTGGCACGCGCCCATGTGTAAGTGGCATGCAGTTCATCAATGTCGGCATAGACCTGAGCATCAACCAGGACTTTCGAGACATGGCCGGGCAGATCGAAATCGGTATGGTTCATGATGTGGGGCGGGAAGGTGGAAGGGTCGATTCGAGGGGCGATGCATCACTGGACGGCTGCGATCGTCCAATAGGCATAAACCACTCAATAAATCAGAATTCAAATTCTGATTCTATTATTGAGAGGCGCCGGCCCCTCTTCAATGCGGGGTTTCCCTAGGCCCGCATCAGCGCCAGGCAAAGCGCTCGTTACCGCCGCTCCTTCGGCAAACGGCGTCCGCCATAAGAGAGAGCAGTGGCCTCGCTTGATTGTTAAGAGAGATATCGCCTGCTACTGCATAATGTTGCACTTCAGGTTGGATAGATGTTGCCATGGCCACCTCTCGATCACAGAAAGCAATTACCAAGACGACACGCGCCTCCGGGGAGCGAAAGGCTCCCCGCGCGGCTCCGAAATCACCAGCCGCTCCCCGCCCTCCCCAGCAATTGCGCAGCGAGGAGTCGCTGGCCAAGATGATTCGCGCTGGCAGAGAGTTGATAGAACGACATGCGAACCTGGACCTGGTGCTGATCAATGACGTAATACGTCTGGCGGGCACATCCATCGGCGCGTTCTATGGCCGCTTCCAAGACAAGGAAACCTTTCTTGCGGCAGTCCTGGACGCCGCGGTCGCGGAAACCCAGGCGGAAGCCGACAACCTGGTCTGGCAGGACGCCGTCTGGACCGAAGGCACCGCCTCCGATATGGTCGCGGCCCTAGTCGATTACTACGTCCGCGGCTGCCGCCAAAACCGGGGAATCTTCCAGGCTCTGCTAAAGGTTTTTTCGATGGACCGCCGGGAATCGAGTCCGCTGGTCGCCCTGAATCGCCATATGAGTGCCCTGTTCATACCCGCTCTGGCGCGAAAAATGCCGGTCCGGACAGGCGAGGATGTCGAATTGGATATCAAGATCGCCATGCAGATGCTGTCGGGAACGCTCAGCGTCATGATGCTGACGGACCCGGGGCCGCTGCACCTCGCGGACGATGCAATCAAGCAGCAATTGACGGAAAGGATGCGGCGGATACTGCGCTTGGCCTGAAGACGGCCGCTTCGTGCGGCAGCCCGGCCGCACGCCTGCGCCAGCAGCAAAAAGGCCGTCAGCGACATGTCGTTGACGGCCTTTCTTTATTGGTCGGGGCGGTGGGATTCGAACTCACGACCCTCTGCTCCCAAAGCAGATGCGCTACCAGGCTGCGCTACGCCCCGAAGGGTGGCAACTATACCAGATCTCGGCCCGCCTGGCCTACGCCTGTCTCTGGCCGTGCGTCCGGCGACGGCCCGTCTCGGTGGCGATCAGCCGAAACGGCCCGTAATGTAGTCTTCCGTTTCCTTGCGCGAAGGCTTCACGAAGATCTGGTCGGTCTGGCCGAATTCCATCAGCTCGCCCAGGTACATGTAGGCGGTGTAGTCCGAGCAGCGCGCGGCCTGCTGCATGTTGTGCGTCACGATGACGACGGTGTAGTCGTTCTTCAGTTCGGCGATCAGCTCTTCGATCTTGGCGGTCGAAATCGGGTCCAGCGCCGAGCACGGCTCGTCCAGCAGCAGCACTTCGGGCTTGATGGCCACGCCGCGCGCGATGCACAGGCGCTGTTGCTGGCCGCCCGACAGGCTGTTGCCGCTCTGGTGCAGCTTGTCCTTCACTTCGTTCCACAGCGCGGCCTTGCTCAGGGCCCATTCCACGCGCTCGTCCATTTCACCCTTGGACAGGCGCTCGAACAGGCGCACGCCGAAGGCAATGTTGTCGTAGATGCTCATGGGGAACGGCGTGGGCTTCTGGAACACCATGCCCACCTTGGCGCGGATCAGCGAGATGTCGGTCTTGGCCGTCAGCAGGTTTTCGCCGTCCAGGATGATTTCGCCCTCGGCGCGCTGGCCGGGGTAGAGCTCGAACATGCGGTTGAAGGTGCGCAGCAGCGTGGACTTGCCGCAGCCCGACGGGCCGATGAAGGCGGTGACCTTCTTCTCCTGGATCGACATGTTCACATTGCGGATCGCATGGAACTTGCCGTAGTAGAAGTTCAGGTTCTTGACCTCGATCTTGTTCTTGACGGCGGTAGCGGTGTTTTCCATTTGGTTTCCCTTGGCTCCGGCGCGCCCCAGGCGCGCCGGCAAAGCGATCTTTACTTGCGGAACATGTTGCGGGCGATGATGTTGATGCCCAGCACCAGCAGCGTAATCAGCGTGGCGCCGGCCCATGCCAGGTTGTTCCAGTCCTTGAAGGGGCTGGCGGCGTACTGGTAGATCACGACCGGCAGGTTGGCCATCGGGCCGTTCATGTTCAGGGACATGAACTGGTTCGACAGCGCGGTGAACAGCAGCGGCGCGGTTTCACCCGAGATCCGGGCAATGGCGAGCAGCACGCCGGTGATGATGCCGGTCTTGGCGGCGCGATAGCACACCATGGTGATCATGCGCCACTTGGGGCAACCCAGCGCGGCAGCCGCTTCGCGCAGGCTGTTGGGCACCAGCAGCAGCATGTTGTCGGTGGTGCGCACCACCACCGGGATCACCAGGATGGACAGCGCGATGGCGCCAGCCCAGCCCGAGTAGTGCCCGACCTGGGCCACGTACACGGCATAGATGAACAGGCCGATAATGATGGACGGGGCCGACAGCAGCACGTCGTTCAGGAAGCGCGTGGCCGGCGCCAGCCAGCCGCGCTGGCCGTATTCGGCCAGGTAGGTGCCGGCCAGGATGCCGACGGGCGTGCCGATGAGCGTGCCCACGCCAGCCATCATCACGCTGCCGAAAATGGCGTTGATGAGACCGCCGGTCTGTCCGGGCGGCGGCGTGATCTCGGTGAAGAGCGTGTACGACAGCGCGGGCGCGCCCTTCATCAGCAGCGTCAGAATGATCCAGAACAGCCAGAACAGCCCGAACACCAGGGTGCCCAGCGAAATGGTCAGCATGATGCGGTTGACCACGCGGCGCCGGCGATAGGTGCCGTTCTGCATATTGAGTACGGATACAGCCATGATGTTTTCCTTGTGCTCGCGGCGCGTCAGGTTTTCTTGCCTTCACTGGCGGACAAGCGGACCAGCAGCATCTTGGCCAGGGCGAGCACGATGGTCGTGATCAGGAACAGGATCAGGCCCAGTTCCAGCAGCGCCGACTTCTGTATGCCGCCCGCCTCATTGAATTCGTTGGCCAGCGCGGAAGCGATCGAGTTGCCCGGCGAGAACAGCGAACCGGACCACTTGAAGGCGTTGCCGATGACGAAGGTCACGGCCATGGTTTCGCCAAGCGCGCGGCCCAGGCCCAGCATGATGCCGCCGATGACGCCCGACTTGGTGTAGGGCAGCACCACGCGCCACATCACTTCCCAGGTCGTGCTGCCCAGGCCGTAGGCGGACTCCTTGAGCATCGCCGGCACCAGTTCGAACACGTCGCGCATGACCGCGGCGATGAACGGGATGATCATGATCGAGAGGATCAGGCCGGCGGTGAAGATGCCGATGCCGAAAGGCGGCCCCGCGAAGATGCCGCCGATCACGGGCAGGCTGCCCAGCGTCGCGATCAGGAAAGGCTGCACATACTGCTGGAACACGGGGACGAAGACGAACAGGCCCCACATGCCGTAGATGATGGACGGAATCGCCGCCAGCATTTCGACCGCGGTGCCCAGCGGGCGGCGCAGCCAGGTGGGCGACAGTTCGGTCAGGAAGATGGCGATGCCGAAGGACACGGGCACCGCGATGATCAGGGCGATGGCCGAGGTCAGCAGCGTGCCGATGATGGGCACCACCGCGCCGTAGTTGGAATTGACCGGATCCCAGTCGTTGAGCCAGAGGAACGACAGGCCGTACTTGGCCAACGATTCGCGGCTGCCGTAGATCAGGGAAACAAGAATCGCCGCCAGCAGGATGAACACCAGGAAGGCGAACAGGCGGGTCAGGTTCTTGAATAGCGCATCCATCAGCGCGTTTTTATTTTGCTTCATAGGCGAAGGCGTGCCGGTAGTCACGGAGTCCGCCACGCTGGGCGAAAGCGGCACACTATTATCCATTACCGCGCTCATGGATGGACTTTCCTTAGGAAACCAGGGGAGAAACTGCGAAGGTCTTGCGGCGGACCGCCGCAGGCATTCCGTACCCGGAACGCCAGCGGCGGCCGCTGTGGATTGCGCGCGACGGAGATTGGCATTGTCAGCCGGCCTCCCTCGCGCTCAAGCCTTTATTGCCAGACGGCCTTGCCGTCGGCGGCCTTGACTTCGCCCCAGGCGGCGCGGATTTCCTTGGTCACGGCTTCCGGCAGCGGCACGTAGTCCATGGCTTCAGCCGACTTGGCGCCGTTCTTGAAGGCCCAGTCGAAGAATTCCAGCACGGCCTTGCCCTGCGCCGGCTTGTCTTGCGACTTGTGGACCAGGATGAAGGTGGCGGCGGTGACGGGCCAGGAATCGGCGCCCGGCTCGTCGGTCAGGACCACGCCCATGCCCGGCGCGCTCTTCCAGTCGGCGTTGGCGGCCGCGGCGGCGAAAGCCTTCTGTTCCGGCTGGACGAACTTGCCGTCCTTGTTCTGCAGCTGCGTCCAGGCCAGCTTGTTCTGCTTGGCGTAGGCGTATTCCACGTAGCCGATCGAGTTCTTCAGCTGGCCGACGTAGGCGGCGACGCCTTCGTTGCCCTTGCCGCCCTGGCCCACGGGCCACTTGACGGCCTTGCCTTCGCCCACGGTCGACTTCCAGTCCGGCGACACCTTGGACAGGTAGTTGGTCCAGCCGAAGGTGGTGCCCGAGCCGTCCGAACGGTGCACGACGATGATGTCGGCGGCCGGCAGCTTCAGGTCGGGGTTCAGCGCCTTGATGGCGGCGTCGTCCCACTTCTTGATCTTGCCCAGGAAGATGTCGGCCAGGACCTTGCCCGACAGCTTCAGCTTGCCGGGTTCGACGCCATCGATGTTCACCACGGCAACCGTGCCGCCGATGACGGCCGGGAATTGCAGCAGGCCGTTCTTTTCCAGATCGGCAGCCTTCATGGGATCGTCGGAAGCGCCGAAATCAACCGTCTTGGCGATGATCTGTTGCTGACCGCCGCCCGAACCGATGGACTGGTAGTTGACGGCGCTATTGGTGGCGGCCTTGTAGTCGGAGGCCCACTTGGCGTAGATCGGGTACGGGAACGAAGCGCCGGCGCCGGTCACGTCGGCGGCCTGGACGGCAAACACGGCGGCGCTCAGCGCGACGCCCAGGGAAACTTGTTTGAAGACACGTTTGAACATCAGGGTTCCTTCTGTGCTCGTTGGAGGAGTCTGGCAGGCTTGGAAAACTGCCTGTCTTTCAGCGACCCTCGAATATTAGAAGCCCTACATGACAGGATAGTGACAGTCATGATCCCGCCCCGAGGCGCTGCGCGCCTCCCCCCAAGGGGGGCGCCGGTGGCGGACCGGCGAAGCCGGATCCGCGCGGCCTGGATCTGGGGAGGATTTGCCTCGAACGCCGCCGTCTTAAAGGGGGCGGAACATACGGGAGGCCTTGCTTCCGAAGCCGCCCCGGGGCGGAGCGGCGGACGTTACACGCCCAGCTTCTGCATCAGGTACTGATGCACGTTGAAAGGCTCGCGGCGGCTCTTGACCCGGGTGTAGTCGCCGTCGGGAAGCTGTTGCCAGGCCAGCTGGTTGTCGCGCAGGGCGTAGGTGAAGGCTTCGTCGATGACGCGCTTCTTCAGGGTCTTGTCGTAGATCGGGAAGGCGATCTCGACCCGGCGGAAGAAGTTGCGGTCCATCCAGTCGGCGGACGACAGGTAGACAGTCTCTTCGCCCTCGGCATAGAAGTAGAAGACCCGCGAATGCTCCAGGAAGCGGCCGACGATGGAACGCACCCTGATGTTCTCGGACAATCCCGGCACGCCGGCGCGCAGCGCGCATACGCCGCGCACGATCAGGTCGATCTTCACGCCGGCCTGGCCCGCCTTGTAAAGCTCTTCGATGATCTGCTCTTCCAAGAGCGAGTTCATCTTGGCCATGATGCGCGCACGCTTGCCGGCCTTGGCCGCGCGGGCCTCGGCGCGGATCAGCGCCACCATGCCGTCGTGCATGGTGAAGGGCGACTGCATCAGCGCCTTGAGCGAGCGGCGCGCGCCCAGCCCGGTCAGCTGCGCGAACACCTTGTCCATGTCCTCGCACAGCTTGGGATCGGCCGTGAGCAGCCCGAAGTCGGTGTACAGGCGCGCCGTGCGCGGGTGGTAGTTGCCGGTGCCCAGGTGGGCGTAGCGGCGCAGGCGCCCTTTTTCGCGGCGCAGCACCACGGCCATCTTGGCGTGCGTCTTGTGCGCCACCACGCCGTACACCACGTGCGCGCCCACCTCTTCCAGCTTGGAGGCCCAGTTGATGTTGGTCTGCTCGTCAAAGCGCGCCATCAATTCCACCACCACCGTCACTTCTTTGCCGGCGCGCGCCGCGGCCAGCAGGATCTTCATCAGCTCGGAGTCTTCGCCGGTGCGGTAGATGGTCTGCTTGATCGCCATGACGTCCGGATCCAGCGCGGCCGCGGTCAGGAAGTCGATGACGGGTTGAAACGACTGGTAGGGATGGTGCAGCAGGCGGTCCTGCTCGGCCACGGCCTCGAACAGCTCGGCCGGCTTGTCGCCCACACGGTCGAACGGCGCCGGCACGGGGGCGCGGTAATCCGGGAACAGCAGGTCCGGCCGCGAGTCCGAATTGCACAGCTGCATCAGGCGCGACAGGTTCACCGGCCCCGGCACGCGGTAGGTGTCCTCCGCCTTGAGCGAGAACTCGCGCTGCAGGAAGTGTTCCAGTTCGACCGGCGTCAGCTTGTCGATCTCCAGGCGCACGGCGGCGCCGAAGTTGCGCTGCGACAGCTCGCCTTGCAAGGCATGGCGCAGGTTGGTGACTTCTTCCTCGTCCACGAACAGGTCGCTGTTGCGCGTGACCCGCCACTGGTAGCAGCCCAGCATTTCCAGCCCCGGAAACAGTTCGCCCACGAAGGCGCGCAGCAGCGAGGTCAGCAGGATGTAGCCCTCGGGCTGGCCCGACAGCTCCTGCGGCATCTTGATCAGGCGCGGCAAGGCGCGCGGCGCCTGCACCACGGCGATCGAGGCCTGGCGGCCGAAGGCATCGGCGCCCGACAGCGACACGATGAAATTCAGGCTCTTGTTGTAGACCCGCGGAAACGGATGCGCCGGATCCAGCCCAATCGGGGTCAGTAGCGGCATCACGTCGCGGTTGAAGACCTCGCGCGCCCATTCCTGCTGCTGCGGATTCCATTCCGATGCATGGTGCAGCGAGATGCCCTCGGCGTGCATGGCCGGCAGGATCTCGTCGTTGAGCAGGTTGTACTGGCGATACACCAGCGCATGCACCGCCTGCTGCACGTTGTCGAACGCCTGGTCCGGCGTCATGCCATCGGGTCCCACCAGATTCGGCGACTGGCGCTGCTGCTCCTTCAGGCTGGAAATCCGGATCTCGAAGAACTCATCCAGGTTGGAACTGACGATACAGACGTAGCGCAGGCGTTCCAGCAAGGGAGTCTTGGGATTCTCCGCCATCGCCAGCACGCGTTCGTTGAATTTCAGCAGCGACAACTCGCGGTTCAGAAGCAAAGGCTCGGCAGGAGGGCGTGAGGGCATACCGGGTTCCATACGTAGGGAGAGCGTGGAGTTTTACTGCAAAAAGGTGACGGTTCCATGACACAGCAGCAAATACGTAGCGTACGCCAAAACCGGGACGCATAGCAGGCCGATCAGATGCCGCAAACCCCTGTTCCATAAGAAAAAAAGCGCGCGCGGAAGCGCTGTCACATGGGATCTCTATAATCGGGCCACCTCTCAGACAATATTTACGAGCCGCATGGATCAACTTCTGGCCGCGGTGGACCTCGGGTCCAACAGCTTCCGCCTCTCCATCGGACGCATCGTTCAACAGGACGGTACGCCCCAGATCTATCAGATTGACCGCCTCAAGGAAACCGTCCGGCTTGCGGCCGGCCTGGACTCCGAAAAAAGGCTGGGCGACGAGGCCATCGACCGCGCCATCGCCGTGCTGGAACGCTTCGGCGACCGTCTGCGCAGCTTCCACCCCAACCGGGTCCGCGCCGTCGCCACCAACACTTTCCGTGTCGCCCGCAACACCCGCGACTTCCTGCCGCGAGCCGAAGCCGCCCTGGGCTTTCCCATCGAAGTCATCGCCGGCCGCGAAGAGGCCCGCCTGATCTTCTCGGGCGTGGTCCACACCCTGCCCCCTTCGCCCAACAAGCGCCTGGTCATCGACATCGGCGGCGGCTCCACCGAAGTCATCATCGGCAAGAGCCATGAGCCCGGCCTGATGTCCTCGCTGTACATGGGCTGCGTCAGCTACAGTCGCCAGTTCTTCTCGGACGGCGTGGTGGACGCGCACCAGATGAAGCAGGCCGAGCTGGCCGCGCGCCGCGAGATCGAAGTCATCGCCAAGCAGTACCGCAAGATGGGCTGGAAGGAAGCCTACGGCTCTTCCGGCACGGCCAAGGCGCTGTTCGCCATCCTGACCGAATGCCGCTTCTCGGACCGCGGCATCACGCGCGCCGGCCTGAACAAGCTGAAAGACCGCATCATCCGCTCGGGCCGCGTGATTCCGTCCGAACTGCCCGGCATCAAGATCGAACGCTCGGACGTCCTGCCGGGCGGCCTGGCCATCATGAGCGCCCTGTTCGACGAGCTGGGCATCGACGTCATGCACACCGGCGACGGCGCGCTGCGCCTGGGCGTGCTGTACGACCTGCTGGGCCGCGACGACGAGCATGACAAGCGCGATGAATCGGTGCGCCAGTTCATGAAGCGCTACCACGTCGACGTCAACCAGGCGCGCCGCGTACACCACGCCGCGCTGACCCTGTTCGACGCCATGTTCCCGGACGGCCCGGAACGCGCCGAGCTGCGTCCCGCGCTGGGCTGGGCGGCCGACCTGCACGAAGTGGGCCTGTCCATCGCCCACAACGCATACCACAAGCACACCGCCTACGTGCTGGAAAACGCCGACATGCCGGGCTTCTCGCGCGCCGACCAGCAACTACTGGCGCTGCTCGCGCTCGGCCACCAGGGCAAGCTGACCAAGCTGGAACCCCTGGTACGTTCGCGCGCGCAATGGAAGGCCATCCTCAGCCTGCGCCTGGCGGTACTGCTGTTCCGCCGCCGCAATGAAATCGAACCGCTGCCGCTGACCGCGTCGGTGCGCGACAACTCCATCGTGGTGCGGGTCAACCGCGAATGGCTGGCGCAGCACCCCCTGAGCGACTTCACGCTGCGCGCGGAAGAAGCTGAGTGGAACAAGGTGGGCTTTTCATTCGAACTGCTGGAGTTCTGAGGAACCAGCCGGGCGGCGCGAGCGTGCCCGCCCTGTTCCGGCCCCGCGCTGCGGGGCCGATGCACTAAAACGGCGACAGATCGGTCTCGCGATCCAGCCGCTTTAGCTCCATGCGCAAAGGCCTGGTGGCCCGCCGTATCAACCTGATCTTCATGCGGCGGAACAGGCGGCGCATGGTGGCCTCAGCGCTGGGCAGTGGCGGTTGCGGGCTGATCCAGCCCGAAATGGCGGCGGTAGCGCTCGTCCATGCGGTCCATTTTCAGCAGGACCGGGAAATCCGCGGCGTTGAAATCCGGGTCCCAGGCGGGCTCGCCACAGACCTTGGCGCCCAGCTTCAGGTAACCCTTGATCAGCGGCGGCACGCGCGCCGGCAAGGTGCTGTTGAGCTTCTCCACCGGATAGCGATGCAGCGGCGTCACGCGCGGCTCGTCGCCCTGCGGCAGCTGCTTGGAGATGGTGCGCCACACTTCGGCGGCGGTAACGCCGTCGTCGCGCAGGCTGACGCTGGCGCAACCCAGCACGTACTGATAGCCGCCGCGGCGCAGGTATTCGGCCAGGCCCGACCACAGCAGCATGATGACGCCGCCGCTGCGGTAGTCGGGGTGCGTGCAAGAGCGGCCGACTTCGACCAGCTCATCCTGGATCGCTCCCAGCCCGGACAGGTCGAACTCGGACTGCGAGTAGTAGCCGCCGGCCTCCCGCGCCTTTTCCGGCGTCAGGATCCGGTAGGTGCCGACCACGCGGCCCGTGTCCAGCTCGCGGACCATCAGATGTTCGCAGTACGGATCGAAGCGATCATGCTCGATGCCGTCCTGGGCGTCGGGGAACACCGCGCCCATGTCCTCGGTGAAGACGTCGTAGCGCAGGCGTTGAATCTGCTCGATTTCTTCAGCGGTGCGCGCCAAGCCCACCACCAGCACCTTGGCGGCGGCGCCGGTCCAAGGTTCTGCGGCATTACGGCTCGGATTGATGCGTGCTAATTCCAGCATTGCGCGAAGCTCCTAGAGAGTCCAGCCAGTGTGGACGCCCTGTATGTCAAAGACTTGACCAATATGTTACGTGACTATGAAGTTTAGTCCGGAGCGGATAAATCAATCTTCCGCCCAAATCGACAAAACTTTACAAATCTATACAACCCTTGAACAAACAAGGCCACCCGTCACGCGCCGGGTGGCCTTGTTCGAAATCGCAGGTCCGCGCTTATCCCAGGCTGGCCGCAAGCTTCTCGGCGCAGGATACGGCCAGGGCTTCATCTTCGGCTTCGACCATGAGGCGCAGTTTCGGCTCGGTGCCCGAGGCGCGGATCAGGATGCGGCCGCGGCCGTCCAGCTCGGCTTCGACGGCCTTGCGCGCGGCGCTCAGGCCGGCGTGCGTCTTCCAGTCCTGGCCCGGGGTCATCGGCACGTTGATCATCTTCTGCGGATACATGCGCAGATCGCTCACCCATTCCGACAGTCCGACCGAGTTGCGGCGCAGCGCGGTCAGGACCTGCAGCGCGGCGACGATGCCATCGCCGGTCGAATGGCAATCCAGGCACAACAGGTGGCCAGAGCTTTCGCCGCCGTACAGCCAGCCGCGCGCCTGCATCTGCTCCAGCACATAGCGGTCGCCGACATTGGCGCGCTCGAAGCCCACGCCCAGGCGCTGCATTTCGCGTTCAAAGCCGAAGTTGGTCATCAGCGTGCCGACCACGCCGTCCACCTTGCCGCGCTGCATGCGTTCGCGGACGATGGCGTACATGAGTTCGTCGCCGTTGTAGATGCGGCCTTCGCCATCCACCATCTGCAGGCGGTCAGCGTCGCCGTCCAGCGCGATGCCCAACTGGGCGCCGCGGGCGTGCACTTCCTTGGCCAGCAGCTCGGGATGCAGCGCACCCACGCCCTTGTTGATGTTGAAGCCGTCCGGATTGACGCCGATGGCGTGCACTTCGGCGCCCAGCTCGCGGAACACGTGCGGCGCGATGTTGTAGGCGGCGCCGTGGGCGGCGTCGACCACGATCGTCATGCCGTTCAGGTCCAGATCGTTGGGGAAGGTGCTCTTGCAGAATTCGATGTAGCGGCCCTGCGCGTCGCCCATGCGGCGCGCGCGCCCCAGGGCCTCCGACGCGACGCAACCCAGCGGTTCGTCCAGGGCGGCTTCGATGGCGGCCTCGATCTCGTCGGGCAGCTTCATGCCTTGCGCCGAGAAGAACTTGATGCCGTTGTCTTGGTACGGATTGTGCGAAGCGCTGATGACGATGCCCGCCACCAGACGCAGCGCGCGGGTCAGGTAGGCCACCGCGGGGGTGGGCACCGGGCCTGCCAGCAGCACATCGATGCCTGCCGCCGACAGACCGGCTTCCAGCGCCGACTCCAGCATGTAGCCGGAGATCCGCGTGTCCTTGCCGATCACGACCTGCGGACGGCTGCCGCCGCGTACGGCGTGCTCACGCGCCAGGACGCGGCCGGCCGCGTAACCCAGACGCAGCGCGAATTCGGCGTTGATCACCGGACCGCCGACTTCGCCGCGGACCCCGTCGGTACCGAAATATTTACGTCGAATCATGAACTGAGTGCTCCTTGTTCTGCCGCGTGCCATACCTTGAGCGCGTCGACCGTGGCCGCCACATCGTGCACCCGCACGATGGAAGCGCCACGCGCCACGCAGGCAAGCGCCGCGGCGATGCTGCCGGGCAACCTGCCGTCCACGGGCCGGCCGGTAGCCTGGCCGATCATGGTTTTGCGCGACAGGCCGATCAGCAATGGATAACCGGCGCTGCGCAGGCTGGACAGCCGGCGCAGCAGTTGGAAGTTCTGGTCGCCCGTCTTGCCGAAGCCGAAGCCCGGGTCCAGCACGATGCGGCGAGGATCGATCCAGGCCGCGCGCAGCTTGTGCGCGCGAGCCCCCAGGAAAAGCCCGATTTCACCGATCAGGTCGGTGTACTCGGGCGGGGCGGCCTGCATGGTGCGAGGCTCGCCCTTCATGTGCATCACGCACAGCCCGCAGCGCGTATGGGCCACCGCCTCGACGGCGCCCGGCTGCCTGAAGCCATAGATGTCGTTGATCATGTCCGCGCCGGCATCCAGCACGGCGCGCATGACTTCCGGCTTGAAGGTGTCGATGGACAGGGGCACGCCGCAATCGCGCAGCGCCTCCACCACCGGCAGCAACCGGGCCAGTTCGTCGGCCACTGAGACCGGGTCGGCCCCGGGACGCGTGGACTCGCCGCCCAGGTCCAGGATCTGGGCGCCTTCGGCGATCAATTGGCGCGCATGCGCCACTGCGGAATCCGTATCGTCATGCTGGCCGCCGTCGGAAAACGAGTCCGGCGTGACGTTGACGATACCCATGACAAGCGGGCGCTCGAGATCAAACTCGAAGCGCCCGCAAAGGAAGTTATTTGCCATAACTCAGGATGAGCAGCCTCAGACAGCGGCAGCCGTATTGCCACCTGCCGCCAGGCCCGTGGGCGGCGTGTCGGACGTATCCGACGGGCCCTGAGGCGTCTTCGGGGGACGCGGAGGACGGCCCTCGATGATGTCGTTGATCTGGTCGGCGTCGATGGTTTCCCATTCGAGCAGCGCGGAGGTCATCACTTCGACCTTGTCGCGGTTGTCTTCCAGGATCTTGCGGGCAACGCTGTACTGCTCGTCGATGATGCGGCGGATCTCGGTGTCCACCTTCTGCATGGTGGCTTCCGACATGTGCGTGGTCTTGGTGACGCTGCGGCCCAGGAACACTTCGCCTTCGTTCTCGGCATAGACCATGGGGCCCAGCTCGTCGGTCATGCCGTAGCGCGTGACGATGTCGCGGGCGATGGCGGTGGCGCGTTCGAAGTCGTTCGAGGCGCCCGTCGTCATCTGGTCCATGAAGATTTCTTCGGCGATGCGGCCGCCGAACAGCACGGCGATGGTGGACAGCAGACGGCCCTTGTCCATGCTGTAGCGGTCGGTCTCAGGCAGCTGCATGGTCACGCCCAGCGCGCGGCCGCGCGGGATGATGGTGACCTTGTGGACCGGGTCGGTCTTGGGCAGCAGACGGGCGACGATCGCGTGGCCGGACTCGTGGTACGCGGTGTTCTTGCGTTCCTCTTCGGGCATCACGATGGAGCGGCGTTCCGCGCCCATGATGATCTTGTCCTTGGCCTTTTCGAAGTCGGACATGTCGACCGTGCGGCCATTGCGGCGGGCGGCGAACAGCGCGGCTTCGTTGACCAGGTTGGCCAGGTCGGCGCCGGAGAAGCCCGGGGTGCCGCGCGCCAGCACGGTCGCATCGACGTTGGGCGACAGCGGAACCTTGCGCATGTGGACCTTCAGGATCTGCTCGCGGCCGCGGATGTCGGGCAGCGGCACCACGACCTGGCGGTCGAAGCGGCCCGGGCGCAGCAGCGCGGGATCCAGCACGTCGGGACGGTTGGTCGCGGCGATGACGATGACGCCCTGGCCGGACTCGAAGCCGTCCATTTCCACCAGCATCTGGTTCAGCGTCTGCTCGCGTTCGTCGTTGCCGCCGCCCAGGCCGGCGCCACGCTGGCGGCCGACCGCGTCGATTTCGTCGATGAAGATGATGCAGGGAGCGTGCTTCTTGGCGTTTTCGAACATGTCGCGCACGCGGGCCGCGCCCACGCCGACGAACATTTCAACGAAGTCGGAACCCGAGATGCTGAAGAACGGCACCTTGGCTTCGCCCGCGATGGCTTTGGCCAGCAGCGTCTTGCCGGTACCCGGCGAGCCGACCATCAGCACGCCGCGGGGGATGCGGCCGCCCAGCTTCTGGAACTTGCTGGGGTCGCGCAGGAAATCGACCAATTCCTGGACGTCTTCCTTGGCTTCGTCGCAGCCGGCGACGTCAGCGAAGGTGATCTGGTTGGTGTTCTCGTCGAGCATGCGGGCGCGCGATTTGCCGAAGCTGAACGCCCCGCCCCTGCCGCCTCCCTGCATCTGGCGCATGAAGAACACCCAGACGCCGATCAGCAACAGCATGGGGAACCACGACACGAAGATGCTCATCAGCAGCGACTGCTCTTCGCGCGGCTTGCCCGACACCTGGACGCCGTACTTCAGCAGATCGGAGACCATCCAGAGGTCGCCCGGCGAAGTCAGCGTGTAGGCGCGGCCCGCGTCAGGGGTGACGTACAGCACGTCGCCCTGGACGTCGACCTTGCGGATACGTCCCGCCTTGGCGTCGTCCATGAACTGCGTGTAGGTCACGCCGTCCTGGGTCTGAGCGCGTCCGTCGAACTGTTTGAAGACGGTGAACAGCACGAGGGCTATCACCATCCAGACAGCGACTTTCGAAAATGAATTATTCAAGGTCGATCTCCTGCTTTCGATTCCGACCGGCGACCGCGCACCCGCATATGGCACAGTCACAAGTATGTCAATAGCTCATTCTACCCTGTCAGACCAGATTGCGTCCCGGGATGCCTGAGCCCCTCTGAGTTTTGTCTTATTCGCGAATTTTCTGGTCGTTGTCCCGGCAGGCTGTAGGTTTTTCGAATCCGAGGCGGCGCCCCCGGACCCGGGCTACTTCAGATCGCGCGCAACCAGAAAGGTTTCGGAGGATTTGTCCCGCGATGCCTTCGGCTTGCGTTCGACCACCCGCTTGAAGCGCTGCTTGAAGGATTCCACGATCTGCGAAAAGCCGCTGCCGTGGAAAGCCTTGACGATCAGCGCCCCGTTGGGCTTGAGGTGGGCGCAGGAGAATTCCATCGCCAACTCGCACACATGCTGGATGCGCGCGGAGTCGGCAATACCCACCCCTGACAAGTTGGGGGCCATGTCGGAAATAACAAGATCCACCGCGCGCGATCCGACCATGTCTTCCAATTGTTTCAAAACTTCATCTTCGCGGAAGTCGCCCTGGATGAATTCAACGCCCGCCACGGGCTCCATGGGCAGGATATCGAGCGCGATGATGCGTCCGTCCACGACCCCGCCCGGCCCCGCCAGGCGCTCGCGCGCCACTTGGGACCAACTGCCGGGCGCCGACCCCAGGTCGACCACGAGGTCGCCCCGGCGCATCAGCTTCTCGGTATCCAGGATCTCGATCAGCTTGAAGGCGGCGCGGGCCCTGTAGCCCTTCTGTTGCGCCAGCTTCACATAGGGATCATTGATGTGCTGGTGAATCCAGTCTTTGGAGAATTTATTCTTGGCCATTACCGTACAATTCCACGCATGCCTATATTAGAACTTACCTCTCGTGAGCGCAGCGACCTTCGGTCCGCCGCTCACCCTCTGCGCCCCGTCGTCCTGATCGGCGACAACGGCCTGACCGAAGCCGTGCTCAAGGAAATCGACCTGGCGCTGACTTCGCACGGCCTCATCAAGGTGCGCGCCGGCGGCGATGACCGCGAGGCCCGCGACGCAATGCTGTCGACCATCTGCGACACGCTTTCCTGCGCCCCCGTGCACCATCTGGGCAAAACCCTGATCCTGTTCCGCCCGCTGGCCGGCAATATCAAGCCCGCCGCGCTGGCCGCCATGGAACCTGAACGCCCCGCCAAGCGCCGCGCCTCCGAGCCGCACACGCCCAAGAAGCTGGCCGCCGAAGGCAAGACCCTGGCCAAGCGCCCGCGCCGCAGCGAATCCGAAGAGCCCAAGCCGAAGACGCGCTTCGTGCCCCAGGACCAGCTCAACAAGAACGGCAAGCCCATGCGCCCCGGCACCAGGAAGACCACCGCCAGCGGTCACGGCATTCCCCGCCGCGCCGGCAGCGCGCTCAGCCTGCGGGCCGGAGCACGCAGCGGCACCAGCCGCAAGACGACGAAAAGGTAAGTGCGGGCACAAAAACGGGCGCTTTACGCGCCCGGTCCACCATAGCGATCCGCATTAAACCGCGGAATTCAGTCGAACGCACGGTTCGGACTATGGTGTTTTGACAACTTCCAGCTTACTACGTCGGCGTCAGATGTAGCGCACGCCCAGGACTTCATACTCGCGAACGCCAGCCGGGGCCTTGACCTCGACCACGTCGCCTTCGCTCTTGCCGATCAGCGCGCGGGCCACCGGGCTCGACACGGATATCAGGTTCGACTTGATGTCGGCTTCAACGTCGCCGACGATTTGGTACGTCACACGATCGCCCGAATCCAGGTCCTCGATGTCGACGGTGGCGCCAAACACGGCGCGGCCTTCGGCATCCAGGGCGGTAGGATCGATCAGGTGGGCGTTGGAAAGCGTGCCTTCAAGCTCGGCAATCCGGCCCTCGATAAAGCCTTGGCGCTCGCGAGCAGCATCGTACTCGGCATTTTCCGACAGATCACCCTGCGCACGCGCTTCAGCGATCGCGTTGATAACGGCAGGACGTTCCACGGTTTTCAGCCGCTGGAGCTCTTCTTGCAAGCGCTCGGCCCCGCGCACGGTCAAAGGAATGGCAGACATGTCGTTTCCCAAACAAAAGTAGAAAACGCCCCGGACGGAGCGTTCTCGGTGAAGGTCGGAATCCTGGCGCGCGCAGGCAGCCGAGTGAAAGCAAAACTGGCAAGCGGCGCGGACGACCAAAACAAAACCCCGGCTCGGGTCGGAACCGGGGCAATCAAGGTCATATTGTGGTCAAAGTCCACGGGAATTGCAAGCCGCCGGAGAAACCGCCGTTTTCGCCGCATTTCGCCGCTGTAACCCGCTAAAACCCGTCATTTTTTCCAATTTTTCCGATCCGATCTTGAACCGGATCGCGCAGGCACGTCGCCGCGATTCCTTGGTGCACGTGTGGCATAAAAACTACTCTTCGATAGTTTTTTGCAACAACCAGGGATTACCTCCAAAAAACGCCAGCAAAAACGGACTGAATCAGTATAAAACAACAAATTGTGTCATTCATAACAATTTAATACATTCAACTGGATACCGTTTGGCTGCAGCTTGCAGACCGCAAGCACTTGCCACGCGCAGGAGTCTTGTTTTTGCGGGTAGTTGCAGTGGAGGCGGACGCATCGCAGCCACCCGGCGCGACGTTCGCCGTTCCGCCGCGCAGCGGGCGGCCTGGGCCGTTCCCAACACGGCGGATCGCGTTCAAGAACGAGGAGCTCTCATGCTGGAAAAATTGAAAGTCCGTACTGGAATGCTGTTGGTGCTGGGCTGCTTCGTCATCGCCCTGGCGCTGGCTTGCGGCTTGAGTTGGATGAACGCCGAGAAAAGCGTGACCGAGATCAAGGATCTGAACAATGTCGCGGTCCACCAGGTCGACCCGCTCTACGAAGCCAACGCCGCCCTGCTGCGCGCGCGGCTGGCGCTCGGTGCAGGCATGGCTGCCATGCAGGCCGGCGGCATGGACCAAGCCGGGCTGGCCGGCGAGGAAGCCGCCAGCCATCTGAAGCAGGCGCGCGAGCGTTTCGCCCGCTACATGGCCGTGCCCAAAAGCCCGCGCGGCCAGGAGCTGGCCCAGACGCTACAGGGCCGCTTCACCGAATACGCCGCCATCCTGGACAGGCTGGAAGCCGACCTCAAGGAACGCGCGCCTGCCAAGTTCCGCCAGGACGAGGGACGGCTGCCCCAGGCCGACGCCTACTTCATGAAAGACATGCAAGCCTTCCTGGCCCGGGTCCAGGAGCGCAGCGACGGCGTGCTGGCAAGCTCGGAGCAAACCTACTCCACCGCCCGGATCTCGGCGGTCGCGCTGATATCGGCCGCGCTGCTGCTGACGGCGCTGTGCTGGACCTTCATCCGGCGCGCCGTGCTCCGTCCGCTGCAGGAGGCCGGCAGGCACTTCGACCGCATCGCGGCGGGCGACCTGACGAACCGCGTGGAAACCCGCTCCAACAATGAGATCGGCGTCCTCTTTGCCTCGCTCAAGCGCATGCAGGAAGGTTTGACCCGCACCGTCACGTCCGTGCGCCAGGGCGTGGATGAAATCAACGTGGGCGCGGCGGAAATCGCTGCCGGCAACTCCAACCTGTCAGTACGTACCGAAGAACAGGCCGCGGCGCTGGAGGAAACCGCATCCACGATGGAAGAGCTGGCGGTGACCGTCAAGCAGAATGCGGAAAACGCCGCCCAGGCCAATCAGTTGGCCTCGGTCAGCATGGACGTGGCGCAGCGTGGCGGCCAGAACGTGGAACAGGTGGTAGCCACCATGCACGGCATCTCGGACAGCTCGAGGCGCATCTCCGACATCGTTTCGGTGATCGACAGCATCGCTTTCCAGACCAACATCCTCGCGTTGAATGCCGCCGTCGAAGCCGCGCGCGCTGGCGAACAGGGCAAGGGCTTTGCCGTGGTCGCGGGCGAAGTCCGTTCGCTGGCCCAGCGCGCGGCCCAAGCCGCCAAGGAGATCAAGACGCTGATCGAGGCCTCCGTGGACACCGTGGCGGCGGGATCGGCCCAGGTGGCTGCCGCCGGGCAGACCATGCAGGAGATCGTGGATTCCGTGCAGCGGGTGGCGGCGATCATGGCCGAGATCTCAGCCGCCTCGGCACAACAGGCCGGCGGCATAGACCAGGTCAGCCTGGCGATCTCGCAGATGGATGAGGTGACGCAGCAGAACGCCGCGCTGGTCGAGGAAGCTTCGGCCGCGGCGGCCGCGATGGAAGAACAGGCGCGGCGCCTGGCCGAAGCCACCTCGGTATTCAAGACGCAATCAGGACAGGTGATCGAGGCGGCGCCGGTGGCGCTGACCGGCACGGCCGCAACCTCGCGGCTGTCGCGCACCTAGGCGCGCCAGCCGGCCATGCGCGCGACGCCAGGTCCGCGCATGGCCGCGCCGCTTACTTCCTGCGGCGCAGCAAGGCGTACAGGATGATGGCGCCGAAGGTAGCGGTGCCGATGCCGCCCAGCGTGAAGTTACCCAGCTTGACCGTGAAGTCTCCCGCGCCCAGCACCAGCGTGACCGCGGCCACGATGAGGTTGCGGTTGTCGCTGAAGTCCACCTGGTTGACCACCCAGATACGGGCGCCGGCGATGGCGATCAGGCCGAACACCACCACCGACATGCCGCCCAGCACGGGCGCCGGGATCATCTGGATCAGCGCGCCGAACTTGGGCGAAAAGCCCAGCACGATGGCAATCAGGGCGGCCACCACGAACACCAGGGTGGAATAGATGCGCGTGACGGCCATCACGCCGATGTTCTCGGCGTAGGTGGTGACGCCCGTGCCACCCACGGCGCCGGACACCATGGTAGCGACCCCGTCGCCGACGAAGGCGCGGCCCAGATAGCGGTCCAGGTCCTGCCCGGTCATGGCGCTGACAGCCTTCACGTGTCCCAGGTTCTCGGCCACCAGGATGATGGCGACAGGCACGATCAAGCCCATGGCCTCGGCCTTGAACACCGGCGCGGCGAAATGCGGCAGGCCGAACCAGGCTGCGGCCGCCACGCCGGAGAAGTCGATGGGTTTGCCCAGCCCCATGCCGTTGGCGAGGATGCCGTACACCACGCAGGCCAGGATCATGCCGACCAGGATCAGCAGGCGCTGCACCATGCCCTTGGTGAACACGGCGATGCCGCCCACGCAGAGGATGGTGACCATGGACATCACGCTGTCGAAGCCCGACGCGCCCATCGCGCTCTTGGCAGCGATTGGTGCCAGATTCAGGCCGATGACCGCCACCACCGCGCCGGTGACGACGGGCGGCATCAGCGTGTCGATCCAGTTCGCGCCGCCCCCGGCGCGCGCGTTGACGAACCAGACAATCAGCCCGATCAACGTGTAGGCCAGGCCGCAGGCGATGATGGCGCCCAGCGCCACGCCGATATTGGCGTTCGCCCCGCCGCCGGCATAGCCGGTCACGGCGATCACGCCGCCGATGAAGGCGAAGCTGGAACCCAGGTAGCTGGGGACCCTGCCGCCCACGAACAGGAAGAAGATCAGCGTGCCGATGCCCGACATGAGGATGGCGACGTTGGGGTCGAAGCCCATGAGCAACGGGGCCAGCACGGTGGAGCCGAACATGGCGACCACGTGCTGGGCGCCCATGGCCACGTTCTTGGGCCAGGACAGCCTTTCGTCGGGCGCGATGATGACGCCGGGCTCGGCGTCGTCCGCCAGGCGCCAGCGCGGAAAGTAGGAATTGGACATGGATATCCCAAAGTAGGTGTCGGGTGTGAGCGGGCGCCAGTGTAAAGGGGGCTGCAAACGGGGAGCAATGCTTAAGTTCGCCGTCAGAATGCCGTACTAGTGAAAACCCCGAAATCCTCATAGGCGGCAGGAGCAATCATGGCGATCGATCCCATCAGCGGCAATTCCCGAATCAACAGCCTGGCCGACCTCTGGGCGCAGAAGATCCGCGCCAACAAGGAAGCCAAGAGCGCCTCGGACGCGGAAACGAGCACGGTGTCCGCGGACGGCAAGATCCGCGTCAACAACCCCGGCGGCCTGAAAATGGGCAAGGTGCAGGAAGCCAAGGAAACCGAAGACTCCAGCAACGACGACGCCTACACGCGCCAGATCAAGGAACTGCAGAAGCAACTCAAGCGCGTGATGGACCAGATCGCCAAGGTCAAGGCCAGCGGCATGCCGGCCGAAATGAAGGCCCAGCAACTGATGGCGCTCAATGCCCAGGCGATGCAGATCCAGCAGCAGATCACTGCAGTGATGGAGAAGCAGGCCCAGGCCATGAAACGCGGCGTATCCGCCACGGCCTAGCGGGCAAGGCACGGCGCCCCGCCCGGCCGGGGCGCCCGCATTGATGGCGCGCATCAAAATTTGTGATTGGACGCTGCCTGGACCGGCCAGTACTGTCTCCGAACAAATCTAAAACTACGGAGACAAACCATGCATGCAATGCGCACAGCTCTTGCAGGTGCGGTGCTGGCCGTTTGCGCGGCCCCTGCCCTGGCAGGCACCGTCACGGTGATCACGTCGTTCCCCAAAGACCTCACCCAGGCCTACAAGACGGCCTTCGAAAAGGCCAACCCCGGCATCACGCTGGAAATCCTGAACAAGAACACCGTATCGGGCATCGCCTACGTGCGCGAAACGCCCGCCGGCCAGCGTCCCGAGGTGTTCTGGGCCAGCGCGCCCGACGCCTTCGAAGTGCTGGGCCGCGACAAGCTGCTGGCGAACTCCGCCGACGTGGCCAACAAGCAGGTGCCGGACAAGATCGGCAACTACCCCATCAACGATCCCGGCGGCATGTACCTGGGCCAGGCCCTGGCCGGCTACGGCATCATCTACAACACCCGCTACATCGCGGCGCACAAGATCCCCGCGCCGGTGGAATGGAAGGACCTGCTGTCGCCGCAATGGTTCGGCCATGTCGGCATCACCTCGCCGTCGCGCTCGGGCACCATGCACCTGACGGTGGAAACCATCCTCCAGGGCGAAGGCTGGGACGAAGGCTGGAGCACCTTGCTGCGCATGTCGGGCAACAGCAGCGCCGTCACCGAACGTTCTTTCGGCGTGCCGGACGGCGTGAACAACGGCCAGTTCGGCGCCGGCCCGGTGATCGACTTCTTCGGCCTGTCCAGCAAGTATTCCAAGTTCCCGGTCGAGTTCGTCTACCCCTCCGAAACCGCCATCGTGCCGGCCAATATCGCGCTGATCGAAGGCGCGAAGAACACCGAGGAAGGCAAGAAGTTCATCGCCTTCACCCTCAGCCAGGCCGGCCAGGAACTGCTGCTGGAACCCAAGATCTCGCGCCTGCCGGTGCTGCCCTACACGGCGCTGGCCGGCAAGATTCCCCAGGGCTACCCTGACCCCGCCGAGATCGCCAAGCGCAGCAAGGTGCAATTCAACGCCGACCTGTCGCAGTCGCGCTACTACGTCGTGCAGTCGCTGTATGACCAGACGGTCACGTTCCGCCTGAAGGAACTGCAGGCCGCCACCAAGGCCATCTACGAGGCCGAAGCCAAGTTGGGCGACAAGGCCAAGAGCGGCAAGGCTGCCGAGCTGCTGGCGCAGGCCCGCAAGCTGACCTGGGCGCCGCTCGTGGACGGCAAGAAGGCCGCCGACCCGGCCTTCCTGGCGATCTTCGCCGGCAACAAGAAGGACGCCGCCGTGAACCAGCAGATCACCCAGCTGGAAGGCGAATGGAACGGCCTTTCCAAGGCGAACTACGAAGAAGCCGTGAAGCTCGCCAAGCAGGCCGCCGCGCTCTAGGCCGCTACACCCGCAGGACGCGCGGCGGACGGGCCGGTCCCGTCCGCCGCCGCGGCTTTCCCCTGGCAACGATTTCGGGAATCTCGATGAATTCTTCGGGCCACTCGCGCCTGCCCGTCGGCCCCCTGCTGACGGCGCTACTGGTGTTCGGTTTTCTGCTGCTGTTCCTGGCCGTGCCAGTCGGCACGGTGTTCTACACCGCCTTCGTGAACGCCGACGGCAGCTTCACCATGGGCCACTTCGGCGCCTTCTTCAACCAGCCGCTGATGAAGGAAGCCTTCTTCAACAGCCTGTACGTGGCGGGCTGGTCGGCGCTGCTGGCATCGCTCATCGCCGTGCCGCTGGCGTACTTTACGGTGCGCTTCGATTTCCGCGGCGCGCTGCTGATCCAGACCCTGGGCGTGCTGCCGCTGATCATGCCGCCCTTCGTCGGCGCGGTTGCGATGCAGCTGATCTTCGGCCGCTCGGGCAGCGTGAACCTGCTGCTCAACGACTGGTTCGGCTTCACCATCCCGTTCATGGAAGGCTTGAACGGCGTCATCTTCGTGGAATCGCTGCACTACTTCCCCTTCATCCTGATGAACCTGGTGGTGGCGCTGCGCAACATCGACGGCGCCATGGAAGAGGCGGCCTTCAACCTGGGCTCGCGGGGCTTCCGTCTGTTCCGCCGCGTGATCTTTCCGCTGGCCCTGCCCGGTTATGTGGCCGGCACGTCGCTGGTGTTCGTCAAGGTGTTCGACGACCTGGGCACGCCGCTGGTGCTGGGCACCACCAACATGCTGGCGCCGCAGGCCTATCTGCGCATCACGCAAGTGGGCCTGGAGGATCCGCTGGGCTATGTGATCAGCGTGATCATGGTGGGCTTTTCGATACTGGCGTTGTGGCTGTCGGCGCGGGTGCTCAAGGGCCGCGATTACTCCACCCTGCAGAAGGGCGGCAGCTCCATCCAGAAGCGCAAGCTGCGCCCGGTGGAGAGCGTACTGGCCTATGGCTGGATCATCCTGGTGCTGCTGCTGGTGCTGTCGCCGCATATGGGCGTGCTGCTGCTGTCCCTGGCCAGCGTCTGGAGCTTCGCGCCACTGCCCGACGGCTACACGCTGGCGCATTACGCCGCGGTGTTCTCCGAATCGCAAGGCATGATCGCCAACACCCTGCTCTATTGCGGCCTGGCCGCGGGCGTGGACGTGATCCTGGGTACCGCCATCGCCTATCTGATGTTGCGCACCCGGCTGCCGGCGCGCCAGTGGCTGGACTTCCTGGCCTCCGCCGCGCTGGCGATTCCAGGTATCGTGCTGGCCATCGGCTTTCTGCGCACCTTCCGCGGCATCGAGCTGCCCGGCACCGGCACGCTGCTGACCTCGTCGTGGATCATCATCATGATCGCGTACTCGGTGCGCCGGCTGCCCTACGCCCTGCGATCCTGCGTGGCCTCGCTGCAGCAGATCAACATCTCGCTGGAAGAGGCGGCGCAATCGCTGGGCGCGACCCGCATGAGCACGATACGCCGCGTGGTGGTGCCGCTCATGGCGGGCGGCATGCTGGCCGGCTTCGTGACCAGCTTCGTGACGGCGGCCGTGGAACTGTCGGCCACCATCATGCTGGTGACCAAGGACAGCCAGGCGCCCATGAGCTACGGCATTTATCTGTACATGCAGAGCGCGGCGGGCCGGGGTCCCGGCGCCGCGCTCGGCGTCCTGGCGGTGGCCGCGGTGGCCATCGGCACGTATGTCTCGCACCTGCTGGTGGAGCGCGCCCAGTCGCGCCAACAGCCGGCCCGCAATGAAGGGGAATCCGCATGAAGAAAGTCAGCGTCGAATGCCGCAACATCCGGTTGTCCTACGGCAAGACGGAAGTGCTCAAGGACGTCAACATCAGCATCGAGCCCGGCGAGTTTTTTGCGCTGCTCGGACCGTCCGGCTCCGGCAAATCCACCTTGTTGCGGCTGATCGCCGGCTTCAACCGGCACAGCGCGGGGCAACTGCTGGTGGACGGCAAGGACATCAGCGGCACGCCGCCCTGGAACCGCAACATCGGCATGGTGTTCCAGAACTACGCGCTGTGGCCGCACATGACGGTCTGGGACAACGTGGCCTTCGGCCTGGTCGAACGCAAGCTGCCGCGCGCCGAGATCCACGCCAAGGTGGAGGCCGCGCTCGATCTGGTCGGCCTGTCCCAGTACGGCAAGCGCCGCCCTAACCAGCTTTCCGGCGGGCAGCAGCAGCGCGTGGCCCTGGCCCGCACCATCGTGATCGAGCCGCAGGTGCTGCTGCTGGACGAGCCTCTGTCCAATCTGGACAAGAAGCTGCGCGTGCAGATGCGCCAGGATCTGCTCAGCCTGCAGCGCCGGCTTGGCATCACCACCATCTTCGTCACCCATGACCAGGAAGAGGCCATGACCACCGCCGACCGCATGGCGGTGCTGGACCACGGCGTGGTCCAGCAGATCGGCGCGCCCAGCACCTTGTTCGACTATCCGGTCAATCGCTTCGTCGCCAACTTCGTGGGTACGATGAACGTGCTGGAAGGCGACGTGCGCGAACGCACCAGCGGCAGCGTGGTGCTGGCGGTGGAAGGCGTGGGCGACCTGCAGCTGCCGCTCACGGGCGAAGCGCCCGCCGCTTCCCGGCTGGCGGCCAGCTTCCGCCCGCACACGGTGCAGATCGAAATGGCGGACGGGCTGGGCGACGCACGCTATGTCTGGCTGCCCGGCATCGTGGAAAGCAGCGAGTTCCTGGGCGAATTCACCCGCTATCAGGTGCTGATCGGCGAGCAGCGGCTGACCGCGGACCAATCGCATCTGGCCGGGCTGTCGCCCTTCCCCGTCGGCGCTCCGGTTTCCATCGGCCTCGAACCTACCCAAGTGCGGCTCCTGGCGGCCTAAACTCGGGGCCATGGAAATCTATCAGATCCGCGCCTTCGTCACGGTCGCCCGGCTGGGCAACCTGACGAAGGCGGCCGAGGCGCTGTCGCTGACCCAACCCGCCGTGACCGCGCAGATCAAGGCGCTGGAACAAAGCCTGGGCGTGGCCTTGTTCGACCGCAGCGGCGGCCGGCTGGCGCTGACCAAGGCCGGCGAGGTGCTGCTGCCCACCGCCGAGTCGCTGCTGGTGCTGGGCGCGCAGTTCAAATCCGAGGCCCAGCAGCTGCAAGGCAGCCTGCATGGCGCGGTCGAGCTGGGCGTACCCAGCGAAAAACCGGATTTCCTGCGCCTGGGCGAACTGGCCTCGGCCGTCACCCAGCGCCTGCCGCTGGTCGAGCTGAAGACCCAGACCCTGCCTGCCGCCGCGCTGGCCGAACAGGTCAGCACCGGCCGCCTGCCGGCGGCGCTGATCATTGCCGCCAATCCGCCGCGCGGCGTGCTTTGGCAGCCCCTGCGCAGCGTGCGCTACCGCATCGCCATGCCCCGCGAGCATGCCGCCGTGCTCAAACGCGGCGGCTGGCGCGAGGTGGCGCAATTGCCTTGGCTGGACGGTCCTTCCGGCAGCCACACGCACCTGCTGTTGCGCGACATGTTCGAACGCCATGGCCTGTCGCCGCGCGTCGTGATGCAGAACGACGACCAGGCCAACCTGGACGCGCTGGTGCGCGCGGGCGCAGGCTGCGCCCTGCTGCGCGAGGAAGCCGCGCTGGCGGGCGCGGCCTCGAACGACTTCATCGTCTGGGGCCAGGCGCGCGTGGACGCGATGCTGGGATTCATCCTGCCCTACGAGCGCGCTAGCGAGCCCGCGCTGGTCGCGTTAAGCTCGATCATTCAAACCATCTGGAAACCGCGCGCGCCCATCGCGTCCGCCCAGCTCTAAACCCGCATCAAGATCGTAATGACTGAAATCTGGTTCATCCGCCACGGCGAAACCGACTGGAACCGCCAGCGGCGCCTGCAAGGCTGGCAAGACATCCCCCTGAACGAATTCGGCGTCAACCAGGCCGGCCTGCTGGCCGCGCGCTTGCGCGAAGAGGCCCGCCATACGCCCATCCACGCCATCTACAGCAGCGACCTGCAGCGCGCCCACGCCACCGCCCTGCCCGTGTCCGAACAGCTGGGCTTGCGCGTGCGCGTGGAGCCCGGCATCCGCGAGCGCGGCTTCGGCGTGCTGGAAGGCCTGGACCACGAGCGCATCGACGTGCTGGCCCCCGAAGCCGCTGCCGCCTGGAAGAGCCGCGACCCGCTGCGTCCGCTGGACGGCGGCGAAACGCTGGGCCAGTTCCAGTCCCGCGTCATTTCAACCGTGGACGACATTGCCAGCCGCCACGACGACGAACGCATCCTGATGTTCACGCACGGCGGCGTGCTGGACATCATCTGGCGCCATGCCTCCGGCGTGCCGCTCAACGGGCCGCGCGACGCTTCGCTGCTGAACGTCAGCATCAACCGCGTCGGCGTGCAGGGCCGCAAGTGGCAGGTGCTGGACTGGGGCGACGTAGGCCACGTGACCGACGAAGTCGGCAACGACGTGGTGCCTTGAGCGCTTAACGCGCGCGGCGCGGCTTGCGCGGCGCGTTGCGCGCCAGCCTGTCGTAGACGGCGTTGGGCAACAGGCGCATCAGCTTGGCCACGATGCCCATCTGCCACGGAATCACCACATAGGACGCGCCCCGCCCGATCGCGCTGCGCGCGCGGCGGGCGAAGGCGTCCGCTTCCATCAGGAAAGGCATGGAATACGGATTGTGGGCCGTCATCGCCGTCTTGATATAGCCGGGCGCGATCGTCACCACGTCTATGCCTTCGGCGGCCAGTTCCAGCCGCAGGCTTTCGCAGTAAGTCACCACCGCGGATTTCGACGCGCTGTAGGCGCCCGCGCCTGGCAGGCCCCTGACTCCCGCCACGCTGGCGATGCCCACCAGCCGGCCCGACCCAGCCTGGCGCATGGATGCGATGAAGGGCTCGAAGGTCGCCACGGTGGCCAGCAAATTGGTGTCGACGATGGCCTTGAAGACGTCGTAGTCCTCGCCGTGCTCGGTCAGGGTGCCGGCGCTGATGCCGGCGCTGGCGATGACCACGTCCACCCGCCCCTGGCAGAACCCGATGAAATCCAGGGCCGCGGCATGCAGCGCCTGACGGTCGCGTACGTCTACCGCATAGCAGCGGTGCTCGCCGGGCAGGCTGCCAGCCAGCTCGCGTAGCGCGTCTTCGCGCCGGCCCAGCAGGCCCAGCGTGGCGCCCGTGGACGCGTATTGCTGCGCCAGGGCGCGTCCCAGGCCGCTGCTGGCGCCGGTGATGAAGACTCTTTCCATGTGTGCCTGTTGCCTGTGGTGACGTTGCGGAATCGCGTTGCAAAAAAATAGGGCACGCTTTCGCGTGCCCTATTGTGTCGCTTGCCGGCTTAGGCTTGCAAGGAAGCGTGCAGATCCTGCAGCGGATAGACCTGCAGGCCCAGGCCTTGGCGCAGGTATTGCATGCCTTCGACCGCGGCGCGGGCGCCGGCGATGGTCGTGAAGAAGGTCACGCGGGCGGCCAGCGCCTGGGTGCGGATGGTGCGCGAGTCGGCGATGGCGTTGCGGCGCTCTTCGACGGTGTTGATGACCAGCGAGATCTCGCCGTTCTTCACCATGTCGACGATATGCGGACGGCCTTCGGTGACCTTGTTCACCAGCTGCACCGGGATGCCGGCGGCTTCGATCTCGGCGGCCGTGCCGCGCGTGGCGACCAGCTTGAAGCCGAGCGCATGCAGGCCGCGCGCCACTTCCACCGCCAGGGGCTTGTCCTGGTTCTTGACGCTGATGAACACCGTGCCGGATTCCGGCAGGCGCACGCCCGCGGCCAGCTGCGACTTGACGAAGGCTTCGCCGAAGCTCGTGCCCACGCCCATCACTTCACCGGTCGACTTCATTTCCGGGCCCAGGATGGTGTCCACGCCCGGGAACTTCACGAACGGGAACACGGCTTCCTTGACCGAGAAGTAAGGCGGCACGACTTCCTTGGTGATGCCTTGCGCGGCCAGGGTCTGGCCGGCCATGGCGCGCGCGGCGATCTTGGCCAGTTGCAGGCCGGTGGCCTTGGAAACGTAGGGCACCGTGCGCGAGGCGCGCGGGTTCACTTCCAGCACGTAGACATCGCCGCCCTGGATGGCGAACTGCACGTTCATCAGGCCGCTGACGTTCAGCGCCTTGGCCATCATGGTGGTCTGGCGCTTGATCTCGGCGATGACTTCCGCCGACAGCGAGTACGGCGGCAGGCTGCAAGCCGAGTCGCCCGAGTGCACGCCGGCCTGCTCGATGTGTTCCATGACGCCGCCGATGAAGACGGTTTCGCCGTCGGCCAGGCAGTCCACGTCCACTTCGGTGGCGTTGTTCAGGAAGCGGTCCAGCAGCACGGGCGAGTCATTGCTGACCTTCACGGCCTCGCGCATGTAGCGCTCGAGGTCCTGCTGCTCGTGCACGATTTCCATGGCGCGGCCGCCCAGCACGTAGCTGGGACGCACGACCAGGGGATAGCGGATTTCGGCGGCGTGGGCCAGGGCCTCGCCTTCGGTGCGCGCGGTGCGGTTGGGCGGCTGGCGCAGGCCGAGCTTGTTGAGCAGCTTCTGGAAGCGCTCGCGGTCTTCGGCCACGTCGATGGATTCGGGGCTGGTGCCGATGATGGGCACGCCGTTGGCTTCCAGGGCGCGCGCCAGCTTCAGCGGGGTCTGGCCGCCGTACTGGACGATCATGCCGACCGGGTTTTCCTTGTGGACGATCTCGAGCACGTCTTCGAGCGTCAGCGGCTCGAAGTACAGGCGGTCCGAGGTGTCGTAGTCGGTGGACACGGTTTCCGGGTTGCAGTTGACCATGATGGTCTCGTACCCGTCGTCGCGCAGCGCCAGCGCGGCATGCACGCAGCAGTAGTCGAATTCAATGCCCTGGCCGATGCGGTTCGGACCGCCGCCCAGCACCACGATCTTCTTGCGGTCGGTGGGCGCGGCTTCGCACTCTTCCTCGTAGGTCGAGTACATGTAGGCCGTGCGGGTGGCGAATTCGGCGGCGCAGGTGTCGACGCGCTTGTAGACCGGGCGCACGTTCAGCTGGTGACGCAACTTGCGTACCTCGGATTCCGAGGAATCCAGCAGGAAGGCCAGGCGGCGGTCGGAGAAACCGCGGCGCTTGAGTTCCCACAGCGTGGCGTAATCCAGGTCGGCCAGCGTCTTCTGTTCCAGCGCCAGTTCGATGTCGACGATTTCCTTGATCTGCGACAGGAACCACGGGTCAATGTGCGTGATGTTGTGCACTTCGTCCAGCGTGAAGCCCTGCGCGAAGGCATCGCCCACGTACCAGATGCGTTCCGGACCGGGCTCGCCCAGTTCGACCTGCAGCTTTTCGCGGTCGGTGGTCTTCTGGTTCAGGCCGTCCACGCCCACTTCCAGGCCGCGCAGCGCCTTCTGGAAGGATTCCTGGAAGGTGCGGCCGATGGCCATGACTTCGCCCACCGACTTCATCTGGGTGGTCAGGCGCGCGTCGGCGGTGGGGAATTTCTCGAAGGCGAAACGCGGCACCTTGGTGACCACGTAGTCGATCGAGGGTTCGAACGAGGCAGGCGTGGCGCCGCCGGTGATTTCGTTCTTGAGCTCGTCCAGCGTGTAGCCCACGGCCAGGCGCGCGGCGACCTTGGCGATGGGGAAGCCGGTGGCCTTGGACGCCAGCGCCGACGAACGCGACACGCGCGGGTTCATCTCGATGACGATCATGCGGCCGTTCTTGGGATTGACGGCGAACTGCACGTTCGAACCGCCCGTATCCACGCCGATCTCGCGCAACACCGCGATCGATGCATTACGCATGATCTGGTATTCCTTGTCGGTCAGCGTCTGGGCCGGCGCCACGGTGATCGAGTCGCCCGTGTGCACGCCCATCGGGTCCAGGTTTTCGATGGAGCAGACGATGATGCAGTTGTCCGCCTTGTCGCGGACCACTTCCATCTCGAATTCCTTCCAGCCCAGCAGCGACTCTTCGATCAGCAGTTCGCTGGTGGGCGAAGCTTCCAGGCCGCGGCGGCAGATGGTTTCGAATTCTTCGGCGTTGTAGGCGATGCCGCCGCCCGAACCGCCCATGGTGAAGCTGGGGCGGATCACGGCGGGGAAGCCGGAGGTGCCGACTTCGGCCGCGATGCGGCGCTGGACTTCCCAGGCTTCGTCCATGCTGTGGGCGACGCCCGACTTGGCCGATTCCAGGCCGATGTCGGTCATGGCCTGCTTGAACTTCTGGCGGTCCTCGGCCTTTTCGATGGCGTGCTCGTTGGCGCCGATCAGTTCGACGTTGTGCTTCTTCAGCACGCCGTGGTGGGCCAGATCCAGGGCGCAGTTCAGCGCGGTCTGGCCGCCCATGGTCGGCAGCAGCGCATCGGGCTTTTCACGCTCGATGATCTTTTCGACGGCTTGCCAGGTGATGGGCTCGATGTAGGTGACGTCGGCCGTTTCCGGGTCCGTCATGATCGTGGCCGGGTTGCTGTTCACCAGGATGGTGCGGTAGCCCTCGGCCTTGAGCGCCTTGCACGCCTGTGCGCCGGAATAGTCGAATTCGCAGGCCTGCCCGATGATGATGGGGCCGGCGCCGATGATGAGTATGCTTTTTAGGTCTGTACGCTTGGGCATGATGCAATCTTTACTTTTGGCCGGACATCAGGGCGATGAACTTGTCGAACAGTTCAAGGATGTCGTGCGGACCCGGGCTGGCTTCGGGGTGACCCTGGAAGCAGAAGGCCGGGCGGTCGGTGAGCTCGAAGCCCTGCAGCGTGCCGTCGAACAGCGAGACGTGCGTCACGCGCGCGTTGGCCGGCAGGCTGGCCGCGTCGACCGCGAAACCGTGGTTCTGGCTGGTGATGAACACGCGCTTGGACTGGAGGTCCTGCACGGGGTGGTTGGCGCCATGGTGGCCGGTCTTCATCTTGAGCGTCTTGCCGCCCAGCGCCAGGCCCATGATCTGGTGGCCCAGGCAGATGCCGAACACCGGCAGCTTCTTGTCCAGGAAGGCGCGCGTGGCCTCGATGGCGTAGTCGCAGGGCTCGGGGTCGCCGGGGCCGTTGGACAGGAACACGCCGTCGGGGTTGAGCTTGAGGACTTCCTCGGCGCTGGTCTGGGCCGGCACCACCGTCAGGCGGCAGCCGCGGTCGGCCAGCAGGCGCAGGATGTTGGTCTTGATGCCGAAGTCGTAGGCCACGACGTGGAACTTGGACTGGTCGGGCTTGGAGAAGCCCTCGCCCAGCTGCCAGGTGCCTTCGGTCCATTCGGCGCGATCCTTGAGCGACACCACCTTGGCCAGGTCCTGGCCGGCCATGCCGGCAAAGCCGCGGGCCAGTTCGACGGCGCGCTCGGCGTCGGTGCCGACGAAGATGCAGGCGCCCTGGGCGCCCTTTTCACGCAGGATGCGGGTGAGCTTGCGGGTGTCGATGCCGGAAATGGCGACGACGCCTTGCTCGGAGAGGTACTCAGGCAACGATTGCGTGGAACGGAAGTTCGACACGCGAGCGGGACAGTCACGGACCACCAGGCCGGCGGCAAAGACGCGCTTGGCTTCCACGTCTTCGGCGTTGACGCCGGTATTGCCGATGTGCGGATAGGTCAGCGTGACGATCTGGCCGCTATAGCTGGGATCGGTGAGAATTTCCTGGTACCCGGTCATCGCGGTGTTGAACACCACTTCGGCAACGGTATGCCCAGGCGCACCGATCGACACGCCTCGAAAAATGGTACCGTCCGCCAGAGCCAGAATTGCAGGAGGGAAGCGGTTGATCCCCTCGGGAAAGAGTTGCGGCAGCACAGTAAACCCCGGTTTTAGAATCGATAATCAAACCTTCGGATTATACCTTGAGCGGCCGTTTTTCTCGGGGAACCGCGCCAAATAAGGCCGGAAACGGGGTTTTGGGCTGTTTTTCCGCGTCCCGCCGCCCCCCTCCACCGTCCGGCCGGCAGCGCGCCTGCGGCCTCAGTGATACGCTAGGACACCTTCAACCCTAGCCTGCAGCGAGCCGTACCGTCCATGTCCAGCCAACTTGACGCCCTGCGCAACCACACCACCGTCGTCGCCGACACGGGGGATTTCGAAGCGATGAAGGCGTTGCGTCCGACCGACGCCACCACAAACCCGTCCCTGATTCTCAAGGCCGTCCAGCAGGACGCCTACCGCCCCCTGCTGGAAAAGACCGCGCGCGAACACCGCAGCGCGCCCACCGCCGAACTGATGGACCGCCTGTTGGTGGCCTTCGGCCGCGCCATCCTGGACATCGTGCCCGGCCGCGTATCGACCGAGGTGGATGCCCGCCTGTCCTTTGACACCCGCGCCACCATCGAGCGCGCCCGCAGCCTGATCGCCCTGTACGAAGCCGCCGGCGTGCCGCGCGAGCGCGTGCTGATCAAGATCGCCTCGACCTGGGAAGGCATCCAGGCCGCCCGCGCCCTGCAATCGGAAGGCGTGCGCTGCAACCTGACCCTGCTGTTCTCGCTGCCGCAGGCCGTGGCCTGCGCCGATGCCCGCGTGCAGCTGATCTCGCCTTTCGTCGGCCGCATCTACGACTGGCACAAGAAGTCCGCCGGCGCCAGCTGGGTCGAGGCCGACAATGCCGGCGCGCGCGACCCCGGCGTGCTGTCCGTCACGCGGATCTACCAGTACTACAAGCACTTCGACATCCCCACCGAAATCATGGGCGCGAGCTTCCGCAACGTGGGCCAGATCCTGGCTTTGTCGGGCTGCGACCTGCTGACCATCAGCCCCGAGCTGCTGACCAAGCTGGCCGGCACCGAGGGCGACGCGCCCGCGCAATTGCGCGCCGACGACGTGCCCGCCAACCTCGCCCGCATCGGCGCGGACGAAGTCACCTTCCGCACCCTGCTCAACGAGGACGCGATGGCCAGCGAGAAGCTGTCGGAGGGCATCCGCCTGTTCGTGGCGGACGCGGTCAAGCTGGATACGTTGATCGAGGCGCAACGCGCCTGATCAGGGCGGGCGCCGCGGCGCCCGCGCAGGCAAGGGAATGCGCGGCCCGCAGCCGCGCGCCTGCCTCAACGATGATCGTGAGAGTGCACCTGCAGCGCTTCCAGGAAGCGCGACACCATGTTGTAGGCCGCCACCGTCGCGGTCAGCTCCACGATGAGCTTTTCGGAACCCATCGCCGCCTTCGCCGCCTGGAACACGGGTTCCGGCACCTGCACGTGGCGCGTCATGGCGTCGGTATAGGCCAGCACCGCCCTTTCGCGTTCATCGAACAGGTCTGACGCCGCCCAGTCATTCAGCGCGTCCAGCTGCGCCTGCGAAACGCCTTCTTTCAGCGCGATCGGCGCGTGCTGGTCAGCCTCGTAGGGCGCGCCGTTGATGGCCGCCACGCGCATGATGACCAGCTCGCGCAGATCGCCCGGCAAGGTGCTGAGCTGGCGGATCGAGGTCAGGTAATTGAGCCAACCGCCCGCCACCGCAGGACTGTGCAGCAGCATCTGGTACAGGTGCAGGACGCTGCCGCGTTCGGCGACGATGCGGTCGACCAGGGGCTTGGCTTCGGGATGGGTCAGGTCGGCGTAGGGGAGACGGGCCATGGAAAACTCCGGTCAGATCTTTTCGGTTTCGCCGGACCTGGGCTGCCATTTCATCAGCCGCTTTTCGCCCATGCCGACGATGGCGTCCAGCACCAGCGCAAAAGCCGTGAGCACGATGATGCCCGCGAACACGGTGTTGACGTCGAACGTGCCTTCGGCCTGCAGGATCAGATAGCCCACGCCGCTGGCGGAGCCCAGATACTCGCCCACCACCGCGCCCACGAAGGCCAGGCCCACCGAAGTATGCAGGCTGGAGAACACCCAGCTGGTGGCAGACGGCAGGTACACGTGACGCAACAGCTGGCGGCGGCGCGCGCCCAGCATCCTGGCGTTGTCCAGCAAGGTGGGACTGACTTCGCGCACGCCCTGGTAGACGTTGAAGAACACGATGAAGAACACCAGCGTCACGGCCAGCGCCACCTTGGACCAGATGCCCAGGCCGAACCACATGCCGAAGATGGGCGCCAGGATGACGCGCGGCATCGAGTTGGCGGCTTTGATGTAGGGATCGAGGATCGCGCTTGCGCCGGGCGACAGGCCCAGCCACAGGCCGAAGGCCAGGCCGGCGATGGTGCCGATGAAAAACGCCAGCACGGTCTCGGTCAGCGTCACGCCCAGGTGGGTATAGATGTCCGCATTGGTGACGAACCAGGCCCAGATGCGGCCCCACACCTTCAAGGGTTCGCCGAAGAAGAAGGCCACCTTGGGATCGCGCGACGCGAAGTGCCAAACGAGCAGAATGATGACGAGCAGCAGCAACTGCCAGAAGCGCAGGCTGGCCGAACCGGGTTTGATCAAAGACTTCGACATCTCACCACTCCAGGGCGCTTGCACGCCTCGTTCTGCTTAGACAGCAGGCATACGCCAAGCCCGGCCGCCGCGGATCCGGCTTCGCCGGTCCGCCTGCGGCGCCCCCTTGAGGGGGAAGCGCCAAAGGCGCTTCGGGGGTGGGCCTCATCTTTAGGCTCGCTTCTGTTGGGCGTAGCCCTTTAGGACTTCTTCGCGCAACACTCCCCAGATGGCGGAGTGCAATTCGACGAAGCGCGGATGCGTGCGCACTTCGGCCACGTCGCGCGGACGCGGCAGGTCGATGGCGAATTCACCGATGGGGTGCGTGCCCGGCCCGGCCGACAGCACCACCACGCGATCGCTCATGGCGATGGCCTCGTCCAGGTCGTGCGTGATGAAGAGCACCGCCTTGCGCTTGGCCATCCACAGGTCCAGGACCTCGTTCTCCATGAGCTGGCGCGTCTGGATATCCAGCGCCGAGAACGGCTCGTCCATCAGGATGATGTCGGGATCGCGGATCAGCGTCTGCGCCAGCATCGTGCGTTTGCGCATGCCGCCCGACATCTGGTGCGGATAGCGGCTTTCGAAGCCGCCCAGGCCCACGCGGCGCATCCATTCGCGGCCGCGCTCCAGCGCCTGCTGCCGAGGCACGCCGGCAAAGTCCAGGCCCGCCACCACGTTGTCCAGCGCGCTGCGCCAGGGCAGCAGGGCCTCGCCCTGGAACATGTAGCCGGCGCGCTCATTGATGCCGGATAGCGGCTGTCCGAACACCTTCACGCTGCCCGAGGACGGCGCCAACAGGCCGGCGCTGACGTTGAGCAGGGTGGACTTGCCGCATCCGGTCGGGCCCACCACCGACACGAACTCCCCTGGCGCGATGGCCAGGGTCGTGTCGCTGACGGCGGTGTAGCGCTGCGAGCGGTCGTCGCGGGAGACAAAGGTGCAGCTGATGCTTTCCAGCGACAGCGCAGCTTCAGCCATTGGGGTACTTCTCGTTGGCGCGGCGCGCGTAGTCGTTGGTCCAGACCTTGGACGGGTCGATCTTGGAACCGTCGAAGTCCGCCTGGTAGGCGGCCAGCGCCTTGAGCGCGGTGGCCGCGCCATCCTCGGGGATCAGGCCGTCCGGCGACAGGCCTTCCAGGCTCTTGGCGATGGCGGCCTTGTAGACGGCCGGATCGCCCAGCAGATAGGTTTCCGGCACGACCTTGGCGATTTCGTCGGCGCCAGCCTTCTGGATCCACTTGTCGGCGCGCACCAGCGCATTGGCCAGGGCCTGGGTGGTGTTGGGGTTGGCATCGAGGAAGGCTTGCGGGGCATACAGGCAGCCCGCCGGCATGTTGCCGCCGAAGATTTCCTTGGTGTCCTTGAGCGTGCGCGTGTCGACGATGATCTGGATGTCGCCCGGCATTTCCAGCATCGACACCACGGGGTCGGTGTTGGAGATGGCGTCGATCTGGCCGCTGCGCAGCGCGGTCACGGCGCCCGCGCCGGCGCCTACGCCGATGATGGACACGTCCGAGGCCTTCAGGCCGTGCTTGGCCAGGAAGAAGCTGACCACCATGTTGGTGGACGAACCCGGCGCGGTCACGCCGATCTTCTTGCCCTTCAGGTCGGCGGCGCTCTTGTAGTTGGGCAGGTTCTTCTTGGACACGCCCACGCCTATCATCGGCGCGCGGCCCTGCAGCACGAAGGCGCGATAGGCCTGGCCCTTGGACTGCATGGACAAGGTGTGCTCGAACGCGCCCGACACGATGTCGGCGCTGCCGCCCACCACGGCCTGCAGGGCCTTGGAGCCACCCGCGAAGTCGGCGATGCTGACGTCCAGCCCTTCGTCCTTGAAGTAGCCGCGGGCTTCCGCGATGGACAGGGGGAGATAGTAGATCAGCGGCTTGCCGCCGACTGCGATCTGGACCTTGGTCTTCTCCAGCTTCTGCGCGCGCACGATGGCGGGCGCCATGCCCATGACGCCGGCGGCGCCGGCCATCTTGAGCAGATCACGGCGAGTGACTGACATGTGCTTGTCTCCTAGTTGTCGGGCAGACCGATAGCGCCGGTCTTTGCCAGCTCTTCTATAGCCGCTGAATCATACCCCAGCGATTTCAGGACTTCCTCGGTATGTTCCCCTAATACAGGGCCCACCCAGCGCGTCTCGCCAGGCGTCTCCGACAGCTTGGGCACGACGGCCGGCAGCTTGACCGGCGTGCCGTCCGGGAAGCGGTGCTGCTCTATCATGCGGCGCGCCAGGAACTGCGGATCGCTGAACATGTCGGCCACGCTGTGGATCTTGCCCACCGGCACGTCCGCGCCCTTCAGTGCGCCCAGCGCCTCTTCGATGCCGCGCGCGCCGCACCATTGCTGGATGGCGCCGTCGATCTCGTCGACGCGTTTGGCGCGGCCGTCGTTGCGCACCAGTCCCGGATCCGTGGCCAGGTCGTCGCGGCCGATGGCGCGCATCAACCGATGGAAGATCGCGTCGCCGTTGCCGGCGATGACGATGTTCTGCCCATCGCGGGTGGTGTAGGTATTCGAAGGCACGATGCCGGGCAGCGCGCCGCCGGTGCGCTCGCGCACCACGCCGGCCACGTCGTACTCGGGCACCAGGCTTTCCATCATGTTGAACACGGCCTCGTACAGCGCCACGTCCACCATCTGGCCCTGCCCCGCCTGGCACTCCGCGCCCTGCTTGCCGTTCCAGCGCCCGCCGGTGGCGTCGCGGTGCCGCAGCGCCATCATCGCGCCGATCACGCCGTGCAGCGCGGCGATCGAATCGCCGATGGAGATGCCCACGCGCAGGGGCGGCCGGTCGGGATGGCCCGACACGTAACGCAGCCCGCCCATGGATTCGCCGATGGCGCCGAAGCCCGGCTGGTCCTTCATGGGCCCGGTCTGCCCATAGCCGGACAGGCGCACCATGATGAGCGCGGGGTTGATCGCGCGCAGCTGCTCGTAGCCCAGGCCCCACTTTTCCAGCACGCCAGGCCGGTAGTTCTCGACCACCACGTCGGCGTCCAGCGCCAGCTTGCGGGCGATGTCGCGTGCGCGCGGATCTTTCAGGTTGAGAGCGATGGATTGCTTGTTGCGGGCCTGCACCGTCCACCAGAGAGAGTTGCCCTCGCGCAGATGGCGCCAGCTGCGGATGGGATCGCCGCCGCCCGTGCCGTCAGGCCCGTGGGGCGTTTCCACCTTGATGACGTCGGCGCCGAATTCGCCGAAGATGCGCGCGGCGAACGGGCCGGCAATGAGCGTGCCGAGTTCCAGGACCTTCAGTCCGGTCAGCGCTGACATGGTTTGTCTACCTCACTGTTTTGCCGTTGCCGATACATTGCCGGCAAGGCGTTCTGGTACTACTGCGGAATCAGGTGGTCTTGCGCTCCATCAGGGCCCAGGCGATGGTGCCGGCGTCGACGTATTCCAGCTCGCTGCCGGCGGGCACGCCGCGCGCCAGCCGCGTGACCCGCAGGCCGCGCTCGCCCAGCGCTTCGCCCAGGAAGTGGGCGGTGGTTTCGCCTTCGGCGGTGAAGTTGGTGGCCAGGATGACCTCCTGCACCACGCCGTCGGTCGCGCGCTTGATCACCCGCTCGAAATCCAGCTCGCGCGGACCGATCCCTTCGAGCGGCGCGACGCGGCCCATCAGCACGTAATACAGGCCGCGATAGCCGTGGCTGGACTCGATCATGTTCTGATCGGCCGGCGTCTCGACGATGCACAGCAGCGAGGGATCGCGCTTGGGATTGACGCAGGTGCCACAGACTTCCTCTTCCGAGAAGCTGTTGCAGCGGGCGCAATGCTTCAGGTCCCGCACGGCACCCGCCAACGCCTGCCCCAGCATGTCCGCGCCTTGCGGGTCATGCTGCAGCAGGTGATAGGCCATGCGCCGGGCAGAGCGCACGCCCACGCCGGGCAGGCGCCGCAGCGCCTCGATCAGCGAGACGAGCGGCTCGGGTTCAGGCAGTAGCGGGTCCATTGCGGCCTTGGGGCTGCGTTCAGAACGGCAGCTTCATGCCCGGGGGCAGCGGCATGCCGGCGGTGACCGAGGCCATCTTTTCCTGCGAGGTGGCTTCGGCCTTGCGCAGCGCGTCGTTGAACGCGGCGGCGACCAGGTCTTCCAGCATGTCCTTGTCGTCGCCCAGCAGCGACGGATCGATGGCCACGCGCTTGACGTCGTGGCGGCAGGTCATGGTGACCTTGACCAGGCCGCCGCCGGAGGCGCCTTCGACCTGGATGTCGGCCAGCGCGTCCTGCGCCTTCTTCATGTTTTCCTGCATTTGCTGCGCCTGGCGCATCAGGCCGGCCAGTTGTCCTTTCATCATGATCGATGCTTCCTTGAACGAGGGGAATGAGAGATGGCCGACGCTTCAGGCAGCGGCGGCCGGGGAATCGACGTGACGGATCGAGCCGGCGACGACCTGGCCGCCGAAATCGGCGACGAGCGCCTGTACGAACGGGTCGACCGCGACCGCCTCTTCGGCGGCCTGCTGGCGGGCGGCGCGTTCGGCCTGGGCCACGGCATGCGCCGTCGCCTCGCCCGTCACGCCGACCTCGACGTCCAGCCGTATGCCCTGGCCGAAATGTTCGCACAACACCGTCTGCAGACGGACGCGGCTTTCGCTTTCGGCCAGCGTCTTGACGGCCACGCGCAGGATGACGGCATCGCCCTGCACGCCGGCCCATGCGCTCTGGCGCGCCAGTTCCGCCGCCAGGCCGGTGACCGGCAGGCGGGCGGCCAGCTCGGGCCAGGTTTCCGACGTCATGTCCGTCAGGCGGGCGCGCGACGACTGCCGCTTGCGCGCGGGCGCCGGACCTTCGCGGCGGGCCGCGGGGGGCGGCGCGGCCGAAGGCGCGCTGGCCAGGGTTTCGAAATCATCGTCGTCGGGGTCCGACGTAAAACCGTTGTCCGGTGCGAAGCCGCCTTCGGCTTCGAACGGGATTTCTTCGTCGACCCAGGCGGGCGGGCCGTCGCCGTCATCGGCTTGCGGCGCGGGCGCGATGGCTGCGGCGGTGGCAGGCGTGACGGCCAGCGCAGCCGAGCCGGCGGTCTTGCCTGCTTCGGCTTCAGACACGGCCGGTGCAGCGGCCGGCAGGTCTTCCCAAGGCGGCACGCTGCCTGGCTGAGCGGCTTGCGGAGCTTGTTCCGGCGCAACCGGTTCGGGTTCCGCAGCGGCCGGAGCCGGTTCGGACGCCTGCGCGACGGCTGCAGGCGCGGCCGGTTCGACCGGCTCGGATGCCTGCGCGGCCACGGGCGGCGCGGGCATCGCGGCGGCGGGGGCGAGCTGCGCGGCGGGCGCAGCAACCGGTGCGGCTGCGGCAGCCATCTGAACGGCTGCGGGGGCGGGCTGGGGCTGCGCCGCGGCGGGCGCAGGCGCGGCGACTGCCGCCGGCGCTGCGGCCGCATCGGCCGTCTGACGGGCAGGCGCGGCGGGCGCTTCGAGCGCGGTCTGCGGGCCGGCGTCGCCATTGAGCGCCAGCATGCGCAGGCAGGCCATGATGAAACCCGCGTATTCGTCGGGCGCCAGGGTCAGTTCGCTGCGGCTGTGCACCGCCACGGAATAGAACAGTTGCACGGCGTCCGGGTGCAGGGCCAGCGCCAGCCGGGCGATATCGCCGGCCAGCGGATCCTCGGCGGGCGTCACGCCGCGCACGCGCTGCTCGATGGCCACGCGCGACAGCAGCACGGCCAGGTCGGCCAAGGCGCCGGCATAGGACAGGCCGCGGATGGCCAGTTCATCCGCCACCGCCAGCACGCCCTTGGCGTCGCCGGCGGACAGCGCATCCAGCAGGCGCACCAGATGCCGCTGGTCGATGGTGCCGAGCATGCCGCGCACGGCGTCCTCGGTCAGGTTGCCGGCGCTGTAGGCGATGGCCTGGTCGGTCAGTGACAGCGCGTCGCGCATGGAACCCGCGGCCGCCTGCCCGATCAGCCGCAGGGCCGGCACGTCGAAGCCCACCGCTTCCTGGCCGAGCACGGCCTGCAGGTGGCCGACGATGGAGTCGGCCGGCATCTGCTTCAGATTGAACTGCAGGCAGCGCGACAGCACCGTCACCGGAATCTTCTGCGGGTCGGTGGTCGCGAGGATGAATTTGACGTGCGGCGGCGGCTCTTCCAGCGTCTTGAGCATGGCGTTGAACGCATGCCCGGTCAGCATGTGGACTTCGTCGATCATGTAGACCTTGAAGCGCCCCGCTCCCGGCGCGTACACCGCCTGTTCCAGCAGCTGCGTCATTTCCTCGACGCCGCGGTTCGAAGCCGCATCCAGTTCGAGGTAGTCGACGAAACGTCCGGCATCGATCTCCGTGCAGGCGCGACAGACGCCGCAAGGCTTGGAGGTGATGCCGGTTTCGCAGTTGAGCGACTTCGCCAGGATGCGCGACAGCGTGGTCTTGCCGACGCCGCGGGTTCCCGTGAACAGCCAGGCGTGATGCAGGCGTTGGGTGTCGAGCGCATGCGTCAGCGCGCGCACCACGTGATCCTGTCCCACGAGGGTATCGAACGATCTCGGCCGCCACTTGCGGGCCAGTACCAGATAAGTCATGGGTGGATTGTAGAGCCTGTTTCGCAAGCTGGCCCGAAATGGCCGGTCCAGCTGCCGGGGTTCGGCGCGGCGCATGGCATCCATGCTCCGCGCGGCCTGAAACGCAAAGGGGACGGGCTTATTCCCGTGGAACGTATCCTTGGAAAATAACCCCGTCCCCCTTGAAAGCGACGACATCATGGATAGTCATGACGTTGCTTTGAAGAATCCGGTTGGCGAGCCTTACTCCGGCACTGACCCTAAACGACTATGGCTGCTTCGTTCCCGACCTGACCAGGTTCACCGCCGAACCATGCGGAGGGGCCCGCCAGCCGAGATTCTAGCAGAGCTGCGCTTCGCTTGCTTGCTAGCCTCTCGGCTGGCGGGCCCCGGGGGGCTGAATGTGCGCCCCCTCCCCGGCCCTCCCCCCGAGGGGGAGGGGGTGAGGACGTCGCTTCGCTGGTCCTGTCGGCTCGCTTCGCTTTGCCTTGCTGGGCTGGCTCGCTGCGCTTTGCTTGCTGGAATTTCTTACTGATTTGAAGGCCTTGGGGTTTGCGTTACCTCCGTGCTATTCCTTTAGGTCGATCCAGGCGCGTGCTCTTGGGAAGTAGAGGGCGGCGCGGGCGGTGCGGCCGTCCAGGGCGGTGACTTGGGCGCAGTAGCGCAGCAGTTGGTCGCCGTGGCGTTGACGCATGCGGGCGGCGAAGGCGGTGGGGAGTTCGCCGGGGTGCGGGCGGCCGGTTTTGTAGTCGACGATGAGCCAGCCGTCCTCGGTGCTGAGGGCCAGGTCGATGACGGATACCTTGCCGGCGGCGTCGATCAGGGGCCATTCGCGGCGGGCGCCGGATTGGGACAGCAGCCACAGGCCGCGCTCGTCGGCGAGGGTGGCTTGCAGGGTTTCGAGCACGGCTCCGGAGGCGGCGTCGGCCTGACTGGCCGGGATGCCTGCCCGCGTCAGCTGGCGCCGCATGGCGGGCAGGCGTTCGGCCAGCGCGTCGGCGGACCAGGCCTGCACGCCGTCCTGGCCGATGCGCGCCAGCCAGGCATGCGACAAGGTGCCGATGGCGGCGTCGTAGCCGGCCTCCAATTGCCAGGCGGGATGTTCGCCGCCATCGCCCCAGGCGCCGCGCGCCGCGGCGCCGAAGCCGGGGCTGACCGCTACGTCCGCCACCCGCGCCAGTTGAGCCAGGCCGGCGCGGTCCACGCGCCGCAAGGGTTCGCCTTGCCACTCGGGGCCGTCGGCCTCCTGCACTACCGCTGCGCCATCCAACGATGGCGGCGTCGGTATGGCCAGGCAAGGCCACAAGCGGCCCAGCAGGCTGGCGGAGGACGGCGTCTTGACCTGGCCGCTGGCTTCGTCCACCGACACGTGGCCCACGAGGTGCAGGCGCTTGCGCGCCCGCGTCGCGGCCACGTACAGCAGGCGGTCGATTTCGTAGGAGGCGCGGCGCGCCTCGCGCGCGCCCAGGTAGCGCGACAGAGGGTCGGCCTCGGTTTCGGCGCGCGGCTTGACCGGGCCGAACAACACGCGGCCGCCGCTCTGCTCAAAGCGCACCAGCGGCGCCTGGTCGCCGCGCGGCGCGCGGTGCAGGCCGTACAGGATGACGGTTTCGAACTGCAGGCCCTTGGACTTGTGCATGGTCATGATTTCGACCGCGCCCGTGTCTTCGTCCGCCGCGTCCGGCGCCGCGAACAAGCGCGCGATGCCGGTATCCAGCGCCGCGACGTCAATGGCGCCGTGCGGCGCCAGGCGCTCGACCAGTTGGAACAGGCTTTCCGCGTCGTTGGCGACAGAGAGGCCGGCATACAGAGCCGGGCCGCCCAGGCGGCGCCACAACGACTCCACCCAGGCCGCGAAAGGCATGGCGCCCGAGGCATTGCGCTTGTCGAGCAGGATGCCCGCCACCTGACGCAAGCGCTCGAACTCGTCGGCGCCAAGCACGCTCTGCGCCGACGGCGTGTCCGGCGCTTCGGGCGCCGCATCGAACAATGAGCCCTGCGGCGCGTTGGCCGAGGCCACCGGCATGGTCTGCGGCGGGATCCGCAACGCGCGTTCCAGCAGCACCGGAACCGGCGTGATGTGGTCGTCGCCGAACAGGCGCTGCAAAGAGGTCAGCGTCAAGCCGCAGTACGGCGCGCGCAGCACCGACAGCCAGGCCAGACGATCGCCGGCGTGCGACAAGGCCCGCACCAGCTGCACCAGGTCCGCCACCACCGGCCGCAGGGCCAGCGGCACCAGGTCCACCGCGCGGCAGCGTATGCCTTCCTGCGCCAGGCGGCGGGTCAGGTTGCCCAGATGGCTGCGCGCCCGCACCAGCACGGCGACGGGGTGCTTGGCGCCCTTGTGGTCGATCAGCGCCTGGCGCACCAGGTCCACCGCAATGTCTTCGGCCTGCGTTTCCGCGGGAGCCGCGCCCTCGCGCGACCAGGCCGGGTGAAAACGCACGGCGGGTTCCGGCAGCGCTTCATGGAAAGCGGTGGACGGGCTGTAGGCGATGGCGCCCGCCGCCGCGTCGCTGCGCCGGGGCAGCAATTGCGCAAACGACTGGTTGACCCATTCGACGATACCCGCCTGCGAGCGGAAGTTGTCGGTGAGATTGAGAAAGTCCGGCTGCAGTTCGCCCACGCCGATGTCGGCGACTTCCAGGAACAGGCCCACTTCCGCCTTGCGGAAACGGTAGATGGACTGCATCGGATCGCCCACCAGGAACAGGCTGCGGCCGTCGCCCTGCTGCCAGCCCGAGGTCAGCGTGCGCAGCAGGTCCAGCTGGGTCTGGCTGGTGTCCTGGAATTCATCGATGAGCAGATGGCGGATCGAGGCGTCCAGCTTCAGCAGCAGTTCGCCCGGATCGTCGGCGCTGCCCAGCGCGGCCGCGGCGCGCTGCGCGATTTCGATGAAATCGACCTCGCCCGTATCGGCAAAGCGCAGCCGCAATTGCGCCACCGCCAGCGCCAGCGTCATCAGCTGCGCGCCCAGCACTTCCCATTGCGCATCGGTGAAATGCGGCGCGGGCACGTCCCGCACCGCATGCAGGCGGCGCACCCAGACTGCATCCGGGTCGGCGGCTTCCAGCCACGCCACGAACGGCTCCTTGTGCGCGCACTTGGCGGGAAAGCCCTGGTTCTTGTTGACGGTCTTGCGCAAGGTGCCGGTACCCGTCAGCAGCAGATGCGCCACGGCTTGCCAGAGTTCCAGCGCTTCGGCGTCAGGCGGCGGCTCTTCCGTCCAGTCCAGCAAGGCCAGCAGCTTGTTTTCCGCCTCTCCATCCTGCAGATTGGCGGCAGCCAGCCGCGCCGGGCCGCACAGCGCGTCGGCCCAGCCATAGGGCATGGCCTCGCTGAGCGCGTCCAGGTCTTCGCCGATGGCCTCGGCCAGCATGGCTTCCATGCCCTCGCGGTCGGAGCCGTGGCGCAGCAGCGGCAGCCACTGGTCGCGTTGGCCCAGCATGTCGGCGATGGCTTCCTTGGCGGCCTGCACGTCCACGTCCAAATGCTTGAGCAGGATGCGCACGGCCTCGTAGTCGTCGGCGAGGTCCAGGGTGGCGCGCGCCGCCGCCTCGTAGTGGGTGCGCGCATCATCCGTGATCTCGGGCATGCCGCCCAGCTCCGACAGCCATGGCATGCTGCGCACCAGACCCGCGCAGAACGAGTCGATGGTGCGGATGGCCAGCCGCGCGGGATGATCCAGCAGATGCCAGCCCTGCTCGTCGTTGCGCGCCAGCGCGGCGCGCGCGAGTTGCCAGCTGCGGCGCTCGTGCATGGCTTCCGGCGGCGCGTCCAGTCCGCGGCGCAGCTTGCTCAGCACGCGCGCATGCATCTCGGACGCGGCCTTGCGCGTGAAGGTGATGGCGACGATTTCTTCCGGACGGTTCACCGTGGCCAGCAGCGCCAGGATGCGGTCCGTCAGCAGCTCGGTCTTGCCGGAGCCAGCCGGCGCCTGCACCAGGAACGAACGGGTCGGATCCAGCGCGTCGGCGCGCGCCATGTGGTCGTGCGGCAAGCGTTCTTGTTCAGCCATGGCTCATGCGTCCTCGTCGTCCAGATGCAAACGCAGGAACGGCAGTGCATCGCAATATTTCAGGTCATCGCGGCGATACGCGACGTTGGCCGCGTAGCCCGCGGCGTACTCGTCGGCCAGCGCTTCGATGGCCGTGCGCCAGCGCTGCCGGATATCCGACCAGGACAGCCCGTCGAAGTACTTGCTGTCGCTGGCCAGCGTGACGCCGGGCACGCCCAGGTCTTCGTCGGCCAGGCCCTGCGCGGCGACCTGCCGCGCATGGATCTGCGCCAGCACCAGGCCCGCCACTTCGCCGCCCGCGGCGTCCGCCAGCACCGAGGCATAGAACGGCAGCTGCACGTTCACGGGGCGGCTGCGCGACCAGTCCGGTTCGGGCTTGGCCGCCGCCACGCCGGTCTTGTAGTCGACGATGACGTTGCGGCCATCGCCGAGGGTGTCGATGCGGTCCAGCCGCAGCTTCAGGTTGAGCGCGCCGCGCTGCCATTGATGGTTCTTTTCCACCTGGGCCACCGCGAAAGGCAGGCGCTGCGCTTCCATGTCCAGCCAGGACGCCAGCACGGCCTGGGCGCGCTGGCATTCCAGCGTGCGCAAGGCGGGCGCGTAATCCTTCAGTTCCTCGTCCGCGGCTTGCGCCACCGCCTGTTCCAGCAAGGCAGGCAGGCGGCCCTCGGCCATGATTTCGTGCAGCGCGTCCTGGTCGGGCATCATGCCCCACACCAGTTCCAGCGCCTTGTGCAGAAACTGGCCGCGCACGTTGACCGTGGCCGCATCCGCATAGGGCGCCATTTCGCGGCCGCCCAGGCGATGCCGCACGAAGGCCCACAGCGGATTGCGCGCCTGCGTGTCCAGCACGTCCAGGCCGCCGCCGCCACGATTGCCGGCCGCCAACGCGGGTCCTTGCGCATCGTCCAGCGACTCCTGCGGCAAGGCCGGCAGCGCTTGCGCCGAGGCGGGCGCCCAGTCCGTCAACGCTGCCGCCGCGATCAGCGGCGACGGACGCAGCTCGCGCTCGCCGTCCATGTGCGCATGGCTGACGATGATCTCGGGCGCGCAACGGCACAACGCCGCGTACATGCCCTCGGCCCATTCGCGTTCGCGCTCGGGCGTGGCGCGCGGCGCCTTGGCCTGGCGCAACACGGCCAGCGGCAACAGCGGATTGGGCTTGGGCGAGGCCGGCAACACGTCGTCGGTCAAGCCCAACACCCAGACGCCGTCCCAATAGCCGCCCTCGGCTTCCAGCAAACCCAGCACGTCCAGGCGCGCCTGCGGATCGCGTTGCGGCTGAAACGAGGCGGAACGCGCCACGCTTTCCAGCAGGTTCACGGCGGCCACGCCGCCCAGGCGCCCGGCGGCCGGCGCCAGCGCCGAAAAACTGCCCAGCGCATCGCCCAACGCCCCCATCACCTGATAGCCAACGCTGTCCAGCACGCCTTCGCCGGGAAAGCCCAACGCCATCAGCGCGGCCTTCATGCGCAACATCCACACGTCGCAAGTGGCCTGGCGGCCGCCCTGCGTCCAGATTTCCATGGCCTGATTCCAGGCCTGCGCCAACGCGGGCAGGTCCGCCAGCAGCTTGCGCCAATCCTGCGGAGTGACGTGCAGTTGGGCTTGGCGACGCCAGCGCGCGTCGATCGAGGCCAGCCGAGCGCGGTCGCGCACGTCGCCCGCGCAATGCCCGCCCAGCAGGGCCGCGCCCAGCACCTCGACGCCGCAGCCCTTGCCCGGCGCGCATTCGGCCAGGGCGCGCAACCAGGCAAGCGCGGCGCGCGCCATCGGCCATTCGTTCAACGGACGTCCCACGGCCACGTTGAAGGCGTACGCGGCTTCGCCGCCGCGCCCGGCCAGGGCCTGGCTCAACACCCGCCGCGCGAAAGGCGACTCCGCCTCCAGCTGGGGCGAGACGATGGCGTAGCGGCCCTGCGGATGCGCCTTCAGGCGCTCGGCCGCCCAGGCCGCGGCGGCGCGCCACTCCGCGCCTTGATCCGCAGCCTCGAATCTGCGCGCCGGCGTTTCAACGCGCTGCGCGTCGCGCCACTGCGCGACGGCCGCGCCCTGCTCTTCAAACGCCTGCAAGAGCCGACGAAAGCGCGGCGACATATCCGTGAATCCGGCCAGCACCAGTTGGCGCGGCACGGGCAGGCGTCCGTCCTCCAGCGCCCGCAGCACGCGCGCGTAGCCCTGGTTGGCGTCCTCGGCGTCGATGCCGGCCAGCGCATGACGGTAACGCACCCGCCATTTCGCAAAGCCGCGATATTCGTCGGTATCCGCGCCCGAAGGCACATGCAGCTGCCATTCGTCCATCAGCAGGTCCGCGTCCATCGACAAACGCGCGGCCTGGCTCGCATCCAGCAGCACGCGCTCGGCTTCTTCAGCGCGGATCGCCTCGGTCCACACCAGCTGCGTGGCGAAACTGTCCAGCCGATAGGCAGGCACATCGCCATCCGTCTCGAACGCGAGTTCATTGGCCGCATCGGCCAGCCAGGCGGACAGCGGCAATATGCGCGGCAATTCGCTGACCTGGCGTTCCTGGCGCAGCAGGCCCGCCAGCTCCAGCGTGAGCCGGCGCGACAGGCGGTTGTTCACCGTCAGCACCAGCGTATCGGCGGCAGGCATGCCGCCGATGTCCGGCAGCGATAGATCGGGATAGGAGGGCGATGAGTCCTGCATGAGCATCCGTGGCGCCCGCCCGCGGGCGGCGCGCGATGAGGGAAGAAATACCGCCGTAGGATACCGCGAGGCCGAGCGGAAAAAGTCCCTAGAAGCCGCAGAGCGCGGCCAGGTTTTCCCAGTGGATCTGCATTTCCGGCGTGGTGTAGCCCCAGAACGCCAGGCCCAGGACGGCAACCAGGGCCAGCGCGCCAGCCGCGCGCCAACCGCGATGGCGGCGGGCGGCGGATGCGGAGCGAGTCGCAGGGTTCATGGACGTCTCAGGCCGTGGCCGGCTGGGCAACCGGCTGCTCGCGCACCGGCAGGCACAGCAGCGCCGCGATAATGGCCAGCGCCACGCCCAGCCACCAGACGGCATCGTAGTTGCCGGTCTTGGCGTAGGCATATCCACCCAGCCACACGCCGATGAAACTGCCCAGCTGGTGTCCCAGGAAGACGATGCCGGACAGCGTGGCCGCATAGCGCAGGCCGTAGATCTGGCCGATCAGCCCCTGCGTGAGCGGCACGGTCCCCAACCAGAACAAGCCCATCCACGCGGCGAAGGCGTACAGCACCCAAGGCGACAGCGGCATCCAGAGCAACAGCAGGATGCCGAAGGCGCGCATGCCGTACACCACGGCGAGGAGCCGCTTCTTGCTGTACTTGCCGCCCAGCTTGCCGGCATAGAACGAACCCAGCACGTTGAACAGGCCGATCAGCGCAATGGCGGTCGCGCCCTGCCCCGCGCTCAGGCCGCCGTCCGTGACGTAGGCGGGCAGGTGCAGCGTGATGAAAGCGGTGTGGAAGCCGCAGACGAAATAGCTCCAGAACAGGAAATGGAACGAGGGGTGGCGCACCGCCTGCTTGACCGCCGAGGCCAGCGACTGCTGCGGCCCGGTGTGGGCTTGCGGACGACCGCGCAGGAAATACGCCAGGGGCGCGCCGCAAGCGACGAACAGCGACAGCACCCACAATGCGCCCGGCCAGTCCAGGCCGCTGATCAGCACCTGTCCCGTGGGCACCACGGCGAACTGTCCCAGGGAGCCGCCAGCGCTGGCGATGCCCATCGCCGTGCTGCGGTAGGCGGGCGGCACCGCGCGCGCCACCACGGGCAGGATCACCGGAAAGGTCGTGCCGGCCTGTCCCAGCCCGACCAGCACGCCGGCGGTCAGATAGAGCGTGGCTTCATCGGTGGCGAAGCGCGTACCTATCATGCCCAGCATGTACAGCACCGCGCCCAGGGCGATGGTGCGGCCCGAACCGTAGCGGTCGGCCAGGATGCCCATGAAGATACAGGCCACGCCCCACACCAGGTTCTGCAGCGCGAAGGCCATGGAGAACACTTCGCGTCCCCAGCCCTGCGCCAGCCCCATCGGCTGCATGAAAAGCCCGAAGGTGGCGCGCACCCCCATCGCGAGCAGCACCACCAGCGTGCCCACGATCAGGGTACGGGTGAAATTCGTATCGGTTTGGTTAGACATGAAACCCGTTTTTCGTTGTTTTGGTTCGCCGCCCCCTCCACGGGACGGTCCGGCGCGCAGCGCAGGACCCGGACATCATATACAAATAGCCTCCGCGCTCCGGCAATAGCCCCGTTGAGCGCCGGGTCCGGCGGGCCGGGTTGCGGACAGCGGATTTGGGGCTTGCGCCGCCTGCTGATAGACTTGCGTCCTGCGCCGAAGCCCGTGCCCCCAGTGATAAACTCAGGGCCGAAAGATTCGTAGCGATATCAAGGCCTTAGCAAGCAAACGCGGTCACTCGACCGGCCTTGCCGCCTGATCAGCAATAGTCTCGCCGTAGTTAAATGGATATAACCGGCCCCTCCTAAGGGTCAATTGGTGGTTCGATTCCACCCGGCGAGGCCATCTCTGGCGTCGGTTCCGACGCCTTCCTTCCCAGCACCCCCTATCCGCCCGAAGCCTTGCCCTTTGTGAGCACGTCTTGTCCTGATCTGCCCATGGACAAAAACCTCGCGCGTTCAGCCAGATGAGGGTTAATCCGGGCTACGCTCACGCGCGGCCTGCCGTTAGCTTCTCGAACTTGTCTTGTGACGAATTGAAGCTGCGTCAATACGTCACCATTATTTTTTTGGACGATGATAGCAAATCGCCTTGCGCACAACTTGAAATTGCTGTTTAAATTCGACGCGTAAGCCTCTAATTCATCTGGACTTTTTCTGGCCCGACGAAACGCCGGCTTAAGAAACATTTACTGACAGACTGACAAGCCAGCTCAAACCATGGCATTTCCCTGGAAACGTGCGATTGCGAACGCGATAGCGCCTGTGGCGCTGGCGGTGTGCGCGCTCCTGCCCCCCGCCGCGCAAGCCGCGAAGAATACGGACCCTTGCAAGACCAACGCCAAGTCATCGGCCTGCAAGGCGCAACAAGCGAAGAAGGCTCCGGCCCCCAAGGCCAGCTCCGGCAAGAGCGCCTCGGGCAAACAAGCCGCCTCCTCCGCGAAAACTCCCCCCAAATCCTCCTCCGGCAAGAAAGCAGCCGCCCCCAAGGGCGGCAAGCAGGTCGCCGCCAAGGGCACGCCGCCCAAGAAGGGCGCGGCCGCCGGCAAGAGCGGCAAGCCGAACAAGCCGTCGCGCGCGCAACGTGCCGCCGCTGCTGCCGCGGTCGGTTCGGCCGCCATGCCGCCGCCCGCCTCCTCGGTGCGCGCCGAAGCCGCCGCCCTGCGTTCCACTACCGCCTATGTGCAGGATCTGGAAACGTCCACGGTCATCTTCGCCAAGAACGAAAACGTGGTGCGCCCCATCGCTTCGATCTCGAAGCTGATGACCGCGGTCGTCGTGGTCGACGCCAACCTGCCCATGAACGAAATGCTGGAGATCACCGACGAAGACGTCGACGGCCTCAAGCACACCACCTCGCGTCTGCGCGTGGGCACCAAGCTGTCGCGCGGCGACATGCTGCACCTGGCGCTGATGTCGTCCGAAAACCGCGCCGCCAACGCGCTGGGCCGCCACTATCCGGGCGGCCTGCCCGCCTTCGTGGCCGCCATGAACGCCAAGGCGCAGGCGCTGGGCATGACCAGCACCCGCTTCATCGAGCCCACCGGCCTGTCCAGCGACAACGTCTCGTCGCCGCACGATCTGGCCCGACTGCTGCGCGCCGCCTCCCAGCGCCCGTTGATCCACCGCTACTCCACCGATACCGAGTACGACGTCGAGGTCAACAACCGCACGCAGACCTTCCGCAACACCAACCTGCTGGTGCGCAAGCCCGACTGGGACATCAAGGTGTCCAAGACCGGCTACATCAACGAAGCGGGCGAATGCCTGGTCATGCTGGCCCGCATCAACGGCCGCGACCTGGCCATCGTGCTGCTGGATTCGCAGGGCAAGCTCTCCCGCATCGGCGATGCGGTGCGCATCCGCCGCATCGTGCAGAACGAAGTGGCGATGGCGTCGATCCAGTCTGGCGGCTGAACACCCGCCGCGCTACGCTGCCACATGAGCAAAGGGCCCGAAAAATTCGGGCCCTTTGTTTTTTGGCGCCGCGGCGGCGTCAGTGTTGGCGGCCTACGCGGCCTTGCGTTTGGGGCGCAGGGGCTGGGCGTCGTACAGCGTGGGCGGCAGGCCTTCCAGCACGGCCTGCGGGTTGAGCGAACGGATCGGCACGGCCGCGTCCAAGGGGATTCGGCCCTCTGCCTGCAGCAGTTGGTAGCGCAGGCAGCACACGCGCAGGAATGAGGTGAAATTGGCGGCCTCGCCGCGATACTCGATCAGTTCGTCGTACAGACGTTCGATCAGCTGCGTCACGCGCATGCCGTCGCGGCCGGCGATTTCTTCCAATACCTGCCAGAACAGCTGTTCCAGCCTCAGGCTGGTAGCCACGCCATGCAGCCGCAGCGAACGGGTTTCGGGCGCGTAGGACTGCTCGCTGGCGCGGATGAAGATTTCACACATGGGAGCTCCTGGAACTCGGGACTGGGCCTGGGGCCTGGGCCGGGATGCCTACGGCTGACTGTACGCCGTTTGCCGCGGCCCGGGCAAGCTGCGGGAGGCCGGCCTCTTTCTGCAACCACACGTTTCCGGCATCGGCGGGCAGCCCCCTCGGTTGATATAAATCATGGTCGGGAAAGCGTCCACGTTCGAGCATAAGGAATCTTGATCAGACTTCGGAGGCAGTGATGGATAAAACCATGAAAGCAGCGGTTGCACGAGCATTCGGCAAGCCCCTGGCAATCGAAGAAGTCGCGGTGCCGCGCCCGGGTCCGGGCGAATTGCTGGTAAAGATAGAAGCCTGCGGGGTCTGCCACACCGACCTGCACGCGGTCGAAGGCGACTGGCCCGTCAAGCCCAACCCGCCTTTCATTCCCGGCCACGAAGGCGTCGGCCACGTGGTTGCGGTGGGCGCGGGCGTGACCCATGTGAAGGAAGGCGACCGCGTCGGCATTCCCTGGCTGTATTCCGCCTGCGGGCATTGCGAGCATTGCCTGGGCGGCTGGGAAACGCTGTGCGAAACGCAGAAGAACGCCGGCTACTCCGTGAACGGCGGCTTTGCCGAATACGCGCTGGCTGATGCCAACTACGTGGGCCTGCTGCCCAAGAACGTCGGTTTCGTCGAGGTAGCGCCCGTGCTGTGCGCCGGCGTGACCGTGTACAAGGGCCTGAAGATGACGGACACCCGTCCGGGCAACTGGGTGGTGATTTCCGGCATCGGCGGATTGGGCCACATGGCGGTGCAGTACGCCAAGGCCATGGGCCTGAACGTCGCGGCTGTGGACATCGACGACGCCAAGCTGGACTTCGCCCGCCGCTTGGGCGCCGAGGTCACCGTCAACGCCAAGACCACCGACCCGGCCGCCTACCTCAAGCGCGAGATCGGCGGCGCGCACGGCGCGCTGATCACGGCGGTATCGCCCAAGGCCTTCGAGCAGGCGCTGGGCATGGTGCGCCGCGGCGGCACCGTGGCGCTTAACGGTCTGCCGCCGGGCGACTTCCCGCTGTCGATCTTCGACATGGTGCTCAATGGCGTCACCGTGCGCGGCTCCATCGTGGGCTCGCGCCTGGACCTGCAGGAATCGCTGCAGTTTGCCGAAGAAGGCAAGGTGCACGCCACCGTCGCCACCGAAAGCCTGGAGAACATCAACGACGTGTTCGACCGCATGCGGCGCGGCCAGATCGAAGGCCGCATCGTGCTCGATTTCGCCTGATATCCAAGCCGCAAGGAAAAAGCGCCAGGGCCGCAAGCTTGCGGCCCTGGCGCTTTGTGGCTTGGAAGATCAGGGCGTGATCTTCGTGCCCAGCACCGCCAGGAATTGCGACATCCAGGCCGGGTGCGCGGGCCAGGCCGGCGCCGTCACCAGATTGCCGTCGGTGTAGGCCTGGTCGATGCCGATCTCGGCATAGGTGCCGCCCGCCAGGCGCACTTCCGGGGCGCACGCCGGATAGGCGGAGCAGGTGCGGCCCTTCAGGATCCCGGCCGCGGCCAGCAGTTGCGCGCCGTGGCAGACCGCCGCGATGGGCTTGCCGGCCTTGTCGAAGGCGCGCACGATGTCCAGCACCTTTTCGTTCAGGCGCAGATACTCCGGCGCGCGGCCGCCCGGAATCACCAGGCCGTCGTAGGACGACGGCTCGACGCGGTCAAAGTCATAGTTCAGCGCGAAATTGTGGCCGCGCTTTTCGGTGTAGGTCTGTGCGCCTTCGAAATCATGGATCGCGGTGGCGATGGTGTCGCCCGCTTTCTTGTCCGGGCATACCGCGTGCACCGTGTGCCCCACCGTCAGCAGGGTCTGGTACGGCACCATGGTCTCGTAGTCTTCGGCGTAGTCGCCGACCAGCATCAACAGTCGCTTGCTCATGTTTGTCTCCCAGGGATGGCGGAAAGCCGGTTCGGGCCACGTGGCCGGGTTCCGGTTCTTGATCTACGCCCCTATTGTGACGCCGCCATCGGCCAGGGTGGTGGTATGGGAATACCACGCCCACGCAAGCCCGCCTTACTCCAGAGCGACGGACACGCCCTTGGCGCCCAGCAGCGTGACCAGCACCTTGGGATCTATGCCGATCAGATACCCGCGCCGCCCGCCGTTGATGTAGACCACCGGGTAGTCCAGCACTTCGGCCTCGACCCACACCGGCATCTTCTTGCGCGTGCCGAAGGGCGAGGTGCCGCCCACCTGATAGCCCGAATGGCGCTGCGCCACCTCGGGCTTGCAGGGCTCCACCCGCTTCAAACCGGCTTGGCGCGCCAGGTTCTTGGTGGAGACTTCGCGGTCGCCATGCATGACCACGATCAGGGGCTTGGCGGACTCGTCCTCCATCACCAGGGTCTTGACCACCGCATGCGGATCCAGGCCCAACTGGCGCGCGGCTTCGCCCGCGCCGCCATGGTCGACGTAGTCATAGGTGTGCTCCGTGTACGCCACCTTGTTCTGCTTGAGGAACTGGGTGGCGGGCGTCTCGGAAACGTGGCGGGCTTTGCTCATGGTTATGCGTGAAAGAGGAATTTCGAAGCGGCGCGTGCAGCGCTAGCCGCGAGGATGGTGCGTCGCGTGCAGCGCCTTCAGGCGTTCGCGCGCGACGTGCGTGTAGATCTGCGTGGTGGAAATGTCGGCGTGGCCCAGCAGCATCTGCACCACGCGCAGGTCGGCGCCGTGGTTCAGCAGATGCGTGGCGAAGGCGTGCCGCAGCACGTGCGGCGACAGCGGCGCGCGCACGTCCGCCAGCAGGGCATATTTCTTCACCAGTTGCCAGAACGCCTGGCGCGACATGGCTTCGGCACGGCCCGTGATGAAGAGCGCATCGCTCACGCGTCCAGCCGCCAGCTCCGGCCGCGCGGACTTCAGGTAGCGGTCGATCCAATGGGCCGCCTCGGCGCCCAGCGGCACCAGCCGGTCCTTGCCGCCCTTGCCCAACACCACCCGCACCACGCCTTCGTTCAGGCTCACGTCCAGCGTGCGCATGCCCACCAGCTCGGATACCCGCAAGCCCGTGGCGTACAGCGTTTCCAGCATGGCGCGGTCGCGCAGGCCGCGGGCCTCCTCCAGGTCGGGCGCGCGCAACAAGGCGTCCACCTGCTGCTCGGACAGGGTCTTGGGCATGCGCGGCGGCTGCTTGGCGGCGATCAGCGTCAGGCAGGGATCGCGCTCGGCGCGGTGTTCGCGCAGCGCCCAGGCGTAAAAGCGGCGCAACGCGGCCAGCCTGCGGTTGGCGGTGGTGGCGCGGGTTTCTTCGTGGCGGAAGGCGAACCAGGCTTCGATGTCGGCCTTGCCGGCATCGCGTAGAGGTTTGGCGGGTCCGGCGGGCAGGACGTGGACCTGCGCCGCATCGCCGTGGCGGTCGGCCATTTCGCGCGCGTAGGCTTCGGGATCTTCCAGCCAGCGGGCAAAACCCGTCAGATCGCGCCGGTAGGCCGCCAGGGTGTTGGCCGACAGGCCGTCTTCCAGCCAGACGGCATCGATGAAGGCGTCGATATCGGCCTGGGATTCAAGCGGGGGGCGGATTGCGGACATGGCTGGATTCTACGACTCAGCGTCCGCCCACGCCTGCGGCGGCGGACTTCAGCCAGCTCTCGAAGAGCTTGAGCGCTTCGGACCGTTCGCTGCGCTGCGGATAGCCGAAGTAATAGCCCTGGCTGACCAACAGCGATTGCGGCACGGGCATCGCCAGCGTGCCTTGGTCGAGCGCGGGCTGGGCCAGGAAACGCGGCATCAGCCCGACTCCCAGGCCGGCCTGCACCGCCGCCATCACCATGGTGAAAAGCTCGTAGCGCGGCCCGCCGGCGGCGTGCGGACCATAAAGATGGCTGTTGGCCGCGTACCACTGGCGCCAGGCGTCCGGCCGCGAAGCCAGGTGCAGATGGGTCATGCCGGACAAGGCGCTGGCCCCCGGTTCCGCCGCCCGCGCCGCCAGCTCTGGCGCGCACACCGGCACCAGTTCGCGTTCGGGGAACAGCAGCACGCCCTGGGTGCCTGGCCACAATCCGTCCCCGTGATACAGCGCGCCGTCGAAGGGCTGGTCCTTGAACTGGAACGGCAACGTGCGCACGGACAGGCTGACCGTGATGTCGCCGTGCTCGCGCTGGAAATCCGCCAGGCGCGGGATCAACCAGGTCGTCGCCAGGGTGGGCACCACGGCGATATGGATGCTGCGGCCCATGCCGGTGCGGCTGACCAGGCCGAAAGTGTCTTTTTCGATCTGATCCAAATGGTGGCGGATGCGGCCGGCGTACTCCGCTCCGTGATCGGTCAGCACGATGCGCCGGCGCACCCGCGTGAACAGCTGCACGCCCAGGCGCGCCTCCAGGCTGGCCACTTGGCGGTAGACGGCGCTATGCGTCAGGGACAATTCCTCGGCGGCGCGGGAAAAGCTGCCCAGCCGGGCCGACGCTTCAAACGCCTGCAGGGCGCTCAGGTTGGGAATGCCGTTTCTCATATCGCGGGAACCGCCAGGTGCCGGCGGGCGCCGCCGCTGCTGCGCCGCTCGGATCTTGCCGCGGCGCAGCATGGCAGGTCGTGCCGGTGGGTCAATAGATTGTGCAATTTTATCAATTGCATTGTGCGATCAAGGAACATTATGCTCGGATGTCCTAACCTCGGCTCATCATGACTACCACCCCCATGTCCCAGCAAGAATCCCGCCTTGGCGGTCACATCCTGGTCGACCAGCTGGTTGCGCAGGGCGTCAAACATGTTTTCTGTGTTCCCGGTGAAAGCTATCTGGCGGTGCTGGACGGCCTGCACGATGCGGACATCAAGGTCACGGTGTGCCGCCAAGAAGGCGGCGCGGCCATGATGGCCGACGCCCATGGCAAGCTGACCGGCGAACCTGGCATCTGCATGGTGACCCGCGGCCCGGGCGCGTCCAACGCGCTGGCGGGCGTGCACATCGCCAAGCAGGACTCCACCCCCCTGATCCTCTTCGTCGGCCAGATCGAGCGCGGCATGCGCGAACGCGAAGCCTTCCAGGAAATGGATTACCGCGCCGTGTTCGGCACGCAGGCCAAGTGGGTCACGGAGATCGATCAGGTCGAACGCATCCCCGAACTGGTTTCGCGCGCCTTCCACATCGCCACCTCGGGCCGTCCCGGCCCGGTCGTGATCGCGCTGCCCGAAGACATGCTGGTCGAAGCCGCCAAGGTCGCCGACGCGCCACGCTACGAAGTCATCGATTCCGCCCCCACCGCCGGCCAGCTGGCCGACCTGGAAAAGCTGCTGGCCGAGGCCAAAAATCCGGTCGCCATCCTGGGCGGCACTCGCTGGGACGCCCGCGCGGTGCAGCAGTTCGCCGATTTTGCGCAGCGCCACGCGCTGCCCACGGCCGTGTCCTTCCGCCGCCAGATGCTGTTCCCGGCCGACCACCCCTGCTTCATCGGCGACGTGGGTCTGGGCATCAACCCCGCGCTGCTCAAGCGCGTCGCCGATGCGGACCTGATCCTGCTGGTCGGCGGCCGCATGTCGGAAAACCCCAGCCAGGCGTACACCCTGCTGGACATCCCGGTACCCAAGCAGAAACTGGTGCACGTGCACCCCGACACCGCCGAGCTGGGCCGCGTCTACCGCCCCACCCTGGCCATCAATACTTCGCCCGCCGCCTTTGCGCAGGCGCTGGGCGGCCTGAAGGCACCGGCCCAGCCCGCCTGGGCCGCCGGCACGCAGGCCATGCGCGAGTCGTATCTGAAATGGAGCGATCCCAGCGCCATCACGACGCCGGGCGCGCTGCAAATGGGCCAGGTGATGGCCTATCTGGAAAAGACGCTGCCGGCCGATGCCATCATGACCAACGGCGCCGGCAACTACGCCACCTGGCTGCACCGCTTCCACCGCTTTACGCGCTACGGCACGCAGCTGGCGCCGACGTCGGGCTCCATGGGCTACGGCCTGCCCGCCGCCGTGGGCGCCAAGCGCGTGTCGCCCGACAAGACCGTGGTCTGCTTCGCTGGCGACGGCTGCTTCCTGATGCACGGCCAGGAATTCGCGACCGCGGTGCAATACGACCTGCCCATCGTCGTGGTGCTGGTGGACAACGGCATGTACGGCACGATCCGCATGCACCAGGAAAAGCACTACCCCGGCCGCATTTCCGCGACCGATCTGAAGAATCCGGATTTCGCCGACTATGCGCGCGCCTTTGGCGGCCACGGCGAACGCGTCGAGACCACCGAGCAGTTCGGCCCGGCCTTCGAACGCGCCCTGGCCAGCGGCAAGCCGGCCATCCTGCACTGCTTCATCGATCCGGAAACCATCACCCCGGGCACGACCCTGGAAAAGATCCGCGACGCAGCGCTCAAGGCGCAGCACTGAAGGCGGGACGGAACGGCGGCGCCGCGCGCCGGCCGTTCCATTCGCCGCTTGCCGCCCGAATTATTTTAGGTTTAAACTTTCTAGCATTCCGAAATCCATAGCGGAGACCCAGCATGTCCTCGAATCCTTCCTTTCACTGGCAAGACCCCCTGTTGCTGGACCAGCAACTGACCGAAGAAGAACGCATGGTGCGTGACGCAGCCTACGCCTATGCGCAGGACAAGCTCGCCCCGCGCGTGCTGAACGCGTTCCGCAACGAACAGACCGACCCGGCCATCTTCTCCGAAATGGGTGAACTGGGCCTGCTGGGCGCCACCATCCCCGTCGAATACGGCGGCGCCGGCCTGAACTACGTCAGCTACGGCCTGATCGCCCGCGAAGTCGAACGCATCGACTCCGGCTACCGCTCCATGATGAGCGTGCAGTCGTCCCTGGTGATGGTGCCCATCAACGAATTCGGCAGCGAAGCGCAGAAGCAGAAATACCTGCCCAAGCTGGCCCGCGGCGAATGGATCGGCTGCTTCGGCCTGACCGAACCCAACCACGGCTCCGACCCCGGCGGCATGGAAACCCGCGCCGTCAAGACGTCCGACGGCTACAAGATTTCCGGCAACAAGATGTGGATCACCAACTCCCCCATCGCCGACGTCTTCGTGGTGTGGGCCAAGTGCGTCGGCGGCGACTTCGACGGCAAGATCCGCGGCTTCATCCTGGAAAAGGGCATGAAGGGCCTGTCGGCCCCCGCCATCCACGGCAAGGTCGGCCTGCGCGCCTCGATCACCGGTGAAATCGTCATGGACGAAGTGGAAGTGTCCGCCGACCAGATGATGCCCGGCGTGTCCGGCCTGAAGGGTCCGTTCACCTGCCTGAACTCGGCCCGCTACGGCATCGCCTGGGGCGCCGTGGGCGCCGCCGAAGCTTGCTGGCACACCGCCCGCCAGTACACGCTGGACCGCAAGCAGTTCGGCCGCCCCCTGGCCGCCAACCAGCTGATCCAGAAGAAGCTGGCCGACATGCAGACCGAAATCACGCTGGCCCTGCAAGGCTGCCTGCGCCTGGGCCGCATGAAGGACGAAGGCACCGCCGCCGTCGAAATCACCTCCATCATGAAGCGCAATTCCTGCGGCAAGGCGCTGGACATCGCCCGCCTGGCGCGCGACATGCTCGGCGGCAACGGCATCTCCGACGAATTCGGCGTGGCCCGCCACCTGGTGAACCTGGAAGTGGTCAACACCTACGAAGGCACCCACGACGTGCACGCCCTGATCCTGGGCCGCGCGCAGACCGGCATCCAGGCGTTCTATTGATCGCTTGATCGGTTCCGACGAAACCGCCCTACGGGGCGGTTTTTTTTGCCACGACTCAACGGCAGCGCCTGCTGTCCTTGGACAGCGAGCGCCGCGCCCGCTTCCCGGATATCGGTGCTGCTGGAAGGTCGCAAGTCAAACGCGGTGATCCAGCAACTCTTCTGCAGCACGCGCAAAGACCGCATAGCAGGTTTCGAAATCCGGCTTCTGCGCAGCATAGAGCAGTGGCTTCAGACGCTGCTCGAAGTTGGTCTTCAACCCTTCATGGACGGCAGCAGCAGCCAGCGTCCGCCTCAGCACCGAGTATGCGTCTTGATCAAACCCAGGATGCTGGCCGCGGAATTCCTCTACATCCTTTCGGACCAGCTTCGCAAAGATCTGACGGGCTGCCGCAAAGGCATCGGGCCGGGTTCCAGCAATACGCCAGACGTCATAGATATGTCGCACCAAGGCGGCGTCGTACTCGCCGCGCTGATGCCCATCCCAACTCCAAGCGCAGCGCCGCAGCAGTGACAACACCTTCTCCGCGAGCGTCTCCGCGACCGTGATGCACGCCATCGAAAAGCGCAGGGGCGCTACGCGCGGAACAAAGCCGTCGAGCATGTAGCCCATTTCGCGTATTTCAGCCGGCAACACGGGAGGACGATGTATCAGCTCAAGCTTGAGTTCGGGACGCAGCGCACCGGATACGTCCTGAAAATGCGCCGCATACGAAAGCGACAGGCAGTAGTACGACGGCTGTCCCGCGCAACGGGGTTCTCCTCATCGTCCCGCGTCACAAGTTGGAAGCCGATATCCGTGAGACGCCGCTCCACCTGCCGATGCAAATTGCCTAGCCGAGCCCGGTCTGTGTGCCCGTCTTGCAGCACATAGCCTTTCGGTACATCGTCCAGCGCAACCTTGATGTCGATGTCCTCGGACATCCGCTCAACCAGACCATGCGCTTTCGAAAGGCAGGTCCCGCCGGCGAAGACCTGGCGCGTAGCCACGGTAACGGACGCCGGCCTGGGATCCCCCTTCTTGCGGTCTTTCCGATGCGCGATATGCGTGCTCCTGATTTCAGCCAGAACGCGCAGCGCATCAGTGATGTGCAAGTCCTTCTCAGCGACGGCAGGCGGCAAAGTTCCCAGCAGGCCGGCCGTGGCGGCGTCTTCATTATCAGACTTCTGTTCGTCTGAGATCCTTTTCATACGTCAGCGTACTGCTCCCTACAGTCACTTTTCGAGTGATGCGCCGGCTCCCCGTACTGACAGTCGCCCCCATGGGAATCTGGGTCGATTTGCCGCTGCTGTACTCGGCTGCGAGCGCGCTCGGTTTCACAGAGATCTTGAGCTTGCGAAAAAGCTCCGCAGCAATCATTTCCAGCGTTCCTGCGGGGGTCGGTTTGCCCGTGAACTTGTTGATGCGGGTCTTGGCAAAAGCCCCTTTGCTGACGCGTACAAGCATTCCGTCATCGACGAAGCGGGCCAAGACTCGCCCGATCTGTGAGTCGCTCGCCATATCGGCAAAGTCCGAGCGCAAGACGACAACCCCTGCGCGCTGCTTGATCGAGCGACTCATGCGATCTTCCAGCTTCATACTTTACCTCCGATAGAGCACTGAATTCCACTAGGTCACTGTACTTTATAACTGGCAATTCTTCTAGTAATTACAGCATATTACATTGCAATATCCACGCATTAATGCGCAGTTTTTGCTATGTCGAAACGACACTAGCCGCGCTGCCCGAATTTCGCTTACAACGTAAGTCCCTCTCAAAAAAGGAACCACACATGACTCCGCGACGACTGGTCGAAGAATGGGTCGCACGGTTCAATGCCGCCGATGCCGCCGGCCTGGCCGAGCTTTACGATGAAAAGGCTGTGAACCACCAGGTCACCCAGGAGCCCATCGTCGGACGCGAGGCCATACGCGCGATGTTTGAACGGGAGTTCGCCCAGGCCGACATGACCTGCATCGTGGAGACGATCCATGAGGCCGGAGAGGTCGCGGCCCTGGAGTGGCGTGATCCTCTGGGCCTGCGCGGCTGCGGCTTCTTCACCGTGCGCGACGGCAGGATCGTGTTCCAACGGGGCTACTGGGACAAGCTGTCCTTCTTGAAGATGCACGGCCTGCCCCTCGAGTAATCGCCGCTGCTCCGCAACAGCCCGCGCATTGCCGAAAGCCCGTATAGGCGAGCCCTTGCACTCGCCGTACGCTTTGCGGCATCAGCCAGGCACAGAGCCGAGCGCTCCCGGCGCCGCCTCTCGTGTCCAGACCAGGTTTCCCACCAACCAGGAGCCGCGCATGCAAAGCTGTCCCACCCTCCGCCTGATGACGGGCATCGCCATGGCGTTCATGGCGCATGGCGCCTACGCCGCCACCACCCTCACGATGACTACCGAGTACCCGGCCACCTCCATGCCTGGACAAGGCGTATCCACCTTTGCCGAGCTGGTCCGCGCCAAGACGGCGGGCAACGTGGTCATCGACGCCAGCTATGACGCGTCCAAGGGGATCAAGTCGGCCGACATGATCGATGCGGTGCAAGCGCGCAAGGTGGATGCGGGCGACGCCTTCGCCGGCGCGCTGGCGGCCAAGTATCCCTTGTTCGGCGTGTCGTCCCTGCCCTTTCTGGCGGACTCGCTGTCCAAGGCCCGCAACCTGAACAAGGCCGCCCGCCCCGCCTACGAGAAGCTGTTGGCGGCGCATGGGCAGAAGCTGCTCTACACCACGCCGTGGCCCGCGTCCGGCATCTGGTCCAAGCAGAAACTGGACAGCGTCGCGGCCTTGAAGAAGCTGAGCATCCGCACCTACGACGCCACGTCGCAGGACGTCATGCAGAAGGCCGGCGCCCGCGCGCAGAACATCTCCTTCGCGGACGCGATGCCGCTGATCGCCTCGGGCGAGGTCAACGCGGTGCTGTCCTCAGGCGACGGCGGCGCGGGCCGCAAGCTCTGGGAGCACCTGCCCAACTTCGCGGAGATCAACTACGCCATGCCGATCTCGGTGGCGACGATGAACCTGCAGGCTTACCAGGCGCTGGATGCGCGCACGCGCCGCGCCATCGACCAGGCCGCGGCGCAGACCGAAACCGAACAATGGAAGCGCATCGACGGCCGCCTGCAGCAGAACTACGCCAACATGCGCAAGAACGGCGTGGCAATCAATACGTCGGTGCCCCTGCCCGTGCAGCGCGCGCTGAAGGATGCAGCGGCGGACTCGGTCAAGAACTGGAAGGCAGCGGCCGGTCCTGAAGCCGCCGCCATCCTGAAGCAGACAGGCAAGCGCTAGACGGCCAGCCTCAGTTTTCGCCGGACAGATCGAACAGGCTGGTCGCGTCCAGTTCCAGCACGCCTTCGTCGTGCTGGTTCAGGACCGTCCAGGCCCAGGTGATGATGCCCAGGTCCGGACGCGACGACGAGGTGCGCACGCCCTGCACGCGCGCTTCCAGGCGCAGGGTGTCGCCCGGACGCACCGGCGTGCGCCAGCGCACCTCGCCCAGGCCGGGCGAACCAAAGGATTCGGAATCGTGCAGCGCCGCGTCCACGGCCATGCGCATGGCCAGCGCGCAGGTATGCCAGCCGCTGGCGATCAGCCCGCCCCAACGGCCTTCGGAGGCGCGCTTGGGATCCGTGTGGAACCACTGGGGATCGTACTTGCGTGCGAACTCCAGGATTTCGGCTTCCGTCAGGGTGACCGGACCGCCCTTGATGACCATGCCGTCCTTGAACTCGGCGAACTTCATTTTGTGGATTCCCCCCGCAAATGCAATCGGCGCGCCAGCGCGCGCCGATTGCCACGCATGTTTGTGGATTCAGTACGTTTCGAAATGCAGGCGCCCTTCGCGGCGCAATGCATCATGCAGGATAGACCAATCCTGGCCCGCCTGCATCGTCACGTCGCGCAGGGCGTCCAGCACGCCCACTTCCATGCCCTTCAAGCCGCACACGTAGATGCAGGTATTGCGGTCCGCCAGCAGTTCGCGCACCACGCCCGCGCGGTCGCGGATCAGGTCCTGCACGTAACGCTTGGGTTGCCCGGTTTCGCGCGACAGCGCCAGATTGATGTCGATGAAATCGCGCGGCAGCTTCATCAACGGCCCGAAATACGGCAACTCGCGCTCGGTGCGCGCGCCGAAGAACAGCAGGAGCCTGCCGTTCTCGCCGGTCTCGATGCGGCGGCGGTAGCGTTCCGTCATGGCGCGCATGGGCGCCGAACCCGTGCCGGTGCAAATCATGATGAGATTGGCACGGGGGTGGTTGGGCATCAGGAAAGTATGGCCGAACGGTCCGATCACCTGCACCTTGTCGTTCTTGGCCAGGTCGCACAGGTAATTCGAACATACGCCGTGCGCGGCGGCGCCCGCATGATCCTCCGTGACGCGTTTCACCGTCAGCGAGAGATTGTTATAGCCGGCCCGTTCGCCGTCGCGCGGACTGGCCAAAGAATACTGGCGCGCGTGATGCGCCCGGCCCTGCGCATCCACACCCGGCGGCAGGATGCCGATGGACTGCCCTTCCAGCACGGGAAACGGCAGGTCGCCGAAGTCGAGCACGATATGGTGGATATCGCTTTCCGTGTCGGCGCCGGTCACGCGGTAGTTGCCGACCACGGTGGCAGTCATGGGCGTCTTGTGCGTGTACAGGTTGACGTAGGGATGGGCGGCGGACCACGGCGGGACCGTCGCACCGGGCGCGGTTGACGGCGCGGGCGCGACAGGCTGCTGCGCATCAGGCTCGCCGCCGGCTGGCGCGGCGGCGGCCGTTTCCGGCAATGCCTTCTCTCCCGGCAATTCTTCCCAGCCCAGTTGTTCCTGCACGCCGTAGGCTTCGGCGCGCACCATCAGCCGCCAGTTGTCGATGGCCCCGGTGGGGCAAGGCGGCACGCAGGCCATGCAGCCGTTGCAGATCTCGGGATCCACCACGTAGTTGTTCGAGTCGTGGGTGATCGCCTTGATCGGACAGGTTTCTTCGCAGGTGTTGCAGCGGATGCAGATCTCGGGATCGATCAGGTGCTG